>DATMAC010000208.1:0-5175 GCA_035573655.1 Thermoflexus sp.
GGGGAAGAGGATGAGAAAAAATGTGGAAGGAAAGGGGGATCCGGTCGAGCCGATGAGCGTTTGGGGGATTTGACAGGGGGGCAATGGGTCAATAAAATGGAAATCAAACGGACGCCAGATCTGGCGGTTCGAAAGCCGACAATGCCCGAAAGGGCATTAAGACCAGAAAGATCCGCGGCACCCATCGCGGGCGCTGCATGGGTTCGAAAGCCGACAATGCCCGAAAGGGCATTAAGACCGCGATTGATGTTCGCAACTCTGGCGCTCCGATTCCTGTGTTCGAAAGCCGACAATGCCCGAAAGGGCATTAAGACCCACACACGGCGCACTGGAAGTGGTCGTAGTAGGTCTGTTCGAAAGCCGACAATGCCCGAAAGGGCATTAAGACCCTGCGTGCCGGAGCAAGGGGTCGCGTTTGTGACTTCGATGTTCGAAAGCCGACAATGCCCGAAAGGGCATTAAGACTAGCCCGGGCCTTCTCCATGCCCAAATCCTTGCAAAGTTCGAAAGCCGACAATGCCCGAAAGGGCATTAAGACCTCAGCGTAAGTCGCAATCATTACCCAGGTTTCCGATGGGTTCGAAAGCCGACAATGCCCGAAAGGGCATTAAGACGTGCTGGGATGGCTTAGGGCGCGAAGTTCCCGAGGATCAGTTCGAAAGCCGACAATGCCCGAAAGGGCATTAAGACTGGGCGGCCATGGCTCGCACCCTGGCGTGGGGCTCATTTTCCGTTCGAAAGCCGTCAATGCCCGAAAGGGCATTAAGACACTGCCTCGTTCCCACGAGCGCTCAGCTTGGCCATTTGTTCGAAAGCTGCCAATGCCCGAAAGGGCATTAAGACCTCCCAGAACGAGCGCCGGGCCTCTGCGTAGTTGGCAAGTTCGAAAGCCTTCGATGCCCAAAAGGGCATTAAGACGAGAAGAACTTGCGCACCGCCGCCCCCACCGAGAAGGTGTTCGAAAGCCGTCAATGCCCGAAAGGGCATTAAGACCTCCTCCCGCCAAGCCCGCTCCCGCTCGGCCAGGGAGGCCAAGTTCGAAAGCCATCAATGCACGAAAGGGCATTAAGACCGTGTTTCACCGACCATCCGCACTCGCTCTTCATAGATCGTTTGAGAAGGCTTGAAACCCATCAATGCCCGAAAGGGCCTTCCGAGCTTCCTCCTCCTTCATTGGGTGATTCCCGCGCTGTTGCGAGGATCGAAATCCCTGTGGGGGATGGGCCGCGTACGCGGTCCATCCCCCACAGGAAACCCACGAGGCGAAAACCCACGGCGTAACTCCTCCATCCATCCGCTCGCTCCGCGTATAGCCGGCGTTCCCAGGCCTCGAGGGCCGGAACCCGAGGGAGCCCGGAGAGAGCGGCGCTCGCGGCCAATGGGAAGATAACGATTCGGGCTGGTCCCATTCGGTGGGGAGCGCTGGGAGGGGGTGGAAGGGCCATGAAAGCCCCCAGGAGGAGATCCTGAATCCGTATGGGGCATAGCGGGAGAAGAGACGTTCAAGCGCCCTGCGCTCAGGCCGCGGGATACCTAATCGGGTGGACCGCGCGGTATAATAGATCCGACTTGCTCTGTGGCGAAGGTGGAATCCCTGTGAGGGAGGTGCTTATGCGTCTCCCTCACAGGGATTCCACGAACTGAAAGCGCATCACCACGCGTTGAGGTGCTTTCCTCCGGTTGTTTGCAACCGAGCAGATCGGACCGCTTGACGCCCGAGAAGGGATCCGGGTCCGAGCGATGCCATCCCCGAGAGCCGGGGCGAACGGGCGGGCGGGATGGCGACGGAAGGCCTCGATGCCCGAACGGGCGCCCGGAGGGGTGGCTGGGCCGATTCGCAGAATCCACGAAAGCTCCCATCGGAGGCGGTGATGGAGGAAGCCGTCTATCGGATCGCCTTGGCCGGGCTGCTTCACGACATCGGCCGGTTCGCCCAGTGGATCGGATGGAGGAAGGGGAGACCCGCTGAAGTGGGGAGAGCGTTCGTTCAGCAGTTCGTCCCCCCGGCCTGGCAGGAGCCCCTTTACCCGGTGATGGGCCACCGCCATCGGCCCCTGCCGGACCATGCGACCAAGGTCGTCGCCCTCGCAGATCGCCTCGCCGCTGGAGCACGCATCTCCAATGAAAATGAAGAAGAAGGGGAACAACCCCGTCCGCTCCGCTCCATCTTCTGCGCCCTCACCGCCGACGGCCAAAAGGCGTCTTCCGTCCGTTACTGGCCGCTGCACCCGTTGCGGATCGACCGCGAGGCCCTCTTCCCCCGAGAGGAGGCGGATCCAGCGGAGGTGGAGCGAGCGTATCACCGCTTGCAGGACGGCTTCCAAAAGGAGGTCCAAGCGCTCTTCAACGCGCACCGCCAGGGCGGGCAGCTTCCCGTTTACCTGGAGAGCATGCTCCTCTTGCTCCAGCGGTACGCCTGGTGCGTCCCCTCCGCTTACCACCGCGTCCTCCCGGATGTCAGCTTCTATGACCACAGCCGGGTGACCGCCGCGCTGGCGGTCTGCCTGTTGGGCTGGGAGGAGGCCGCGCTGGACCGGGCGCTGGAGGCGCCGGAGGACAAGCCGGACGAGGTGGCCCTGTTGGTGGGCGGGGACATCAGCGGGGTGCAAGATTTCATCTACACCATCACGGCGCGGGGCGCGACGAGCGCCCTCCGCGGCCGCTCGTTCTACCTCCAACTCCTCACCGAGGCCGTCGCCCGCTACGTCCTGCGGCGCCTGGAGCTTCCCATCACCAACTTGATCTACCAGGGCGGCGGTGGCTTCTACCTCCTGGCCCGCCCCGCCGACCGGGCCCGATTGGAGGAGGTGCGGCGGGAGATCAGCCGGATCCTCCTGACCCATCACCAAGGCGATCTCTACCTGGCCTTGGAGGCGATCCCCCTGGCCGCCGCCGATTTCTACGACGGCCGCATCTCCGGCAAATGGCGGGAACTGGGGGAGCGGCTCCAGAAGGCCAAACAGCGCCGCTTCACCGAACTGGGGGAGGAGCTGCGCAAGAGGCTCTTTGAACCCCAAGGGCGCGGCGGCGACAGGAAGCAGGAATGCCAGGTCTGCGGCCGGGAGCATCCGCACACGAGAGAAGAGAAGGAAGCGGGAGAAGAGGAAGGGGTTCGCAAATGTCCACCCTGCCTCTCCTACGAGGGGTTGGGGGAGGACCTCCGCCGGGCCCGTTACCTCTGGTGGATGGAGGTGGAGCCGGCGGGCGGTGAGGGCGTTGAGCCGGGGGGCTGGAAGGAAGTCTTGAGGGCCTTCGGCCTGCAGGCCGGCGCGGTGGAGAACCTCGCCGGCATGCCGAACACCGGCCGCCCTCGCTGGATCCTGGCCCTGACGGACGAGGCGATGAGCGACCTCCGGCCGGATGCCCACACGGTGATCGGCCGCCGCTTCCTGGTGAACGTGACGCCGGTGTGGAACGAGCGGGACGACGAGTGGCTGCAAGGGCTGCCGAGGGATCGGCAGAGGGCCGTGCGCCGCGAGCTGCCCCAACCGCCCCACGGGAAGATCAAGCCCTTCACGGTGCTCGCCGCCCAATCCACCGGCATCCCGCGCCTGGGGGTGTTGCGGATGGATGTGGACAACCTGGGGAAGCTGTTCTCGGACGGGTTGGGGGAAGCAGCCAACCTCTCCCGCGTCGCCGCCCTCAGCTTCGCCATCAGCCTCTTCTTCGAGGGGTGGGTGGAAATGTTGGCGGCGCGGATCGGCCGGACCGAGGACGGCCGGGACCGGCTCTATTCCATCTATTCCGGTGGGGACGATCTCTTCTTCGTCGGCTCGTGGGATGCGGTGGTGGAGCTGGCGCGGGCCATCCGCGTGGACTTCTCGCATTTCGTGGCCGGCCATCCGGGCCTCCACACCAGCGCCGGCATCGTGCTGATCCCGGCCAAGTATCCGCTCTATCAAGCGGCGCGGGAGGCGGGCGAGGCCGAATCTCAGGCGAAGGGGCTTCGGTGGAGGGACGAGCGGGGCCCAACCGTGGGGGGCAAACCCATCTGGCGCCAGAAGGACGCCCTCTGCTTCCTGGGGCAGGCGCTCCCCTGGCATCGGTTCGGGCTGGAGGCGGCGTGTGTGGAGGGGACGCAGAGCGTCCACGCGCTGGCCCACCGGCTGGAGCGGCTGACCCGTCCCAAGGAGAAAGGCGGCGCCGACGCCCCCAAGGCCTTGCTCCAGATCCTGATCCGCCTTCAGGAGCAATACTGGGAGGAAGCCGAGCGGCGCTCGCTTTCGGGGGAGGACCGGAACAAAGCCGGAGAGGAAGTGGTCTATTACGGCCCTTGGATGTGGCGGGGGTATTACTTCCTAAAGCGGATGGCTGGACGGGAGAGGAAGCGGAACCCCGAGGTGGCGCAGGCGGTGGACGAACTGGCGGAGCGCCTGCACGGGGAAGATTTCCGGGCCATCGAGTGGATCGGCCTGGCGGCGCGGTGGGCGGAGTTACTGGGGCGGTCATAATCGCTCCGATGATTCGAGCTCAGGATGGGGCGCTGAAAGGACGCCCTGCAGGTCCTGGTTGTTCACGCTCAGCAGTTCTCCAATTGGGAGGTGCTCTATGGCGCAACAATCCAAACCGCGTCTCAGTGAGGAGGTTCGGCGTGCCATCATGCAAGACCTGCGTGACATTATCACCGATCCGAATGGGGTGCAGAAACTGGTAGAACGTGCCAGGGAGATAGGGCACGCGCTTGCCCCAAAAAGCAAAGATGACAAAGAAGCGCTCAGCACCAGCCAAATCCGTGCCCTCTTCGGGGAGGTGCGCCAGATCCAAGCTGAGTGGAGCATCGACCGCCAGCGCGCCTTCCGTCGCTTGGTCCTTCTCCGGCCGAAGATGGCCTACCGCGCCCGCAAGGAGCGCGGCAAGGCGGTGGAGGAATTGGTGGGGATCCTGGATCCCGCCCTGGAATATGTGATCAAGGCTCCGCCGAAGGAACAGTCGTCAGGGAAAGGGGATAACCAGGACGATAACTTCCAGCGCTTCGTGGAGTTCTTCGAGGCGATCTTGGCCTATCACAAAGCCTACGGTGGGCAATAGCCGCGCGATCCATCACTCGCCATCGAGGGGGTGACCCATGCCGGCCAAGCACATCCAACTAAGAGGCCGCATCTTTTTGCGGTTCCATATCCAAGCTATCACCGGCCTGCACATCGGCGGCTCGGAGACCGGCATCGAGATCGGCGG
>DATMAC010000209.1:0-2627 GCA_035573655.1 Thermoflexus sp.
TGAGAGTAGAGGGATCGCTGCAGCTCGTGGGGAGGTCAGCGATGGCAGAGGTGCGGAAGCGTTGGCAGGAGGAGGCGCGGGCCCACGCCCGGATGGCCCGCTGGGAGCTCCAGGAGGCCCTGAAGGCCATGCTCCCCGAGCGGTTCTGGCAACACTGGAAGGCGGCCCGCCGGGAGGCGCTGCTCTCCGTGCGCGCGGTGCTGGACGGCTTGCTGGAAGAAGAAGAGGAAGCGCCTTCCACCCACATGGGGCGCTCGTGAGTCTAAAGCGGATCTTCGCTGGAAAGGGCGCGGATCCAACGGGCGCCCCTTATGCTTCATTCGCCCTCAAACTCTTCACCACGCTTCCAAGTTGGGCCCTGGGCCGGTTCGTCGTTGGGCAAATTTTCTCGCGCCGTAAGCTCGGCGCGGCCACGGACGCAACCCCCAGAGCATCCAGAGCCCGGCGATCCCCCCCAGGATCCCGGCCAGGAGCGCTTGTCCGTTCACCCAGAAGAAGAGGGCGAGGATCCACCAGACCACCCCGGTGATCTGCCACACCAGCCGTTGGAACCCCTCAGCGATCAGGATCATGGTCTCCTGGGCCTCCGGGAAGGCAACCTGCCATCGGATCTCCCCCGCCAGGGAGCGCGTGAGGAAGCGCTCGAGGTCCAGGGGGATCCGCACCAGCTGGCGCAGGACCTCCAAGGCGAGTTCGGAAAGCGCCGGCCGTTCCTCCTCCAGCAGGCGCCGGGCGAAGGGCTCAGCCTCCGTGAAGACGTTGAACTCCGGATCCAGGCGGGTGACCAAGCCGGCGAGGATCCCTAAGGTTCGCCCGAGAAGCAGGAACTCCTGGGGGATCTGAAAGGGAAACCGGAGGAGGAGCTCCCGGAACTCCAGGAACAGCGCCTCCGCCTCCGCGAGGGACCACTTCCGCAATTCGGCCATCGAAAGGCCCCACACCCGGCCCAGCAAACGCTCCACGGCCCGGGTCAGCAGATCCAGGTCCGCCTCGGGCAGCAGAAACCCCAACGCATCCATGGCCTGAACAATGCGGCGGGCGTCCCGGGTCCCCAACCCGATGGCTGCCTCCCGCAGCCAGCGACGGGCCTCGGGGGAGATCCGCCCGACCATCCCGAAGTCCACAAAGGTCAGGCGGAAGGGGCGCTCGCCGTCCGGGGATCCCGCTTCCTCCATCGGTTCCACGAAAAGGTTGCCCGGATGGGGATCCGCATGGAAGAAGCCATCGTAAAAGACCTGGCGCAGGTAAGCCTGATACAGCCGCCGGGCGACGGAGGCCCGCGAGATGCCCGCGCGCTCGATAGCGGCCAGATCCGTGATCTTGATGGCGGTGACGTCCTCGAGGACCAGCACGCGCCGCCGGGTGTGGGACCAGAACGGGCGGGGGATCCGGATGCCGGGGTCGTCCGCGAAGTTCCGGGCAAACTGTTCCGCGTGGCGGGCCTCGGCGATGTAGTCCAGCTCCATCGCCAGCGTCCGCGCGAACTCCTGCAGCAGGCGATCGAGCTGGACCCGTCGGCGCAGCGGCGGGTTAGAGGGAAAGGATGCGGGCCACGACGGTCAGGGCCGCCAGGTCCGCGGCGAGCAGCTGTTCGATCCCCGGCCGCTGCACCTTAACCATCACTGAGGTGCCGTCCGGCAGCACAGCGCGATGCACCTGGCCCAGCGAGGCCCCGGCGGTCGCGATGGGATCGAAGGACCGAAAGGCGCTCTCTAACGGTTCCCCCAGTTCGGATTCGATCAACGGCCGGATGCGCTCAAAGGGCTCAGCGGGCACTTCGTCCTGAAGCCGGGCGAGCTCCTCGGTGACGAAATCGGGTAAAAGGTCCACCCGGGCGCTCAGGAACTGGCCGAGCTTGATCAGGGCGCCTCCCAGCGCAGCCGCCAGGTCCCGAAACGCAGCCGCCCAGGCCTGGTAACGTTGGGGCGCTGTGCGCCGAACCCATTCCGGACGGAAGCGACGGAGGATCAGCTCCCACACCAGGATGTGGAGCAGCAACCGTAAAGCGAACCCCAATACCTTTAGGAAGCGGGTGTGGACCATAGCGCGCCTTACCCTCAGTGCGGGGGTTTGGGGTGGGTGGGGCTGCTTTCAGCGGCCCCACCCACCCCAAACCCTTCAACGCGTCGGACTCAGAATAAGTCCCGATCCCCTGACTCGCACGTGAAAGGCCATCATCGCCGTCCACTGCCGGAAAGAACCGAACGCTCGCGACTGCTGTTGGCTATGTGGGTAGCAGAACACTTTCGTGCCCGTTCAATGCGCCCGGGCGCTGAAACCTCTGATTCCTGCTTCATCTTAGCGGGCCAGGCATTACAATTGGATTCGACCGCCTCAGCGGCCCATCTTTTCCCATTTTCGATGGAACGCTGATCATGGGGAATTGAAGGCCGAGCGCGGGCGCAGGATCCCCAATGGGAAACTCCAGCAAAGGATCGAGGGGCTATGGGAATCGACCGAGACACGCCCCGCCTTTACCTGAAGCCAGGGCATGAGCGGCCGGTCCACCGCCACCACCCATGGGTGTTCTCCGGCGCCTTAGGGCGCCTGGAAGGACCCGTGGAGGACGGCGGTTTGGTGGAGGTCTACACCATGGCGGGGGAGTGGCTGGCGCGGGGCTACCTCAA
>DATMAC010000210.1:0-7901 GCA_035573655.1 Thermoflexus sp.
GGGGAGGGGGAAAGTTGAATGATTTTGGGGTGGGTGGGGCCGCCTTCGGCGGCCCCACCCACCCCAAAATTCCCCCACTGGCCTTCAGCATTTCGAATTCACAGCAAGGGTTTGCAACAGAGCACTCACGACTGAATTCGAGGCGATAAGTTAAATTGATTTAACCACATCTTTTGAGGACTTGTCCTCGGTTTTCAAAAGTGAAGTTGACTATTTTGGAAAATATGAGCAGAATGCAGAAGAAGATCGCCAGGATTGATCATCGCTCTGAATAAGGAGACGGGGTCGGATGCTGGAACGATTGCTGGCTGGGTTCCGAGGGATCCTTGCGGGACAGCTGATCCCAGATGTGAGCTGGATCGCGTTGGCCATCGCTGCAGCCCTGGGCGCGCTGCTGACGTTGCTCATCCCTACGCTCCTCCCTCAAATCTGGAAGGTCGTCCAGCTGCAGATTGGAGGGCCATTCCGAGGAGCAAGCCTCCGACGCGCCTGTTTGAGAACCCCGCCGGTCCTCCCCCATGAAACTGGCCCGCTGGCCAGCCGGATCGGCTTGGTTCCCTTGACACAGGTCTTCGTGCCCCCTCCGTTGCAGGTCCTTCACAAAGCCCCCACCCATGCGACAACGGGGATCCGCTGGCTGATCGTTGGGGAACCCGGATGTGGGAAGACCACCCTCCTGCAGATGCTGGCCCTGTGCTGGTCAGAGGCCGCTCAGGGCCGACCGCGTTCTCTCATGGCGCTTCTGCAGAGGCTGGCGCCTGCGGAGCTCCTGCCGCCGGACCGTGCCTTCCTGAATCAGGTTCCCTTCTGGTTGCCCGTTGCCCATTATCGGCCCGACATTCCATTGAGCCAGCAGCTGGCTGAGCACCTTTATCGCATCACTCGGGGAACCCTTCAGGTGCCGACGGATCTTTTGGAGCAATGGCTTCAGCAAGGTCAATGCGCGTTGCTGGTGGATGGCTTCGGACAAACGGATCGCGCGGACGCGGAAGCGGCTTTGTTGGAAGAGCTGGAGCGGTTGGCAGCGAGGACGAGGTGTTCGATCATCGCCGTAGGGACCGGGCAGGCCGTTCGGTTGGAGGGTTTTCACAGTTTCGCGCTCCTCCCCTGGACGGAAGCTCAAATCCTGGCCTTCGCGGAGCGCTGGCAATCTGTTGCCGGGTTTGGAAAACAGCCAATCGGGTCCATGGAAGGGCCGGTCGCGTTCCTGCGGGCGCTTCAGGAAGATCCAGAGCGCATGGCGCTTGCTAGGAATCCGTGGCTGCTTTCCGGCCTTCTCATGCTCTTCATTCAGCACGGCGGCCTCCCCTCCCGCCGCTCGGTTCTCTACACGCAACTGATCGGGGCCTTGCTCGACCGTCCTCAGGCTCTTCCTGTGGAAAAGGAGGAACTCCCTACCCCCTTGAAGTTGGCCACGCTGGAGAACCTAGCCTGGGCGATGCTTCTGCTGCGGCGCTCCTCGCTCCCTGCCGGATCCGCGGAGGAGTGGCTGGCCGATCTTCTCCGATCTGATGGGCGTTTCGAACCGGCTCAGGTTCGCCTGGCCCTCTCTTGGCTTCGGGAGCGCTGCGGGCTTGTCACTCCAGGCCCCACGCTAGCTTTCCTGCGGCCAGCGTTTGCATCCGCTCTGATCGCCCGCACGGCGTTGGCGGATCCGGGACGGCGGGCGCTGTTGTTGCGACAGGTCGATGATTCCGAATGGCACGAAGCGCTGGCGATGTTCGCCGGCCTGGCGGAGCCCGCCGCGGTGCGGGAGTTGTTCTCCCATCTGCTGGATGCCGAGGATGATTTCTTCCACTCAAGAACCCGCCTGGCCGGTCGCTGTCTGATCGAGGCGCCGCATCTGCAGGTGGAACTGCGAGATCGGATTATCGAGCGCTTGCGCACGCTGTTGATCGACACCCCTTATGCGCTCCTCCAGGAGGAGGCAGCTTCCATTCTGGCCCGGATCCCCGGCCAAACCGAATGGCTGGCCGATCAGCTCCGCAGGCCAGACTTGGCGACCGGGACCCGCGGGTTCATTGTGGAGGCGCTCGCTCGGGAGCAGGGAACCCGGGCTGCTGGGCTTCTCACCCTGGCGTTGCGGGATCCGCGCGTCCCCGCTCCGGTGCGGGAGCAGATCGCCGAGCATCTGGGATCCCTGGGCGATCCGACCATCGCTCGGGATCTGCTGGATTTGGTGGGGGATGAAAGCGTGGAGGTTGAGCTCCGGCGCAAGGTGGTGATGGCCATCGCTCGAATGGGAGACCAGTCGCTGGGGCCGGCGCTGGTGGAGCTCTTGAACCTCCCCTGGCTAAACCCGATCATCCGCGAGGCCCTGCTGGAAGCCCTTAAGTCCCTGGGCGAAACAGGCCTGGTGGATGAGTTGATCCTGCTGATCCGCGATCCCAACATGCCGGTGGAGCTTCGACGCCGGATGGTCGGAATGCTCAGCGCCTGGCTTCAGCCTCATCAGATCGAAGCCGTTCAAGCTCTGGTGGAGGACCCCAATCTGGACATCAGCCTGCGGACGGCTCTCCTAAACGCCCTGGCCGAGGCGGGGATTCGATCCATCACCCCCTGGCTGATGAGCTTCCTCAGGGAAAGCCGCTGGCGTCGCCTGTTGGCCAAAGCGTGGCAATGGGTTCAAACGCTGCCGCCGTTCTTGGTGCAATGGATCGATCGGTTGACCGGTCTCTCGACGGCGGCGCAGGAGGATTTCGCCCGGTTGATCCTGCAACGCCAGGCGATCGTGGCCCTGGGCTTGTTACGGGATCGTCGGGCGGTCCCCCTCCTGATGCGGCTTCTGCGGAATCCTCAAATCCATTCCTCTCTCCGGGCCCTCGTGCCCGACGCGCTGGCCTCGATCGGAGAGAGCCGGGTGGTGCCGGAGCTCGTGGCTTTGCTTCAAGATCGCGGGACCGATTCGACGATCCGAGAGCGGATCGCTCTGGCCCTGGGCGCGATGAAGGCCACATCGGCGACCCGAGCCCTGTTGGATCTCCTGCGGGATCCGATGGAGGATCCGTTCATCCAGGCCCGGGCCGCCCTAGCCATCGGGCTGATGCGGGATCCCTCGGTGGTCGTTGAGTTGGTGTCCCTTTTGCGTCATGAAAACCTTCCTGTGACCGCCCGGCGGGCCATCGCCGATGCCTTGGGGACGCTGGGGAACCGTGAGGTGGTGCGTTCGCTGATCCAGCTGCTGCCCGACGAGCGGATCCCGGCTTCGGTCCGGCAGTCCATCGTGGATGCAATTGGAGCCCTGGGCACCTCAGAGGTCGGCGATGAGCTGATGTGGCTGTTGCGAGATGAGCGGATCGATCCTCACGTTCGGGGGGCAATTGCCCTCACCCTGGCCGCCCTTCATCATCAGTCAGCGGCCCCTGAGATCATCCAACTGATGTCGGATGTCCGCATCGACCCTTCCGTCCGCAAGGCGCTGGCGGAAAGCCTGGCGGGCTTGTGGGATCCGTCGCTGATCTCTCCGTTGAGCCGTCTGCTTCAAGAGAGCACATTGGAGCCAGAGGTCCGTTTGGGGATCATTCGAACGTTAGGAGAACGGGGAGGGCCGGAGGCGTTTTCCGCCCTCTGGATCCTGGCGAAAAACCCTGAGGTGCCCATCGCCCTGCGCCGGGCGGCGGCCGATGCCATCGTTGCCTGCGCCAGCGCCGAATTTGAGGAGGCGCTGGTATCATTGGCCCTGGATCTCGAGATCCCTCCCTATATTCGGGGTCGAGCGCTGGAGGCCCTTCGTCGGGTGGGTAGCGATACCGAGACGATTCGCGCCTTGGTCGCTGCGCTTTCGGATTCGGATATGCCCAACGCGATATTCCACACTTTGGTCGAGATCACGCGACGGGCCCGTGTTCGCCTGCTGCGGAAC
Source organism: Thermoflexus sp. (assembly GCA_035573655.1). GTDB lineage: Bacteria > Chloroflexota > Anaerolineae > Thermoflexales > Thermoflexaceae > Thermoflexus. The sequence goes on from DATMAC010000210.1 coordinate 3,863, forward strand.
AGGGAAACCGTTCGCTCGATTTCCGAGGGAAGTGCGCTCCGGCCTCCAGGCGGAGAACAGCGCCACGATTTTAAAGTCGAGCCGAAATCCGGGTAGCGCTCCTCCCCCCCTCCCCCTGCGAGTTCGTCGCACATGGAAGGAAGCGGAGCCAACTCGCTCCGCCATGCGGTGGTCCGATCGCTGCCCTCCGGGGTGACTACCGCAATGGGGATGAGCGGCTGAGCGGAGGTTGAAGGCGTTATGCCCAGCCCTTAAAGATGGTCCTCACGGCTCTGAGATCGGAACCTCTTCCACCGGGATCGCCACCGCTTCCCCTCCCCCTTGGATCCGCAGACGGGATCCATCCTCCCACCGATATAAGCCTACCCACACCCGCAAGGGGCCCCGGGATAGGGACTCCGGGAGGATCAAGGTTCGGATCTCCCGGATCCGATCGCCGGGCTGCCAGACACCGGTGTTGTAGGCTCCTTTCGCAACGCCCCCATCATGTTGAGCGCGGGGTGGGGAGGTCGGAGGCCAGCGGGAGGCCTCTGCCTCTGGATACACATGCACGAACACGCTGTAATCCCGCGAGGGCTTCCGCTGCGCTTCCCAGTCCAGGATCACGGTGAGATGGGCGCCGCTGCGAATGGCCTTTCCGCCCCGTAGAACGATCCCATCCTCAAAGGCCGCCTCCACGTTGGTCAGCATTTGATCCAGGGGTTCCGCCCACAGCGCGCGGTAACGAGGAAGGTTCTCCCCGGGCCAGGGGTCCGGCTCCCGAAAGGAGAGCAGCGCCCCGGCGGGCAGCCAACGCCGTAGCAGCGGGACGGGCTCGTGTTGCCAACCGACGACCACGGCAGGGGCCGGAGGCGGAATGGGCAGTTCCTGATCCAGCCGATGAACGCGCACCTGAGGTCGGTTCCATAGCAGGAACCGCATCTCCGCCCGCCCAGCCCAAAGGCGCTCCGACAGGATCACCGTACCGGTGGGATAAGCATTCAGGAAGGCCTGGATCTCATGAGCCGCCTCCCATGAATCCAGCGAGAAAGCCTCCCGCACCCGCGTCTCGGCCCACCAAGCGGGATCAAAATAGGCGATCGTGTGCCAGGGGAAGCTGAGGCCCAGGGCTCCCCCCAACGCGATCGCCCGCCCCCATGGGCTTCGGATCCACCGGGCCAGGAGCTCCGCGAGGGTCCACAGGCCGAATCCGGCCCAAAGGGTTACGACGGGGAGCGCCCCGCTGGCCCGCAGATAATGAGGGGCTTCGGTGGAGAGGAAAGTAGGGAACAGCATAAAGAGCCCCCACAAGGCGGTGAAGGGAACCCGCCGAAGGGCCTGGAGCCCACCGATGAGGAAAGCCAGGGCGAGAAGCGGATCAAAGACCGGCCGGTCCTCTGTGTTGTGACGGGGATACTCATCGCCGCGCACAAAGAACATGCCGCCCACCCGTGCTGCCTGCTCCTGGACCACCTGAAGCAGCGGTCGCCGGCCGTCGAAAGCAGAGGTCTGCTCCCCGCGCAGGACGAAATCGCCAGGATGCCGGAGGAAATAAGCCGCCAACGGGGCCACTGTCAACAAGGCGCAGATCAGGAACACGCCGATCGCCTGCCCGTGAAATCGCTTCGGATCCCGCCAGCGCCCGAGCATCAGGCCGATGGCGATGGGCAGGACCGTCATGCGGGCCGCCAGGTAGGTGTAGAACCCTCCGCCCCAGATCAGGCCGGCGAGCGCCCAATCCCGGAGCCGCCCGGAACGGGCGGCCCGAGCCAGCGACCACAGCGTCAGCGCAGCGGCCAGTGGGAACAACCCCGCCCGGAACCCCACGCGGCTGAGGTTCAACGGCCAGAGCAGGAACACCATCAAGATCCCGCTCAGCATGCCGACTTCCCAACGCCGGGAGAGCGTCCAGGCCATCCGAAGGGTCGCGGCCACGGTGAGCAGGCCGATCATGCTGGCGGTGAGCCGCAGGGCATATGGGGTGGGACCTAGGATCGCGATGGCGCCGGCAACAAGGTAAATGAAGAGGGGTTCACGGCCGTTGTTCTCCGGGAAGAAGATGGCGGGGTGCCCTTCCAGGACGCGGAGCGCATCCAGGCCATAATAGGCCTCATCGTACCAGAGACCGTAGGGGAGATGGGGCAGATCCAACCAGCGGAGCAAGGCGGACATCCATAGCAGGCCCGCGATGGCGACCCAGCGGATCAGGGCTCGATGGGACATGCCAGGAGCTGACTCCTATGGAGGGCGAGTTTGCGCGGATTGAGTCCGATTGTCGCTCGCCGCACGCTCATGAGCTTCGGATACGGGGGACGCGCTTTCAACGCGCCCCCCGTCCTTTTGAACTTCCTTAACGAACTCGGCGGACGTTCAAGCGCCATGCTGCGAACCGGACCGCCCTCAGAACAGCGGGATCTCCCCGGCGATGATCCGGCGGCGCACTGCATGGATGTTCGAGAGGTGTTCGTCCACGATCGCTTGCACCGCCTCCTGGATCCCCGGGGTGAGCTGGCCGGAGCGGACCCGGACGGCGACGTTTGCGATGAGCGGCTGATCCAGTGGCCGGCCGATCTGGGAGAGCAAATATACAGTGGCTTCCCGGACCTCCGGCAAACGGGCCACGATGTCCCGCGCGATCTCCAGCGCCAGGACGTTATAGACTTTCCCGACGTGGGAGATCGGGTTCTTCCCCGCAGCGGCCTCCAAGCTGGAGGAGCGGAAAGGAGTGATCAGACCCGTGATGCGGTTCCCTCGGCCAACGGCCCCATCATCGCCCATCTCGGCGCTGGTCCCGGTCAGGGTCAAATAGAAATCCCCCCGCTTGGCGTGATCGGCCGTGTTGACATCCACCCGCACCGTCCGCCCTTCCAGGGCGGGCAGGCTGGAGACGAAGCGCTGCAACGCCTCCTGGACGCCGCGCTTCGCCTCCTCGTATTCGGCGGCGTCGTGGACGCGAGTGGCGATGAAGGGAACAGCGACGGTGAGGATGACCTGGTTCCCCTGACGGAGCCCCATTACCTTGACGTCTTCGCCGATGGGGAATTGGTTGATCAATTCATAATTGAGATACTGAGCGGCTTGATATACAGCCTCCTCTAGGCCGCTGCGGGGCCAGTGGGCGACGCCGAAGCTGGTGTCGTTGGCGGTGACCTGATGGACGATGTCGATGAGCTCGCTGGCGCCACGCCCGGCGAAGCAATCGATGATCACATGCTTGACCGGGTCCAGGTAACGCATAGTCTCGCGCAGGTAGGCCCGAGCGGCCTCAATGGCGATGGTCTCCATAGGGATCGCCCGACCGTTGTAAAAAGGGGTGCCCCGACCGGCGATCTGGATCCGGATGGGCTTCAACAACTCCCCGCCGCCGAAGCGGACGGAGACCTCGCCGGCGACCAGCTGGACCTTATCGAAGTTATGGTGCAAGGCGCCGCCGAGGTTCTCCTCGCACCAGCGGGTGTATTCCCGGCTGATGCGCTCCGCGATCCCGTCGCACAGGCTATCGGGATGTCCGATACCCTTGCGCTCGACGATCTCTACCGGAAGGTCCTCGATGTAAGGGCCGCTGGCCTCGGAAACCACGATATTGCGCATCGGAATCCTCCTTTCCTTATCAGGTTTGCCTACTTGAGCTCGTGCTTGGTCCGGCCGGTTTTTCGGCCGCACCTTGTCCCCGAGGTCATCTTCGATGGCGAGGGGCTTTTGGGGTGGAGCCGCGCGCCTTCGGCGCGCGGCTCCACCCCAAAATATTTTTCATTTGTGATCCCTCCCTACAGCCCCTTGGGCCGTGGAAAGGGGATCAAAGGAAGCAGGGCCCTTCCGCCCCCTCGACAGAAAAATTGATCCTCGCAACAACGCAACGATAGGACAATAAAACGCCCCTCCGGGAGGAGGGGCGGGGCAAAACAAAAGCCTCTTCTGGGAAGAAGAGGCTCATCGCCGCTGCGGGCCACCTCATCTCCCAGACGAACCGTCTGCCGGAATTGGCACCATCCCCGCGAGCGCCCCGCCGGGGGGCGGCGTGCTCCCCGGTCGGCCCTGATGCTCCACGGGAGGTTGCCGA
>DATMAC010000211.1:0-5815 GCA_035573655.1 Thermoflexus sp.
GTTGTGGCGGGAGGAGCACGACCGCCGAGGCTATCAGGAGATCTCCACCCCCATCCTGGTCCATCGGAAACTCTGGGAGCAATCCGGGCATTGGGAGCATTACAAGGAGAACATGTTTCTGCTGGAAGTGGAGGGGCAAGAGTTCTCCCTCAAGCCGATGAACTGCCCTGAGTCGACGATTATCTATCGCTCCCGCTTGCGCTCTTACCGAGATCTGCCGCTGCGGCTGAACGAGATCGGGCGGCTGCATCGCTTCGAGCGCTCCGGGACGCTTCACGGGATGCTGCGGGTGCGGCAGATCACGATGGACGACGCCCACATCTACTGCCGGCCGGATCAGATCCTGGAGGAGATCGACGGCGTCCTGGACCTGATTTACAGCTTCTACAGCATCTTCGACTTCCAGCCGGAGTTCTTCCTGAGCACCAAGCCGCCCAAGGCGATGGGGGATCCGAAGCTGTGGGAGATCGCCGAGGAGGCCCTGCGCCAGGCCCTGGAGCGCCGAGGGATCGAATACGGCCTCAAGGAAGGCGAAGGCGCTTTCTACGGCCCCAAGATCGACGTTCAGGTGAAGGACGCGATCGGCCGCGAGTGGCAGCTGGCCACGGTGCAGCTGGACTTCCAGATGCCGGAGCGGTTCGCGCTGGAGTATATGGATCGGGACGGCACGCCGAAGCGGCCGGTGATGATCCATCGGGCGATCTTCGGCTCCTTTGAGCGCTTCATCGGCATCCTGACCGAGCATTACGCCGGCGCCTTCCCGGTTTGGCTGGCTCCCGTCCAGGCCGTGGTCATCCCGATCACCGATCGCCATGTCTCCTACGCTCACGAGATCGGGACGAAGCTCCGGGCAGCTGGCCTGCGGGTGGAGGTGGATGATCGGAGCGAGCGGATGCAGGCCAAGATCCGCGACGCTCAACTCCAGAAGATCCCCTACATGCTGATCGTGGGGGACCGGGAGGCAGCCGCTGGGACGGTGGCCGTCCGCCTGCGGACTGGGGAGGACTTGGGGGCCATGAGCTTAGAGGCGTTCCTCGGCCGCGCCCTGGAGGCGATCCGCACCCGCCGGGGGCTGTAAGGCTCGAGAAGGGGCGGGCGACCTCACCGCCCGCCCCACTTTTTGAGGGGAAGCCAGCGATGCGCACCCGTCAGGATCTTGAAGCGATCGAGGATCAGATCCTCGCCCCTTACGCCCAGCGCAGCCGGCTCAGCCGGGGCCGCCAATATCCGGAACCGGAACACCCTTACCGCACGGCCTTCCAGCGGGACCGGGACCGCATCCTCCACACCACGGCCTTCCGACGTTTAAAACACAAGACCCAGGTTTTCATCATCACGGAGGGCGATTACTACCGGACCCGCCTTACTCACACCCTGGAGGTGGCCCAAATCGGACGGACCATCGCGCGGGCCCTCGGGGTGAACGAGGATCTGGTGGAGGCGATCTGCTTGGCCCACGACTTGGGCCATCCGCCCTTCGGCCACGCGGGCGAGCAGACCCTGAACCGCCTGATGCGGGACCATGGGGGCTTTGAGCACAACGCCCAATCCTACCGTCTCGTCACCCACTTGGAGCGCCGCTATCCGGAGTTCCGAGGCCTGAACCTCACCTATGAGGTCCTTGAGGGCTTGGTCAAGCATGAGACCGAATACGATCACCCCCTGATCCGCGAGTTCGAGCCCCACCGCCGCCCGACGCTGGAGGGCCAGATCGCTAACCTGGCCGATGAATTGGCCTACACCGCCCATGACCTCGACGACGGCCTCCGCGCCGGTCTGATCCGCCCGGAGGATCTGGACGGCCTCACCTTGTGGGAGGAGCTCCGGCGATCCATTGGATGGGATGGGAAAGGGTTCAACGACCTGATTCGCTACCGCGTGGTGCGGCGGCTGATCGGATGGATGGTCACCGATGTCATCACCGCCACCGATCAACGACTGCAGGACCTCCGGCCGCGGTCCCCGGAGGAGATCCGAGATCACCCCACCCCCCTGGTCGGTTTCTCCGAGGCGATGGCTGGGAAGGTGCAGGAGCTGAAGCGGTTCCTTTACCAACGCCTTTACCGCCATCCCCATGTGGTGCGGATGCAGGCCAAGGCGGAGCGCATCATCGAGGCCCTCTTCCGGGCTTACCTTCAAGAGCCGGAACAATTGCCTTACTGGGTTCAGGAGCGCATCCAGGAGGAAGGGGATCTCCACCGGGTGATCTGTGATTACATCGCCGGGATGACCGACCGCTTCGCCCTGGAGGAATACCGTCGTCTCTATGAGATCACCGATGTGCTGTAGCCGACGGATCCGAACCCTGCCCCTCGCGCTCAGCCTCCTCTTGCTGGCAGCCGCGCCGCCGGATCCCCGGTTCGGGGTGGTGGAATCCCCAGAGGCCCCGGATTGGGCGGCCCAGCTGGGCGTCGCGTGGACCCGAGTGCGGTTCGCGTGGCATGAGATCCAGCCCAACGGCCCGGAGGACTGGAACCCCCCGTGGCCGATGGAGCGCCTGGAGGCCGAGCGCCGGGCCGGCCGGGAGATCGTGGCCCTCGTGCTGGGCACCCCGGAATGGGCCCGCGCCGACCCGCAAATCCCCGGGGTGCCGAGAGGCCTCTATGTGGAGGAGAGCCGCCCGGAGAACCTGTGGGCGGCCTTCCTGCGGCGCCTGGCGACCACGTATCCGTTCATCCACACCTGGATCATCTGGAACGAGCCGGACATCTGGGACCCTACGTATCCCGGGTACACGTGGGGTGGGACCGAAGCGGATTTCGTGCGCTTGCTGCGGGTGGCTTACCGCACGCTCAAGGGGCTCAACCGAGAGAACCAGGTCCTCCTGGGGGCGTTCACCTATTGGTGGGATGCGGTCTACGGCCGCCGGCCTTACTTCGAGCGATTCCTGGAGGCCCTGGCCCGCGATCTGGAGGCCCCTCGATTCAATCGATATTTCGATGGCCTGTGCGTCAACCTCTACTTTAACCCGGACAGCCTCCATGATCTGATCCGCTGGCATCACGAGCGGATGCAGGCCTACGGCTTTGATAAGCCGATTTGGTTGACCGAAACCAACGCCGCCCCTTCCGAGGATCCGGCCTGGCCGGTGCCCCGTCCGATGTTCCGCGTGACCCTGGAGGAACAAGCGGCCTTCATTGGCCAAGCGATGGCGATGGCCCTCGCGGCCGGAGCCGAACGTCTCGCTGTCTACAAGCTGATCGACAATCCCACGGATCATTTCGCCAACCCCGAGCCCTTCGGCCTGGTACGAGAAGATGGCTTGCCACGGCCCGCCTTCCAGGCTTACCAAGTCGCCATCCGAACGTTGGCGGGGTTCACCGAGGCCCGCCTGATCCGCCGGGACCGTGTGGCCGTGGTGGAAGTTCGAAAGCCCGATGGGCGAGTGTGGATCGCCTGGTCCCGAAGCCCACAACCCCAATCGATCATCCTGAAACAACAAGGGACGCTCCGGGACGTGATCGACGGGATGGGGCGCCCGGTCTCATGGACCGCCGTGGCCCAAGGCTATCGCGTGACGCTCCCCGGGGCACGGTGTGGGCAACGGCTGGGGACCGCATGCATGATCGGGGGGATGCCGGTTTATGTGATGGAATCCGGTTTGCGACCGCTCCGGGAGCCGAAGTGATCCAAGAGCCAGAGCCGAGCCAGCGGCTCACAATGCTCCACCGCGTCGGAAAGATCTTTCTCGGGCCAACAGACCTGCGACGAAAGCGCCAGCCGAGGAAGAGAAGAACGGAGAATTCACCTAAAATTGAGGCAATGGTTTGGCCAGAGGCCGTTCAGACACCCCGTCGGCTCCCCTTCGCCTCCTCACCCGCGCCGCAAAACGGCGGGAAGGGGGTAGAGGGGAGCACAAGTGAGGACCTGAGAACCCATCGCTTCGCGAAAGGAGAGCCCGTGAGCGCCTTGGAACCCACTATCCCACCGGAGAGATTCCGGCAGCTTTTAGAGCAGTTGTCCAACCTCTCAGAAGATGAGCGCGCGCTGCTGTTGGCGTTAACCGAGCTGGATCAGGCGATCGGTCGCTCCCTCTCTTCTGAGGAGCAACAACTCCTTCAGCGCCTGGCCGCCTCACTCCAGGGCTATGATCCGGAGGAGATCCGCGCTGCCATCCGACGCGTGGTCCAGAGCCATCCTCAGCGCGCGGCCGAGCCTTGGCCTGGGGACCTCCGCCGTCGCCTACGCCGCCTACAGAAGCGCTGATCGCGAAAGGCTTAGCGGGTGGAATGGGTTCGCCGGCTTGCCGGCCATCCGGGTATCGGGTTCGGCCCTCACTGCGCTCCGAAGGCCGAATACGCTGTCCTTAATGATTTACTTAGGGATCGCTCTCCCCGGTTTTCATTGAGACTCGGTGGCTTCCGCCGCTTCTTCGGGTGGAAGCTCCTCCGCCTCGGGCGCAGCGATCAGACGCTCCTTGAGGCGGGCTGCCTTGCCGAAGCGCTCCCGCAGATAATACAGCCGGGCCCGGCGGACGCGGGAGTGGCGCACCACCTCGATGTGATCAATGCGGGGAGAGTAAAGAGGAAAGGTACGCTCTACCCCGATACCGTGGGCGGCGATCCGTCGAACCGTGAACGTGCGTCCCGTTCCGCTGCCCCGGATCCGGATCACCGTCCCCTGAAAGATCTGCACCCGCTCCTTATCCCCCTCCCGGATCCGAAAGTGCACCCGCACCACATCTCCCGGTCGAAGCTCAGGGACCGAGCGGCCCGCGATCCATTCCCGCTCCAGTTGCTGAAGGATTAAATCGCTCATCCCGCTTTCCTCACAGAAGATTCGGGAGCTCAAGAAATCGCAACGATTCAGCCGTTACCACGCCGCACCGATACGGATATCGGTGGTTTCCTCGCGGGGCTTTGGGGGCTGAGCCGCGCGCCTTCGGCGCGCGGCTCAGCCCCCAAACGATTTTTCATCCCCTTCCCCACGGCCCCTTTAGGTCGTGGGGAGGGGGGATGAAAGGGGATGGGGCCCTTCCACATAAGAACACGCAAGGAGAGATTATAACGGCTTCCATAAATCCTGACAACATGCCCGGCAAGTCGGTGCTTCCGCAATGGCGCCACTGCTTCGCGGGAGCTCTGAACGGAATGTGACCCGGCTGAATCACTACAGGTAAAGAATTCGCTTCTCCCCCTATCTTCAAGTAGAATCATTGAAGCCGCCCGATGGCACTTGTGATCGAACGCCCGATCGAAATCGCTTCCTCGCAACAACAGCAGTCCAAGCATCTCTTAATTCTCTTGATTCTGCACCAAGCAGGAGGCCGGTGGATGTCGACGGAGAATGTGATCCCAGTGGAGATCGAGGAGCAGCTGAAAACGGCTTACCTGGACTACGCCATGAGTGTGATTGTGGCGCGGGCGTTGCCGGATGTGCGGGATGGGCTGAAGCCGGTGCAACGGCGCATTTTGTATGTGATGCACGAGATGGGGCTGCATCCCAACGCCCCTTACAAGAAGTCAGCGCGCATCGTGGGGGAGGTGCTAGGGAAGTTCCATCCCCACGGGGATATGGCGGTGTATGAGGCCCTGGCCCGGATGGCCCAGGACTTCACGATGCGCTACCCGCTGGTGGATGGGCAGGGGAACTTCGGGTCGGTGGATGGGGATCCGCCGGCGGCGATGCGCTACACGGAGGCGCGGCTGACGGCGATGGCGGAGGAGCTGCTGGCGGATCTGGAGAAGGAGACGGTGGATTGGGCCGACAATTTCGACGGTTCGCTGCGGGAGCCGGTGGTGCTGCCGGCGAAGGCGCCGCAGCTGCTGATCAACGGGGCCTCGGGGATCGCCGTGGGGATGGCCACCAACATCCC
>DATMAC010000212.1:0-14246 GCA_035573655.1 Thermoflexus sp.
CCGGCTCGCCCCCAAAATATCTTTTCTCCCCCCTCCCCACGGCCCAAAGGGCCGTGGGGAGGGGGATAAAGGGAGGTGGGGCCATCGGCCCGCACCATCTCATATCCTCAAAACAAATCTGGATGAAGCAGTTGTGCTCCATCCAGATTTGTTTTTGGATATACAGTTGAGAAGACGGGTGGGCCCTTCCCCCTCCCTGCAGCCCATTGGGCTGTGGGCCGGAGAGATCCAGAGGGTGAGGCCATCAACCAGTGCCATCCCATTGGATCAAAACCAGCTAATGGGATCGGATACCCCATGCGCAGAGAGGGTGCGTTTTCCACGAAAACGTCGAGACGCTGGCTATGGGGCATTGGATTGAACGCCCTGGCCGCTTGCGGCGCGTTGATCGTGGCGATGCGGGTGGTCGACTATATTCAGCCCTTGCCTCCCCTCCCCACCCCGCGTCCTACATCCACTCCCGCACCCACACCGACTCCGCGCCAACCTTTCACCTACACCGTGCAGCCTGGCGACACCCTTCTGGCGATCGCCACCCGCTTTGAGGTCTCCTTAGAGGAGCTCCTCCAGGCAAACGGTTTAAGCGCCGAGGCCATGATCTATCCCGGTCAGGTGCTGTGGATTCCTGCCGGCGATCTCTACTCGCCAACCCTGCCAACACCCACCCCTGCCCTAACGCCTCCCCACACCCCGGCCTCAGAGGAGATCCGCCTTCGGGTCCTTGAAGTGAAGTCCCCAGGGGATTTGGCCTCAGAAGCCCTCGTGTTGGCCAACGAGGGGGCGACGATCAGCCTGGCGGGGTGGCGGATCCAGGATGAGGAGGGAAACATATTCACATTCCCGGCGCTCACCTTGTGGACTCAGAGCATTGTGACCGTGCACACCCGGGAGGGGGCAAACACCGCCATGGATCTTTACTGGGGCCGTGCCGAGGCCGTATGGCGGCCCGGCGAGCGAGGCACTTTGGAGGATCCCCATGGCCAATTGGTGCTTGAATTTCGCGTCCCCGACGGATCCAATGGGCGCTAAGAGACCATTATTCGAGGAACAAAACGCGGGGCTGGGGTGAAGCTCCAGCCCCGCGTTTCATCGTTTAGATCACCCGCCAACAGGCCGCCCAATGCTCCTGCTGCGGTGTACCCACATTGATGAAGGGGGGTTCCTCCCGGGCGCAATGGCTGGTGGCGACGGGACAACGCGGATGGAAGCGACAGCCCGAAGGTGGATTCAGAGGGCTTGGGACATCGCCCTTGAGCAAGATACGCTCCCGTTTGAGGGTGGGATCGGGTATGGGGACGGCGGAGAGCAACGCTTGAGTGTAAGGGTGAAGCGGATTGCGATAAAGCTCCTCACGGGAAGTGAGCTCCACGATCTTACCCAGATACATCACGGCCACGCGATCGCTCACGTGTTCGATCACACTGAGGTTGTGAGCGATGAACAGATAAGTCAGCTTGAACTCCTCCTGGAGCTCCTTCAACAGGTTAATGATCTGCGCTTGGATGGAGACATCGAGCGCGGAGATCGGCTCATCGCATACGATGAACTTCGGCCGTAGAGCGAGGGCGCGCGCGATCACAATCCGCTGGCGCTGTCCGCCGGAGAATTCATGGGGATAGCGGCGAGCGTGATAGTCCTCCAGACCGACCTTGCGAAGCAAACTGATCGCGATCTCCAGCCGTTCCTTCGGCGTTCCGATCCCGTGTGCGGCCAGCCCTTCCACGATGCTGGCTCCCACCGGCATGCGGGGATCCAGAGAGGAATAAGGATCCTGGAAGACGATCTGCATATCCCGCCGCAGGGCCTTCAGCTCGGATTTCGAAAGAGCGAAGATGTTCCGCCCCTCGAAATACACCTCGCCTGCCGTCGGTTCGATGAGGCGCAGAATGGTACGCCCGACCGTGGTTTTCCCGCACCCAGATTCCCCGACCAGCCCTAAAGTCTCTCCACGGCGGATCGTGAAACTGACCCCATCCACTGCCTTCACCCACGCGACCACCCGCTGAAGCAGCCCCCGGCGAACCGGAAAATACTTCTTCAGGTCCCGAACAACCACAAGATCCTGATCGGCTGAAAGCCCTATCGAGGTCTGAACCTGCGGTTGCGTCAGGGTCATCCGTTGATCCCTCCGGATTAGCTGATCCAAAGCGAGCTCTTCCCCCACCTTCTTAACGGTAAAGCCAGCAACGAACCTGGTGGCCAGGCTGGGTGTGGAAGAGCGGGGGGTTCTCCTCCAAGCAGATGTTGCCCAGCCGGGCCTGGTTCTCAATCCGCGCCCGGCAACGCGGCGCAAAGCGACATCCAGGCGGCAGATCGATCAGGTTGGGGACTGTCCCTGGGATCGTGTCCAGCCGCGACTTCACCATCCCCATCACGGGGATGGAGCCCAGCAGCCCTTGGGTGTAGGGGTGTTGGGGATCCGCAAAGATCGTGCGCACGTCCGCCTCTTCGATGATCTGCCCGGCGTACATCACCGCCACACGATCGCACATCTCGGCGACGATCCCCATGTCGTGGGTGATCAGGATGATGGAGGTGTTCATGCGACGCTGGAGCTCGCGCATCAGATCCAGGATCTGGGCCTGGATCGTTACATCCAGAGCGGTGGTCGGCTCATCCGCGATCAGCAACTCAGGCCCCAAGGCGAGGGCCATCGCGATCATCACCCGCTGGGCCATCCCTCCGGATAGCTCATGGGGATAAGAGTGAGCCCGACGCTCCGGGTCGGGGATGCCGACCATTCGCAGCAATTCAACAGCCCGTTTCCACCCTTCCGCACGGCTCAACCCCTCATGGACTTGAAAAACCTCTGCGATCTGATCGCCTACCTTAAACACCGGGTTCAGACAGCTGACCGGTTGTTGGAAGATCATGGAGATCCGGCTTCCCCGGAGCCGGACCATCTCCGGCTCCGGCAGCTTCAACAGGTCCACCCCATCGAAGAGCACTTCCCCTCCGAGGATCCGCCCGGGCGGGGTGATCAGGCGCATGATCGAAAGGGAGGTCACGCTCTTCCCACAACCGGATTCCCCCACCAGCCCCAGGATCTCCCCCCGACGCACATGAAAACTCACCCCGTCCACCGCTTTAACAATCCCATCCTCGGTGAAGAAATATGTCCGCAAATCCCGAACTTCCAGCAGGATATCGCGGCCATCCCGGTGCATGAAAGCCTGTTCCTCCATTTGTGAGATGTCAGGTCGCGATTCGATCTCGCCTGGTGAAGCAGGGTCCCTCCGCGCCCTTTCCCCCATCCTGCGTGCGGTCCCTTCCTGGTGGGGGCTCCTCCGCCTTCTCACGAGCGCTCCCAACCGGATAGAACCGGCCTGAATCGTTACGAATCATCTAAGAACCCCGTGTCCGTCGGATCGTTGCCGCCTTCAGCGCTTCAAACGCGGATCCAGTGCATCCCGGAGGCCATCGCCCACAAAATTAAAGGAAAGCGAGGTGAGGAAAATACAGAACCCAGGGATGATCGCTTTAAAGGGCTGGGTCCACATATCCGCCTGGGCGTTGTTCAACATATTTCCCCACGTGGGAACAGGGGGCTGGACGCCGAAGCCCAGGAAACTGAGGGCCGCCTCCAGGATGATCACGGTGCCCAGGCTGAGGGTGGCGCTGACGATGATAGGAGCCATGGCGTTGGGGATCATATGGCGGATCACGATCTGGAGGTCCGACATCCCAAGGGCCCGCGCGGCTTCGGTGAATGTCTGCTCCCGCAACGACAGGACCACCCCCCGCACCAACCGCGCCGATCCCATCCAGCCGAACACGCTCAGCACCAGGATAATAATCACTACGCTGCTCCATTCCCGGGTCAGGCCAGGGATCGTGACATCGCTCAGGAGGGCAGAGATGGTGAGCAACAGGGGCAGGAGAGGGAGCGTGAGCATAAAGTCCACGACCCGCTGAATAATGGTATCCACCCAGCCCCCGAAGTAACCTGAAATCGCCCCGATCAACGCCCCCATGGTTTGGCTGATCAACGTGACCACGAAAGCCACCGTCAATGAGATCCGTGCCGCGTGCATCAACCGGGAAAGCACATCCCGGCCCAGCTCGTCCGTCCCCAGCCAGTGGGCTGGGGAGGGCCTGGCGTTCTTCAGCTCCAAGTTCTGGGCATAGGGATCATAAGGCGCGATCCAGGGAGCCAGCACCGCGATTAAGATGAAAATGAACAGGATCATCGCCCCCACCAGGGCCACGCGGTGGCGCCGGAACCGTCGCCAGACGATCAGCAGGTAACTCTCCTCCCGAACCGTCAGAAGGGCTTCCGCTCGAAGCTCCGCTGTCGCCATCCGTCACCCCCTCACTCCAGGCGGATCCGGGGATCTACAACCGTGTAAAGGATATCCGCCAGCAGGTTCGCAAACACCACCAGTAAAGAGGTGATGAACAGCAGCGCCATGACGACCGGCCAATCGTCCGCTTGCAAGGCGTCGTAATACAAGCGCCCCATGCCTTTGTAGTTAAAGATCGTCTCCGTGAGCACAGCCCCGCTGAAAATCCCGGGGATCTCCAGGGTCAGGATGGTCACGATGGGGATCAGGGCGTTACGCAAGGCGTGCTTCATGATCACGATCCGCTCCACCAACCCCTTGGCCCGGGCCGTGCGCACGTAATCCTGGCGCAACACCTCCAGCATCGAGGAGCGGGTATAACGGCTCCAGCCTGCCATGTACAGCAAGCTCAGCACAATAGTGGGCAGGATCAAATGGACGGCGCGATCCAGCGGAGAACCCGGCGTGGCCCCCAAGACATAGAGGAGGCTCCCCGGTTGCGGCGGGCGCAGGCTGAAATTATTCCCGGTGGGCAAATAGGGCAACCCCAGAACCTGATACCAGGGGGAGCGAGGGCCACTGAAGAGGAAGATCATCATGAGCCCGAACCAGAAAACGGGCATCGCAGTGCCAAAGAAAGCAAAGGTGGTCGCGGCGTAGTCCAGCAGGGAATACTGCTTCACCGCCGAGTAGATCCCAATCGGGATAGCGACCAGAAGGGAGAGGAGCGTCGCCGAGGTCATCAAGAGAAGCGTATTGGGAAGCCGAAACCAGATCAGGTCGATGACCTTCTGTCCAGAGGCCAAGCGCCACGAATCCCCGAAATCAAACCGGATCACTCCCCGTGTGCACTCGGTGGGGATCTTCTGGCAACTTGTCCGTTGCAAATGCTTCAATCCTACTTCATCCAGCCAGTCCTCCCCGAGCAACCAGACAATGTAACGCCAGTGGAGCGGCCGGTGCAGCCCGAGGAACTCCTCAATCCTCCGAATCTCCTCATGGCTCAGCCGGCTCTTCCGATCCGCCCCCAGATTGATCCCGCTCAACGGTCCCCCAGGAGCCAGGTTCATGATCGCATAGATGGCCATGGAGGAGAGGAGGACGACCACCACCATTTGAAACAGGCGCCGTATCAAGTAGTTGAGCATTTGCCCCTCCTCATTCGACCATATGACACGGCCCCAAATCGCCTGTTCCTAAGGTTAACTCCTGTTATTATAGCTCACACTCTTTTACTCATGCAACCGTTGGACCAGTTTGCCAGGTTTTTCAACGTTCTAACATTGACAAGATGTTGCTTTAAATTCGGGGGCTTGTTCTGGGAACCTTCGGTTCCCAGAACAAGCCCCCGAAACCATTGCTCTTCCCCTCCCCATGGCCCAAAGGGCCATGGGGAGGGGGATCCTCAGGGTTTGGGGGCAAGCCGGGCGCCTTCGGTGCCCAGCTTGCCCCCAAACCCTGAGGGGCCCAAAACCATCAAATCTGAAAGAAGCACGAGTTTGCGTTTCATTTTCCTCACCGCGGGACAGCAGTCCGACGCTCCAGCGCCCGGACCAACAGGGAGAGCAATAAAGTCATCGCCAGGTAAAGAAGGGCAACCGTGTTATAAACTTCGAAATAGCGAAACGTGCCCGCTGCCCGTTGGCGACCCACGTACATCAATTCCGGCACCGCAATGACGGAGGCCAGCGCGGTGTCCTTCAGCATAGCGATGAAGTCGTTCCCTAAGGGAGGCAACACATTTCGAATCGCCTGAGGGAGGATCACGAAGCGCATCGCCTGCCAGTACGTCATGCCCAGGCTGCGGGCAGCTTCCATCTGCCCTTTGGGGATGGATTCGATACCCGCTCGATACACCTCGGCCAGATAGGCCCCATAGCCGATCGCCAGGCCTGTTACCGCCCGCCCCATTTCGCTACGGATCAGGCGGCCCAGCTCCACCAGAGGAGGCATCCCCCAGGCCTGGCCAGCCCCAATCAGCGTATCGCCCATTGGAGGGGCAGCCACGAAGGCCACGTAGAACAATACAACCAGAAGCGGAACCCCTCGGATGAATTCAACGTAAAGGGTACTTAGATTATAAAAGATCACGTTCCGGGAGACCCGTCCTAAGCCAGCGATCAATCCGAGGATGAGGGCGATTGAGTATGCGGTCACGGTCAATTGAAGTGTAATCGGGATCCCACGAAGCAGAAAGCGAGCGGTGGCCTGATAATCCGGAGAATGCAGGATCGCCACAACTGTCCAGAGCCCGAACGCTCCCAATAAAACAGCCCACCAAGGCCATGTCCGCCAGTCCAACCCGACCCGCCGTGGCGGAGGAACTGAAGGAAGCGCTGTCCGGGTTTCCACCGAAACCGTCATCTTTTAGCTCCTTTCTCTCTCGATAGTCTCCCCGAAAGGTGCGGATGATCCGACGGCTTGGCGAATACCAACAACCCGACTCCTACGGGGCACCTACAAGAGGTGTCCCTACGTAACGCGAGGATGCCAGTTGTCGGTGCAGGCCTTGTTCCCGCCCTAGGGCACTCACCAGGGATGCCCTTATTTGACGTCATCACACCCAACCGAAATTACCGGAAAAAAAGATCCACAGGAAGAAGCGGGAAAACAGAATGGGTCGCGAGATTCCCCGCGACCCATTCGGGAGATCCATCCGCCCTGCAAAGCGAGCTTACTGCCCCGGCTTGAACTCAACGAACCACTTCTGGTAAAGCCGGTCCAGCGTGCCGTTCTCCTTCAGGACCTTCAGGGCGGCGTTGAAGGGGCCGACGAGATCGCTGCCCTTCGGGAAGCAAAGGCCGAGATCCTCGCTGGTGAAAGGCTGCCCGGCGATCTTCAGTTTGCCCGGGTTCTGGGCTATAAAGCCATCGGCTGCCGGGCTGTCGATCACCACGGCATCCACGTCCTTCGCCAACAATGCCCGCACTGCCAGGTCAAAGGTGTCGTAACGCTTCAGCTGCTTCGCTTCATCCGCCACGAGGGTCTTGGCCGTCTCCTCGTTGGTGGTCCCGATCTGAACTCCCACGATCTTGTCTTTAAGATCGTCCTTGCTCTTAATGCGCTCCTCGTCGGCGCGCACCAGGACGACCTGGCCGTAGCGAAGGTAGGAGTCGGAGAAATCGAACTTCTGCTTGCGCTCCTCGGTGATCGTGATGCCGGAGGCCGCCAAATCGAACTGCTTCTGCTCCAGCCCCGCGAAGATCCCTTCCCAAGCGGTGGAGATGATCTTCGGCTTGCAGTTGAGGAGCTTGCAGATCTCGTTCACCAGGTCCACATCAAAGCCTACGATCTCGTTGGTCTTGGGATCAACGAACTCGAAGGGCGGATATGTGGTATCGCTGGCGATTTTCAGTTCCCGCCCTCCCAAATCCGGGAGTTGGGCGGCCGGGGCTGGAGTAGGGGTTGGCGTGGCCGCCGGCTGACAGGCAACCGCCAACAGAGCCAGGATCAGAATCCCCCACAGCAGGCGCCTCATGGTCTCCTCCTTCATCCGTAAGATATCCACCGAGCAGCGGCTTCGCCGCCATATAAACGTAAAACGGACCCAAGCGCTCCTTTTAGGATTTAGATTTGACGCTCACCTGCCCCCAAACCCTGAAGAGAGGGGAGACGGCCACCTGGGCCAAGTTTAATGCATTCCGAGATAAGCCGCCTGAACCTGTGGGTTGTTTGCCAGCTCACGCGCTGTCCCCTGAAGGACGATCCGCCCGGTCTCCAGCACATAACCGCGATGGGCTACCTGGAGGGCCATATGAGCGTTCTGCTCCACCAAGAGGATCGTGGTGCCCTGCTGGTTCAGCTGTCGGATGACCTCAAAGATGCTCTCCACCAGCACCGGGGCCAGCCCCATGGAAGGTTCATCCATCAGGAGGATACGGGGTTGCATCATCAGCGCGCGGGCGATGGCCAGCATTTGTTGCTCGCCGCCGGAGAGGGTCCCCCCTTTTTGATGGAGGCGCTCTTTCAGGCGCGGGAATATCGTGAACACGAACTCCATCCGCCGGGCGACCTCCCTTCGGTCCTTCACCGTGTAAGCCCCCATCTCCAGGTTTTCCCAGACGGTCAGCTGGGGGAAAATCCGCCGACCTTCCGGGACATGTCCGACCCCTCGGGCCACGATCTCGTGAGGGGGCAGATGGGTGATGTCCTCCCCGTTCAGCAGGATACGGCCATGGCGGGCCCGGACCAGGCCGGAGATCGTGCGCAGGGTTGTGCTCTTCCCGGCTCCATTCGCACCGATCAGAGTGACAATCTCTCCTGGCTCCACCTTAAACGAGATCCCCTTCAACGCGTGGATATGCCCGTAGTAGGCATGGACATCGATCAGTTCCAGAACGGCCATCTCTCCGAGTCCTCACAAAAATAAGATGATTCTGGGCACACTGATTGAGGCTCTTTACGCAATGGCGCCGATGGCCACCCCTCGCCCCAGATAGGCCTCAATGACCCGCGGGTTCCGTCGAACCTCCTCCGGCGTTCCCTCAGCGATCTTCTCCCCGTAATCCAACACAGTCACCCGCTCGGAGATCCCCATCACCACCCGCATCTGGTGCTCGATCAGGATCACCGTGATCCCTAACTCATCCCGCAAACGCCGGATCAGCCGGGTGGTCTCCGCCGTCTCCTGGGGATTCATCCCAGCCGTGGGCTCATCCAGAAGGATCAGGCGGGGGCGGGCGGCGAGGGCACGGGCGATCTCCACCTTGCGTTGTTCGCCATAGGGCAGGTTCTTGGCCAGCTCATCGGGCGAGGCGCGCAATCCCACAAACCGGATGAGCTGCAGTGCCTCCTCCCGCAGCTGCCGCTCCTCGTTGCGAAAGCGAGGGGTTCGAAACAAGATATCCACCGGATTCGCCCGGAAGCGGGTATGCATGCCGACCAAAATATTCTCCAGCACCGTCATATTCCCAAACAGGCGGATGTTCTGGAAGGTCCGCGTGATCCCCCGGGCAGTGATCTGATCCGGTCGAAGCCCAACCAGGGGTTGGCCCTCAAAAAGAACTTCCCCTTCATCCGGTTTATAGATCCCGGTGATGATATTGAAAAGGGTGGTCTTCCCCGCCCCATTGGGCCCGATGATGCTGACGATGCGGCCGGGTTCTAACGTGAAATCCACCCGATTGACAGCGACCAGCCCACCGAAGCGCTTAGTAACCTTCCTTAATTCGAGCAGATAAGTCATGCCTTTCTCCTGGCGAACAACAGGATTTCATGTAGATGCAAGCGTGCTAGAAATACCTATTTTTCCCCTAATCCCTTGCGGGCTTAGCTTCCGTCGCAGTGATCACCGGAGGCGGTTCCTCTTCCACCGGCAACCGCTCTATCTCCTCGGCTTCCGCTCGTCCCAGAGCCTCCACAAGCTCCATGCGATGGCGTCGCTCCGGGATCAGACCCTGAGGCCGTAGGATCATCATCAAGATCAAAAGGATCCCGAAGACCAATCGCTCATACTTGGCTGGCTCCAGCTGGGTCGGCCACTGACTGAGGGGGAAGTTAATCAAAGGAATCACCACCCCGGCCTGACGCAGCTTGTTGAGCATGAGCGAAAGGCCCTTCAGGATCTGGAGGTTCAGGATGGTCACCACCGTGGCCCCCACGATGGCGCCTGGGATGCTCCCCATGCCTCCTACGATCACCATCACCAGAACCCCGATGGATTCCATAAACGTGAAGCTTTCGGGGTTGATGAAATACTGCTTAGCGGCGAAGATCATCCCCATTGCCCCGGCGAAGGAGGCACCAGTGGCAAAGGCCGCCAGCTTCATTCGAACCAAGGGGATCCCCATCGCCTGAGCGGCCAGCTCATCCTCCCGGATGGCCGTCCACGCTCGCCCCACCCAGGAGTTCTCCAGACGCCGGGCGAGCCAGATGGCGAAGCCGATCACTAAGAGGACCAAAAAGTAAAAATATAACGCATACAGAGTGGGATCATCCAGCTGGATCCCCAATGCGCTCAGCCACGGCTTGAAAAACAAGGGAGGGCGCTGGACCGGGCGAATCCCTTGAGGGCCATTGGTGAGATTGATCGGCTTGTCCAGGTTGTTGACAACCACCCGGATCACCTCGCCGAATGCGAGGGTCACGATGGCCAGGTAATCCCCCCGTAGCCGCAGGACCGGCAGCCCCAGCAGGATCCCGGTGAGGGCTGCCACCCCCACAGCCAGGAACAGAAACAGGAAGAACCACTCCGGCGCCAAGGGGAAGCGGTCTGTGCCGAAGGCGATGTTCGCCTGATGGGAGCCGAAGATGGCCCACAAGTAAGCGCCGACCGCGTAGAAGGCCACATACCCCAGGTCAAGCAGGCCAGCGAAGCCCACCACGATGTTCAGCCCGAGGGCCATCGCGGCGAAGATCCCTACTTGGGTGGCTACCTCCAAGAGGAAGGTATTACGCACCCCCAGAATGGGGAGCAGGACCAGCAAGACGGTCAGACCCAGGATCCCCTTCACCAGCCCGCTGAGCGGCGCGTAATAAATCAGGAGAAGCGAGCCGAGGAAGGCCGCGAAGCCCAGCGCAGATACGAGGGGATACCAGACCGCATCCCGCAATCCGGGCTGGTTCAGCCAATTCATTAGGAGAAGGGCCGCCAGGATATAAGCCAATACCCCAATCAGAGAAAGCGAGCGCCCGTTCTGAATCCGTTCAACCCACGCTTTGGCCTTCGCACTGATCATCCGGCACCTCTCAGTGAACAAGTCACGCCTTCTGGCCGACCATCTCGCCCAACAGGCCGGTCGGGCGGAACATCAGGATCAAGATCAGGATGGCGAAGGCGAAAATATCTTTATACTCAGCGCCGAACGCACCACCCGTGAACTGAGAGAGGTAGGCTCCAGCGAAGCCCTCCAGGACCCCCAGGACGATCCCGCCCAGCATTGCCCCCGTGATGTTGCCGATGCCACCCAGCACCGCCGCCGTGAAGGCCTTGATCCCCGGGATGAACCCCACATACGGATCGATACGGCCGACCCGGATTCCGAAGAGCACCCCGGTGGCTCCTCCCAGAGCCCCGCCGATCAGGAAGGTGAGCATGATGATGCGATCCACATTCACCCCCATCAGGGCGGCCGTCGGCCGATCCTGAGCCACCGCCCGGATGGCCCGCCCCAGTCGGGTGGCGTTCACAACAAAGTTCAGGCCGGTTAGCATGGCCAGAGAGGCGATGATAATGAAAATCACCTTGGCCTGGATCTGCATCTGGATCGGTTGGCCAGCAAGGGTAAATGAGGCCAATGAGATCTGCTGATTCAGAACCGGAAAGGAAGGATAATTTCGATAGAAGGCATTGTTGAGCAGCCCTTCGATCGCCCGCACAGCATCTTGAAGGAAGAACGAGACACCGATCGCCGAGATCAGGGGGACCAGCCGAGGCGCCCCCCGGAGCGGTCGATAGGCGATGCGCTCGATCACCACCGCCAGCAGACCGCTGCCGATCATCCCCGCAGCTACTGCCAGCAGGATCCCCGCCATGATCAGCATCAAGGGGGCTGTGGGGGGAATCGCCAGAGCAAGCATGAGCTCCACGCCGATGAAGGCTCCGACCATAAAGATCTCGCTGTGGGCGAAATTGATGAATTGGAGCACCCCATAGACCATCGTGTAGCCTAAGGCGATCATGGCGTAAAGGAAACCGATCACTAGGCCATCGATGGCCACCTGGGGAAGCGTGCGGATGACGAATTGGAGTAAGGTCATCCCGCCCGCGATGGGGCGGTTGAAGAGGACGGCGAGGATCAAAACCACAGATCCAATTACGATCAAGCTGATCGTCACAAAGATAAACAGCTGGATCAGCGGGACCAGCAGCGCCTGATAAAGGAGGTTTTCCGAGATCGACTTGCGCATTCCCGATCGCCTTATTTCAAGATGGATATGGATAATAGAGGTGGGGAGGAGCAACCCCTCCCCACCTCAAAACGGATCGATTACTTGACCCCGCAGGCCGCCTTCAGCTCCGGTGTAAACGGCGGCGGCGGCAGCTCCAGGGTCCTAAATACTGGGTTCTTGCCCCAATCCTCCGGCTTTGGAGAGACCACCTTCATGATGTAGTACTTCGCCTTGACCGGGTCACCCCGCTCGTCGAACGTGATCACACCGGTGATCCCCTGGAAGTCCTTGGTGGCCCGGACCTTCTCAGCCACCGCCCGGCGGGTCGGCTTGTTGCCGCCGGCCTCCTTAATGGCCTCCTCAATGGCCTTCAGGACGATAGCCGTGGCGTCATAGGCCTGGACTGAGAACGGCTCCGGATCCTTCCCAAACTTGGCCTTGTAATCTTCGACGAACTTCTTGGCCCCCTCAATAACTGTGGGCGGAGCAGCGACCGTGGTGTAATACATCCCACCGCCCGTCACGAGGGCATCGCCGGCGATCCTGGCCAGCTCCGAGGAGTCCGTCCCATCCGGGCCCAAAAAGATCGCGTTAATGCCCTTCTCCCGGGCCTGCTTGAAGAAGACCCCCGCCTGGCTATAGATGCCGCCGAAATAGATCACATCGGGGTTCACCGCCTGGATCGCGGTGATCAGGGGGTCGAAGTTGGCCTTCTCCTCCGTGCCCTCGAAGCCCAGCACCTGGCCGCCGAGCTCCTCAAAGCGCTTGCGGAAGAACTCAGCCACGCCCTGGCCGTAGGGGGTCTTATCGTGGATCACAAAAACCGTCTTGGCCTTCAGCTCGTTGAAAGCGAACTCGGCGCCAACTGGCCCTTGTAAATCATCCCGTCCGCACACCCGGTTGACCACCAAGTAACCGCGGTCGGTGACGCAGGGGTTGGTGTTGGCCGGGGAGACCATCACCAGATCGAAGTCCTTATAGGTCTCCGAGGCCGGGATCGCCACGCCGGAGTTCAGGTGACCGATCACCGCCAGGATGTCCGGATCGTTGACGATCTGCTTGGCATTCGCTACCCCTACCTCCGGCTTGGCCTGGTCGTCATAGGGCACCAGCTCGACCTTGAAGCCCAAAGCCTCGATCGGCCCTGCCAGCTGATCGATCGCCAGCTGAGCACCGTTCTTAATCCCCTCGCCCAGGGCCGCTTGATCGCCCGAAAGCGGGCTCTGGGTGGCGATCTTGATTGTGCCTTTCACGACCGGTGTAGGCGTGGCCGCCGGAACCGTCGTAGGGGTTGCTGCGGGAGCAACCGGCGCCGGTGTGGGAGTTGGAGTGGCCGGCGCGCAGGCGGCTAACACCAGGCCAAGCGTCATCAGACCGATCACTATCTTCGAGAACCTCATGGCCTCCTCCTTTTAGCAGAGTGTGGGAAAGAGCTCTCAACTGGGAAGTCGCGATCGCAGGAGGGATACAGTCCTCCACTGCTCCCACTTCAATCAAAGAGGAATCCTGAGGGTCGCGCCCGTGAGGCACCTCCTTTCCCAAAATTTGTTTTCAATTTTAGAGGCGGGCAGGAGATCTGTCAAGCCATTTGACCCATCGCTACTATCCACTCCAGCATGCAAGAATGATCTTTTTGTCCACTTTCCGGCTTTATTGTTTGACAGTTCTTATGTGGTTTCGCTTGCTCTGTTGCCAACAACAGGGGAGATCATCCCAACTTTCGGCTTCCTCGTGGGGTGTGGGCCACCTTCGGCGGCCCACACCCCACGAGGAAACAATCACCATTACCGATGCCCGGTAGGCCCTTCCGAAATCGAACCCATCGGCTGATGAGGACGGCTCATCCGGCCTCAAGGCGCTCGATATCAGCTTGCGGAACCCCCAGGGCCTGGAGCTCCTCGCGTAGGTTGAATTTAAAGCGTTGAAGCCAATATATGGGGACTTTCAAGTTGTAAAGAAAAACCTGCTCATTCAATTCGGTGATCCGACGGGCGAAGGCCCGCAAGGCTCGTTCCCACTCTTCCTCCACCCACTCCCGCTCCGCCCGGCTTCGAGCGTCCGTCTTCCCTTCCAGGGCGCGCAGCATTTCCTCCCGCCATCGCATCGTCCGTTGCAGATCCCGTCGGGCCGCCT
>DATMAC010000213.1:0-19004 GCA_035573655.1 Thermoflexus sp.
CCGCCACGCCGGTTCAGTTGCCGCCTGTCGCGCCGCGTTTCCCCTCCGGGCAACCGAAACCGGATTATGAGGCGATCACCATCTTGGGGTGGATCGCCTTGCCGATCCTCGGTCTCAGCGTTGGGATCTGGTGGCTATCCCATCGCTGGAATCGGTGAATCATTCGAGGGACGTTCGCACGGCCAGTGGGATAGAAATTCCATCTGGGGGCTTTTGGGGTCGAGCCGCGCGTCGAAGGCGCGCGGCTCGACCCCAAAATATGTTTCATCCTCTCTCCCTACGGCCCTTTGGGCCGTAGGGAGAGAGGGGGGTGGTGGGGTCCTTCCGTCTCCTCACAAACGCTTCGAATTGAAGCGCCTATCCATCACCATGACCGGGGCAACAAAATGCGCATCCTAATGCTCACTCAAGTGCTGCCCTATCCATTGGTCAGCGGACCGCAGATCAAAACCTACTATGTGCTCCGCTATCTGAGCCAGCGGCATTCCATTACCCTCGTTTCCTTGGTTCGCGGGTCGGAACGGAAGGATTGGGTCGAGGCCCTGCGGCCGTTTTGCGAGACCATTTATACCGTGCGGCTCCCCCGTTCGCGGGCGCGGGATGCCTGGGCCCTTGCGCGGGCGGCCTGCCGAGGCGAACCCTTTCTCATCGCTCGGGATCATGTCCCCGCTCTCTATGCGTTATTGCGCCGCCTCAAAAAGGAAGGGCGTTTCGATGCGGTGCACGCCGACCAGCTCAACATGGCGCCTTACGCGCTGACGATGTCAGCTTACCGGGTGCTGGACGCGCATAATGCGGTTTGGCGGATCGCGGAACGCCTGGCGCAAACCGTATCGGCGGGATGGGCGCGGGCGCTGGCCTTATGGGAGGCCCGGCGGTTGAAGGCTTATGAAGGGCACGTGAGCCGCGTCTTCGATCAAGTGCTGACGGTGAGCGAGGAGGATCGCCGCGCGCTGGAGGAGGCCGCTGGAGGTCCTTTGCCCGGGGCGACGATCCCAATTGCGCTGGGCCCGGAGGATTTCCCGCCCATCCCAAGGGATCCGGATGCGAAAGGAGTTTTACATATTGGGGGTCTGCATTGGCCCCCGAATGCGGAGGGGATCCGGTGGTTTTGCCGCGAGGTCTGGCCGCGGGTTCGAGCGGCCGTGTCGGAGGCCCGCCTGTTCCTCATCGGGGCCCGCCCGCCACGCGATCTGCAGGCCATGGCGGATCGAGATCCTTCCATCGTGGTGCCAGGTTTCGTGGCGGACCCCACCCCATACTGGCGGCAAAGCGCTGTCCTCATTGTCCCGGTGCATGCGGGGAGTGGTGTGCGCGTCAAGATCCTGGAGGCATGGTCCCGTGGAATGCCTGTCGTCAGCACTTCCATCGGCTGCGAGGGGTTGAGAGCCCACCATGGGGAGAACCTCTGGGTGGCGGACTCCGCGGAAGCGTTTGCAGCAGCGATCCTCAATCTCTTACAGGATCCGGATCTGGCGCGGCGGATCGCTGAGGGGGGGCGGCGCACCTTACAGGAGCATTACGACTATCGTCATGCTTTAAAGCCTTTGGAACAGGTTTACGGCTGATGACGTACTTAGGCGAGCTTCAATCATCGGCGCATTATGAGAGGGAGATAACTCCGATGTTCTCGAGCTAAGGTAATGAACGTCCCCCTCCGCCACTCGCTGGCCCCTCCCGTGTTCACGGATTGGACTTCATAACAATAACCCGTATTCGGCTGAAGCCCGGTGATCCACACCGCGTGGTCGACGACCCATTCTGGGCGGATGATGGTTTGTTCCCAGGATCCGCACGTTCGTCCGTAGCGCACCCGGCTATCGGCTGCCTGGAGGGTTCGCCAGCGGATCAGAGTCGCTGTTGCCA
The DNA here is from genome assembly GCA_035573655.1 of Thermoflexus sp. Lineage (GTDB taxonomy): Bacteria > Chloroflexota > Anaerolineae > Thermoflexales > Thermoflexaceae > Thermoflexus. The sequence continues at coordinate 1,867 of DATMAC010000213.1, forward strand.
GAGGGGTGGCGGTAGGGCCCTCGCTGATCTGTGGAGGGGCGTTCGCTCCCCCGGGGGCGATTTGGAGAGCAAATGATTGCTCTGTCCATGCACCCTTGGAATCAGTCGCCCGTATGGTGACGGAAAAGACGCCGGGTTCGGAGGGAATTCCATAGACAAAGCCGGAGGCCGCATCGATGGTGAGCCAGGCGGGGGATTGCGTGAGTTGATAGGTTATGGGATCCCCATTCGGATCCGTTGCGTTCACGTTATATGCAAAGGGCATTCCAACCGCGCTGAAGGTGGTGCGGGGGCGGGATAGGATTTGAGGGGGGGCGTTCTGGGCGCTGCCGACTACCTGGAGCTCAAAGGTCTGAGTGGTGGAGGCTCCCTGAGGGTCTCGGACGCGGAGTCGCACGTTGAACCGCCCGGCTTGGGTGGGGGTCCAAGTCAGCACCCCGCTATTGGGGTCGATTCGCATCTCCGAGGGGCCTTGCTCAAGGGCATAGGTCAATGGAACGAGGGCGTTGGGCTGGCCGGTGGGGTCGGGATCGTAGGCCTCGGCCCTGTAATAGTAAGGGCGCCCCACCACGGCCGTTGTGATGGGATTTGAGACGAAGTATGGGGTATCGTTCCCGTCATTCTCAAAAGTCACGGTCGGGATGCCGGTGAATCCTCGCAGATACTGAGGCTCATAGTGGACCCGGAACTTGACTCGTCCATTGCTCTCTTGCAAAGCATAGGCATTCCCAAGGGGATCAAACAGGGTTACAGGGCCGTTCATGCCGCTCATGACAGCTTGGATATCGCGATTCCCCTCATTGCTCCATATGACTAAGATCGTCTCGCTGCCGTTTTTGAATAAATGACCCTCCACGAAGGATGGGGTTCCGCTCAATCGGCCGTAATAGGTGGCAGTCTGAATTTGATCGGCCAGGGCGCGCACAGCGAGCGCGCGTTCCGTGAGCGTTCGTCCGTTGTTTTCTAAGAGTGATTGATCATAGTTATAGCTGAAGAAAAAGATCTTCTCGGCCCCGACGGCGAGGTTGCCTACCACAGTCTTGGCGGGCGAGAGCAGGGGTATGGCTTGCCCCCCTCGGAAATAGCTCGTCTCATTGGATGCCCAATGGATGCCGCCGCGAAGAGGCGATAGGGCCTCTGTGTTCCAAATCGGCTTGACGATCCCATACGCTTGGAGCACTTGGCGATACGTGTTGATGCTACCACAGCATCCATCCGGAGAAAGCCCCTCGCCGTTTCCCTCCTCGAGATAATGAACGGACAGGATGTCGAAAAGGGTGAACGACGGATCCCGGCGCTCCTCCTCCAGCATTTTCCGAAGGACCGACGAATCCCCCTGATAGAGATCCGCGGCCAAGATGCGAGCTTCCGGATCTATGCTTCGGACCGTTTGGGCGATCCCGCGTAGGAAGGTGACGTACAGGTCATAGTCGCATGGGTTCCACCATCCGCAACCATCGATCTCATTCCCGACGATCCAGTGGCGAACCTGTCCCCGATAAGCCCGGGCGACATCCCGGAGGTTCTGATAGAACCGGCTGTTGTAATCCGCTGCCCCTGGAGGGGCGCCGCCAATGAGCTTAAAGATGGGCGTCACGTCGTGAGCCAGTGCCTGGCTAACGAAGGATTGGATCTCTGAGCTGAGCGCGGCTCGAACGCTGTCATCCGTATCGACTGGGATATCAAAGTGAACCCACTTAATCCCAAGGTAGGCGATCTGCCCGGCAAATCCTGGATAGGGATCCACGGCGATGATAAAGCCAAGCGGAGAAGGATTGCCTGGGCCCAGCCGGATAATGGGGTCCACCAAGCCGATGCGAAGGCCGGTGAGATCCCCCTGGTCTGTAAACACATCGAGCCCATAGAAGCCGTAGCGGGTCAAACGATCGGTGGGCAGATAAAGCCAAGCGCCGGTCGCATCGGGCTGCACGAAGCCGTCTCCCTCAAAGACTGCTCCATTGACGGTCCAGTCAGCAGGGCCGTAGGCGTCGGTCAGACGATAGCGAACCCAATTCGGTCTCTGAGCGATATGGATGCGAATAGGATCTCCCAGGATGAACAATCCACCGTTCGGCAGGGGATCCATATTAAGGGCGGCCGTTCGAATGCCGGTCGGGGTCTCTAAGGAGCTTGCCGCGCGGTCTATGGTCGGGGAGGCAGGGGGCGACATGATTGGTCGTTGAAGAGGAGTGGCTCCCACTCGCTGGAAAGGAGAGGTGCAGGCTAGGATCGAGAGCAATCCGATAAGCAATTGCCTTACATTTTTCATGTTGAATCTCCCGAAAAAAGTTCTTTCGTTTCGGAAATTGATGACTTCGTGGGCTAAGTTGAGCTCGGGCGAATTATTCTTAGGAGCAAGTCCTATTGACCGGACAGATCCGAGCGGGTGGGAGGGCGGGTTCCGGCCATTCTTGGTGTCCAGGCGGCCGGGGACACTAAGCTCTGCTCCACCATCATCCAACTAAATTCTAACCGATGGGAGTCAAATTGTCAATAGTGATGGTCCGCTGTGACTGTTCACCTGTTGGTGGAATTGGGATCATGGAGGGGAGACACCCCCTGGAGGAGGCCCATGCGATTGTTGTTCGTCCTCCCCAAAGTCGAGCCCGAGAAGATCCCACCTCCCACCGTTTGCCCTCGGCCCGGATGCAACGGGAGGCACTTCCAGTGGTTTCAGGCGGTGACCAAGCGGGTGCGGGATCCCCACTGCTCCGAAGTCAAAGCCTATCGCTATCGATGCCTCCGGTGTGGCCATCTCTTCCGCGTCGATCCGGCGGGGATCTCCCGAGACCACCTCTCCCAGCGGGTCAAGGGGTTAGCAGTGGTTCTTTACCTCCTGGGGCTGAGGGATGGGGCCGTCTCTCTCCTCCTGGAGGCCCTGGAATGGTTTATGAGCAAGACCCTGGTTTACCGGACGGTCCAGGAGGCGGCCCGGCGGGTGCCGGAGAGGAAGCGGAAGGAGGTCTTTGAGGGGATCCGGATCCCCGCGATCGGGAGCGATGTCACCAGCGTGAAAGTGTGTATAGACCAGATACATGGGTAACACTTGTTCAGAGACATGGGTAACACTGGAATACGATAAGGGCACGACACCGGAGGAGGAGGTGGGACGTGCTCCGCAAGGAGTGCACCGTGATGTCCCTTCGGACGGAGTTCGTGCGCTTGGCCTTGCTTGCAGGAAGGAGCCAACCCTCAAGCCCTGTGCCGGCGCTTTGGCATTAGCCGAAAAATCGCCTATCAATGGCTTCAGCGGTATCCCGCGGAGGGATGGGAAGGGCTCCCAGATCGCTCCCGACGTCCTCATTCCAGCCCCCCCGTAGCCCGCCTGCGCTGGAAGCGGCAGTTTCCTTTAGAGGCTAGGGTCGCCTTTGGCGGTCTCCAGCTCCTAAGGAATTTTGTCTCTCCCCTTTTCGCAGCCCAGAGGGCTGCGAAAAGGGGAGAGACAGGGAGGAAGGGTTATCCGACCTTCCCCAGTGTCTACTCAAATCGGTACCCTTGTTTCAGGTTATGAAAAAGCCCTGTGTGCGGAATAGGGCCTTTCGGAGATAGCGGACGATCCTAAGAGCAAGGGGGAGAGGACGAGCGCGATGAGATAGATCGGATATTGAAAACGGAAATCCGGCGCGGTGAGAATTGGAAACCAGAGCAGGGTGTGAACGATCGCCGGCCCAATCAGGCTGATTGCCGGCCGGACTCCATGGCGATAAGCCAATACGATCCCAATCAGAACGACGAGGTAAAAGAAAATCGCGGGCCGCCAGAACAACCAAATCCACGCTGGTCTAAGTGTCTCGCGGAATACCGGCCACAGGGCACTCCGTAATATCGGGAAGATCGGGCGAGAAGATAAACCCAGCGGATTGGGTGGTGTGCCCCATTCAAAGGCATAGACATAAGCGTTCTCCGGTTGGGTCATCCGCCACAGGAAATCGGTGCTGCAGAGGTAATGCCGCAGCCATGCCGTTGGGTTGCGAAGGATAAGACGGAGCCACAGACCCATGAAATTCGAGATGTTTTCATCAAAGAATTTTCGGTTGAGCTGATCGTTGTTGACGACAGGATCCAAGAAACGACATGTGTATCCTGCTCGCCACAATTCCAACGGCTGAATTCGGTCCAGAAAAGCCGCTTCGTCCGCGGTCAGGGGTGTTTCGGCATAGACAAGCGCCGACACCTGATGGATGGGAACCTGAAAGGCAAACCAGCGGGGGACAGGAGGGATCCTCAAAACGTAAATTTCGATTGCTTGTATCGTAATATAACACAAAACGACAGGCAGCAATGAGCGAGTTATTAGATTAATTGCGTGCTGCTTCCACAACATAATTATTAGGCCCAATGCGAGGAGGACGACGGGCCAGCCGTTATGGCGATAGGAAGCGATCGCAAGCCCGCTCAGAACAATCCCCACCCAAGTGCTTAAAGTCGGTTGTCGGTCTTCTAAGAAGTCCCGAACAAGGTGAAGCAAGGCAGCTGATAGCCCCAACATTCCCATCGCATAGGGGATGTCCTTCCACATCGTGATGCTCATCAAGCCGTTGGCCGGGGAGAGCGCAGCCGCGAGCACTAGAAATCCACGAGCGGATGTTGAAACCCCCCAGCGCTCAAGAGCGCGTACTGCGATCCCAATGATCACTCCGAGGGCAAGCATCTGCGTTAAGGCGACCGCGGCTGGGGAAGGCCAGATTCGATACACTAGGGCCATAGAGAGCGTGTGCACAGCCGGATGGCGGTTGTCAAAGGCTCCGTCCAGGACTTGCCGCCACTGGTATAGCGCATCCTTTGGAAAGATGCCGGGATAAAAAGCCAGGAAGTAGACGAACCAGACAAGCCAGCAGGGCAGGGCGTAGAGGAGGATCCGCGATGGTCGGGAAATCGCATAGAGAGGTACACACTTTGTGCGTTCGCTTAACCGGAGGACGACGTAAGCGATCAGAAGCCCCAAGAGAAGCGCCTGGACAGCGATATACACCCCGGTGGCCAGGTTTCTCATCGGATCGGCGCTAACCCATCCTGCCCATGGGTGGGATCCGAAGCCTCGTATAGAGCGGATGGCGTCGAGGGAAATCCCGGGTGGGGGGAGAACCATGGTCGGTTCTGGGGAGGGGGATTGGAAGGGGGATGGGATAGGAATAGCAATTGTGAGGAAGGGACCAGCGAGGAGGCCCAGAGTTAAAAGGGAACGCCGCATGGCGAGCTGCTGCAACGCGGGGTGCGTCAGAAGGATGGCGGCTCCCCCAATCCATAAGGTTCCCAAGGCGAGCCATGCGGACCCCATCTGGGCGAGGCGCCATGCTCCCACGTGCAAAAGCAGCCATGCACTGATCCAGATGCTCAAGGTATAGATCGTCTGGACTCGTGCGGATACCGTGAACGGAGATCTCAAGGGCAACCGCATCCCCAGGCTTCCCTTCGCAACGCTGTGGATTGGAGCAGGTGGCGGAGCGTCTCTTGATGTTCGGAATCTAAGTTTTAATGAATCTGTCAGAATTCGAGAGAAAAATAGATAGAGACAGGAAATAACCCGGACACCATAGGGGAAGTGCATATCGCCCGCGATCCTCGCTCCTCGAATCTCAACCAGACGCTTCGATACGGGACAGGCCGATCAGCGGAGCCGGAGGCCCGACTGTTCCTGATGGAGCACAGCTGCCGTGGGATCTGCGGCGATGAGCCGAATGGGATTCTCCGGTTGTTGTTCAAGGCTTCGTCGCGGATCCGAGCTCCCACGCATCCTTATTACATGCGGACAATGGGATACGCGTTACAAGCCTCAAAGCCTGATTATGGGGCATCCACGCGGTCAGCACCTCAATCGGTTGTGAGGGGGCCGAAAGCCTGGGACGAAGAAAATGCCTGGATTGCGGATAATCTTAAAGCGTTCGCCTGTGCAGTGGTGACCCTGCTGCGAAGCCCATTGGGGGCATGCCGCCTCGGCGAGTCTGGGAAGACGATCATCCACGCGGAATATGGTTACCGAACAGCGTTGAGTCGGTCGGATGTCGTTCGCCTGTAGTTTCGTCTTCGGCCTTCTGTCACTCAGTGTGTCGTTCTGCCTCCTAAGAGCCATATCCCTGGATTGCGGAGGCTGAGGGTCAAATCGGTCCACCACCAGGGCTCGAGGATTTGGATCTGGGAGGGATCCCGGACGATGATCTGAGGATCCCCTTGATACCATTCGATGAGGCCGTGCACGCGGATCCGGATCCCAGTGGGGTAAAGCCGCTCGGGAGGAAGCGGAAACGTCTTCCAATCGGCCCGCAGGATGCGAACTTTGAACGCGCCTTGGTGGGGGTTCTGGAAGCCTAAATAAACCGCCTTGCCGTTGTTGAAGACAAAGCGGACGATGCCCTCCACGATGGCCGTTTGACCGGCGTAAGCGCGCGCTTCTGTGTAGGGAACCACGGGGATCCCGTGGCGATCCGCAACCCCGTGGATCGGCGGGGAGCCTGGGATCAGCGGGCGTTCGGCTACAGGTTCGGAGGTCCCGCTGGCGGAAAGCGGATCCCCGTGTTCCAGGGCCACCAGGGCGCCATCGCCGCTTACAAAATAGATGGTCTGGTTGCTGACGACCCATGTGGCGTATTCCGTCCAATATTGGTCATATACGGGACCTTGACCATAGTAGATGTAAAACCCTGCAGGCCATATTCGCGTGTTGACTAGTCTATTAGGGCAATAATGTGTTTTATTGTTGAAAGGACACTCGGGATCATCTTGAGATGTCACCAGATGAGGGAGTGCTCTGGTAAGGATTGGATTCTCAAAGCTCCCCCTACTGTCCGACCGGTCGATGATCTCCCGTGCAAGCCCTGCTTCCCAATGGCCACCGAATAAGTAATTGCCCGCGATCGTTGGATTAGGTGGTTCATCGCTGGGAAATCTTGTTCCAAATTCGGGGGAGTCATTATTCATCCAACGAATGTCGCCAGCCTGAAGCCCAGGTACTGTTGAATTATCCAGCACCATCTCTCCAAAGTGAGAATCTGTATAATTGCCGGGGGTCATTTCTAGCAGTCCACCACGAATAGGCATCCAGACGACCTGTTTCCCATTAGGGAGTTGCTTAAGCGCTGGTTGGGGGCCCATAGGCCATGTGGAATCTCCCCACGCATGGTAGATGATATTGCAAATAAACGGCACTGAGCCATCGTCAAGATCAACAGCAAAAAGATTCTGCCACTCTGGGTGTGAAGCAAGAAAAGAGCGAATTGCGCTGTTGGTGGAAGGATAAGGGAACATTAGATAATATAAGGCGTCATAGTCCAGCCTAAGTCGAATTAAGACTAAGCCGGCGCTCTCGCTGATAACTGGCCAACCATTGGCATATTCAATTCTTACTAAGGAATCTTGACCCCGCCGATCATATGGGCCAGTTCTCACGGTAGGTTTCACCCGCCATGCTTGGGTTCCATTTGTGTTATTAATGGCATGGACAAATAAATCGTCTGTTCCGACAACCACGCGATTGCGCGATGGGGAGTAAGCTGGGGGAGTCGTTACTTGTGATCCTGCATTATAGCTCCAGATCAGAGCCATATCTGTCTTTCTAATGGCATATACGTGGTTTCCCATAGAGAAGAAGACCCTGTCTGAGATCACGGCGGGTGGGAGAGGAAGAGTGCTTGATGCTCCGCTAGCGAATTGCCCAATAATAGTTCCGGTTGCAGCGTTTAGCTTATACAAGGTGCCATTCGTTGAGACGACAAAAACGCTTTGGGTGTCACTGTCGTAAGCGACTGTTGAATTAACCGTTCCTACATTGGTAGTGTTCCAGAGCACATCGGCGAAGGTGTCCCCATTGAGGTCATTTTCGGCCAGCGCGAACACGCCGCGGCTGCCAGCGGCGATGTAGACCCTCCCACCGCCAGTGACGGGCTGGACGTTGCGGGGCAGGCCGAACTTACCTGACGAGATGCCGCCATTGGCGTTGGGGCCGTTCCATACCCACTTCCAGCGCCAGGGGGGAGGCACCACCTGGTTCGTGTAGCTCGTTCGCTGGGCATCATGGGCATGCTGCGTCCACTCGTCCGGGGTGATCGGGAGGTGATAAAAAACGATGGGGAGATAGAGGCGATAATGGGCGGTCAGGGAGACCTCTGCGGGGCTGGCTGGGATGGTGGGGCTTTCCACCGTAGAAGCCAGAGGGGAAGCGGATAACAGAGATAAAGCGGACGATGACCCAATTGGCGTCTCCATGGTGGAGAGCGCTTGAGATGTTGCGGAGGGCTGGGCTTTGCAAAGGCTCAGCATCAGGATCAAGATGGACACGCGGATTCGATGGCTCATTCTTGACTCCCAGATGCGAAAAGGCTCTGACAGGGAAGACCCACGCGATGGTTTCTCTAAGCGGTTTCCTGAGTTGGTCAAACGGAAATCAAACCAACTGGATTCTAACTGATGATGGCGTAGCTGTCAACTCGTCGAAGTACCCCGTGAGGGATGGGTTGCTCACGCGGCCTGCCCCTCACAGTATGCTTTCGATCTTGGTAAGGAGAACTTCGGCTTGATTCGGGCACCTGGCTGGCTTGATCCAGATACGCGGTTGATTTCCTCGTTGGGTTTTTGGGGCGGAGCCGGGTGCCTTCGGTGCCTAGCTCCGCCCCAAGGGGAGTGGGGCCCTTCCGCCTCCCCTCGCGGGCCCCGAACGGCGTAACTCCTACCAGAAGCGAGCGACCAAGTTGCTCGGGAGGATGAACCAGATCCACGACTCAGGTTGAACCTATATCCAGGATGTTCAGGGAAACAGTCCCCCCTTCCCCCAAATGCTCTTTGTCCTCAAAGATGCCCCATGTGGGTTAGAATTTAAGGAGTATGATGATAGAAAAATTACCTCGTGGCGCATCGATGGCGCTCGATCCTGGAACCGTCGAATGGATCTTCCGCCCCGTCCCCGGCCAGCAGGTCTGGATCCCGGAGGGGCCGGAATATGAGGGGCTGTTGGCCTGCATCCGCTGCGGGCGGTGCCTTCCCGCATGCCCCACTTATCAGGAGACCTTGCTGGAGATCCAGTCGCCCAGGGGGCGGCTGGCCCTCCTGCGGGCTGTGGAGGAAGGCCGGCTGCCTCTGGACGAGACGGTGGAGGCCCATCTCTATCACTGCCTGGATTGTCGGGCCTGCAACTCCGTGTGCCCGGCAGGGGTTCCGATCGGGGAGCTGATCGTCGCCGGCCGGGCGGCGGCGGCCGTCCAGCGACCCCGTCCTTGGTGGCTGCGCCTGCTCCTGGAAAAGGCGCTGGGCTCCCCGCGGGCCGCGGAATGGGCGGCCGCTCCCCTCCGCTGGGCCTGGCGTCTGGGCCTGGTCCCGATGGCGCGCTGGCTGCTGAGGGGCATCCCGTTCCTTCGAGATCTTTTGGACCTGGCGCCGCGCCCGGCCCGCCCGGTTCGGAAGGAGTTGGCCCATCGGGCTTCCCCGGCGGTGCCCCGGTATCGGGTGGGGTTTTTCCTGGGCTGCGTGATGAACGCCGTCTACGGCGATGTGGTCCGTGCCAGCGTCGATTTGCTCGAGCGATTGGGATGCGAGGTGGTCGTTCCGGAGGATCAGGCCTGTTGCGGCGCGCCGCAGGACGATCAAGGCCTGCGGGAGGTCGCCCGGCGGTTCGCCCGACGCAACATCGCAGCCTTTGAGGCCTTGGGCCCGTTGGACGTCATTGTGTCGGATTGCGCGGCGTGCAGCGGCTTCCTGAAAGAATACCCGCAGCTCCTGGCGGAGGATCCGGAATGGGCAGGGCGGGCCCACGCCTTCGCCGCCCGGGTCCGTGATCTCACGGAATGGCTGGAGGCGATCTGGCCGGAGGATCTCTCCCCGGTAGCGGAGGGGCTTCAGCTCACCTATCATGAGCCATGCCATTTGAGTCACGTCCAGGGGGTGCGGCGGCAGCCCCGCGCGTTGCTATCCCGGTTGCGAGGGGCAGCGTTCCGGGAGCTTCCGGATGCAGCTCGGTGCTGTGGTAGCGCCGGCATCTACAATCTCACCCATCCGGAGATGTCCCGACGGCTGCTCGAGCGGAAGATGGCGGACATCGCCGCCACCGGTGCTTCCGAGGTGGTGACCGCCAATCCGGGCTGTATGCTCCAGCTGGAATGGGGCGCTCGCCGCGCCCGGTTGCCCATCCGGGTCCGACACATCTCTGAGGTCCTAAGGGAAGCGCTCTCGGGATCTGGGTGATCGGAGGTGTTTACGGCTTTTCCGATGGAGGGTAGGGGAGGTAACCATGGGGCGCTGGGTGATCCCGCCGGAGGTCCATGGGAACGGCCGCTTCCTGCTCCCGCGCCGTGAGTTCGTCCCCGCTTACCTGAAGACCTATGAGGAGGGCCGTCTCAAAGAGAAGGTGGAGGAAGCGCTTGCCCATCTCGGTCCGTCCTGCCGGGTGTGCCCTCGACTGTGCAAGGGGGTGGACCGCCTGGCGAACGCGTTCGGGGTTTGCCGGGTCGGACGGTACGCCCGTGTGGCCAGCGCTTTCCCCCACTTCGGGGAGGAGGACGTGCTGCGGGGGTGGCGGGGCTCGGGAACCATCTTCTTCTCGTGGTGCAATTTACGCTGTGTTTTTTGCCTGCCGCCTGATGCGATGATCATCACCGAGAAGGGGATTATGTCGATCCAAGAGATCTTCGAATTGGGGGAAAATGAGAGCTGGTGGGGGGAAGGGCAGGTCCGATTTCTTCACGGGAAGTTGCGCGTCCTTACCCGCTTCTCGCAGTTCGCTCCAGTCACGAAAGCGTTCCGCCATTTCTTTGAGGGCGAGTTGATCTATATCAAGCCTTACTATTGCCCGCCGCTCCTTCTTACGCCCAACCACCACCTATTCGCTGTTCACCCTTCTAATCCATCTAAGGTCCTGAAGCTTCGAGCGGACCAGTTGACCGAAGAGCACTGGCTGATCCTTCCAAAGCGCGAGATCGAAAGTCAATCCGTGACCATCCGCACCGTGGATCTTCTCCAGGGGGAGAACGTCTTCTTCCGCAAATCCCCCGATCCCCGAGTTTCGAGGGAACGGCTCGCTCAGCTTTTCGCTCAACCTATCACATCCTACGCCATCTCTCAGGAGACCGGATACCACCCAGCGTATATCCCCAAGCTGCGTGGCCAATGGCGCAAAGGGTTACTGGATATCCGATCTGATAGGGTTTCGGAGAATATCCTGGTACAGGAGGGCACGACCGTCCGCTTTAAAACGGAAAAGCGTCCCGGCCTTCCTGCTCGGTTCCTGTTGACCCCTGAGCTGGCGTGGCTTCTTGGCATCTATTGCGCGGAGGGGCATGTCTCGGCCTCCAAGGCCCGCCCCCACTCCTATCGGATCGTCTTCTCATTCGGCCTTCATGAGAAGAGCTTGGCTCGCAAAGTCGCTGCGCTGTTGCGGCGCCAATTCGGTGTCCGGCCTCAATGCGTGGAGCGACGAACTACTCTCACTGTTGAGGTGGGGAAGACATCGCTGGCTCTTTTGTTTAAGCATCTTTGCGGTCATGACGCTCGAACCAAGCGTGTCCCGGATATGATTTTCTCCGCTCGTGAGGAGATCCTACAGGCCTTCCTGGGCGGTTTGCTGGATGGCGATGGGCATGAACAAGGGAACTATTCGGTCCTGACCACCACCTCGCCGCTTCTGGCCCTTGGCGCCTTCGAGCTGGGATTGCGCCTGGGGATGGTTCCTTCTGTCCATATATGGCATCCGGATCCGGTGAAGATCATTGAAGGGCGGGTGGTTCGACAGTCGACTCTCTACTTTGTCAAATTCCCCAAAGCCCAGCGACGAGTTCGGTGGAAGGATTATGGGGCGTTCTATTTGATTCCGATTCGAAAGATCGAGCGGCGAGCCTACAAGGGTTGGGTTTACAACCTGGAGGTTGACGATCCGGATCATTCTTATATTGCTTCCTTCGTGGCTGTCTCGAATTGTCAAAACTTCGAGATCAGCCAGCTGGGGGAGGGGGAGGAGCTCACCCCGAAGGAGCTGGCCCGCCTGATGATCCGCCTCCAGGAGATGGGGTGCCACAACATCAATTTCGTCACGCCGGAGCATGTGGTGCCGCAGATCGTTGAGGCGCTCCCTTACGCCATCGAGATGGGCCTGCGGGTCCCTCTGGTTTATAACACCAGCGCCTATGATAGCATGGAGAGCCTGCGGGTGATGGAAGGGTTGGTGGATATTTACATGCCGGACTTCAAGCTCTGGACCCCTGAGCGAAGCCGGAAGTATCTGCTGGCTTCGAATTATCCGGAGGTCGCCCGTCAGGCGATCGCGGAGATGCAACGGCAGGTGGGCGAGCTCAAGGTCGATGAAGACGGCCTGGCGGTACGGGGAGTGTTGGTGCGTCATTTGGTGATGCCCGGCTTGCTGGATGAAACCCGAGAGATCATGCGCTGGCTGGCCGGGCTGTCGAAGGATACCTATGTGAACCTGATGGATCAATATCATCCAGCTTGGAAAGCGAGGACGGATCCTCGGTATGCGGAGATCAACCGTCGGGTGTTCCGGCGGGAGATGGAGGAGGCCTTCCGGATGGCTCGGGAGGCCGGCCTGTGGCGGTTCGATGTGCGTTGGCGGATGGTGATCCCAGGGATCGAGTGGATCGCTGTGGAGTAAATCCTGGTGAGCAGGCTTTGTCCCTGTTGTGAGGAGCGAGATCTCACCCCCTGGGAAGGTTCCAAGCGAGGAGAACGTCATGGCGACCACTGAAACGGCCGAACGCGTCATCGGGGTGCGGTTCCATCCGGTCGGTAAGATCTACCATTTCGACCCGGGGCCCTATGAATTGCAGGTGGGGGATTGGGTGATTGTGGAGACCCCTCGGGGGAAGCAGATCGGGCAGGTGGTGTCCCTGGGGATGCCCCGCAGCGGCCGGATTGAGGGGCCGCTGCGGCCGGTGGAGCGCCCGGCCACCAACCGCGATCTGGCGATCCGCAAATACTGGGAGCGAAAGGAGGTCGAGGCGCTGGTAGTCGCCCGCGACCACGCCCGCCAGTTGGGCCTTTCGATCAAGATCGTGAAGGTGGAGATCTCCTTTGACGGAAAGCACATCTCGTTCCTTTATCACACCGAAGAGAAGGTGGACCTGGAGCCGCTGCGCCGGCGGTTGGAGGAGGTGTACCGAGGGCGGCAGGTGGAACTGCGGCTGATCGGCCCGCGGGATGTGGCCAAGATCGTGGGGGGGATGGGCGCGTGCGGCTTGGCGACCCGGTGCTGCTCCATGTTCCTGACCGAGTTCAGCCCCATCTCCATCAAGATGGCGAAGGAGCAGGGCCTCTCCCTGAACCCGGAGGACATCACCGGGATGTGTGGCCGGCTCCGCTGCTGCCTCATTTATGAATACGAGCAGTACGTCCGAGCGAAACAGGAGCTGCCCAAGAAGGGCAAGGCGGTGATGACCCCGCACGGGGAAGGCGTCGTGGTGGAAGTGCTCCCATTGAAGGAGGCGGCATTGGTCCGCGTGGGCGATCAGATCCACGAGGTGCCCAAGGAGCAGCTTCAGCCTCTGGAGGAGCTGAAGGCGCTCCAGCAGAAAGCCGAGACGCCGTGCAACAACGGGGAGAACTGTACCTGCGGCCGACGCAACGGTGGGAACGGGGACCCATCTGCTTAAGATCGCTGACTGGCTACGGGATCTTCCACGCAGGATAGGTGCTCACCATGAAAGTCGCCGACGTCGTGATCTGCGGGGCGGGGATCGCCGGGATCTCCGCCGCATACCATCTGAGCCTCAAAAAGCCCTCTCTGCGTATCCTCCTGATCGATCGAGGGGCGCCTCTCAGCCTCACCAGCGATAAATCCACCGAAGCCTACCGCAACTGGTGGCCCGGGCCGGACGACGCGATGGTCCGCCTGATGAACCGCAGCATCGATCTCCTGGAGGAGCTGGCCCGGTCCTCCGGGAACGAATTCCATATGAACCGCCGGGGCTATCTCTATGTGACCGCCGATCCGGACCGGGCAGAGGCGTTGATTCAGGCCGCTGAACAGACAGCTGGCTACGGCGCAGGGCCCGTCCGTCGGCACTTGGGTTCCCCAGCGGATCCCCCCTACATCCCGGCTCCACCGACCGGCTTCAAAGGGCTCCCGGATGGCGTGGATGTGTTCCTGGATCCCGGCCAAATCCGCCAGCGCTTCCCCTATCTCTCCGAACGCACGGTGGCCGTGCTGCACGTCCGCCGCTGTGGCTGGTTCAGCGCCCATCGCTTAGGCATGGGGCTTCTCGAGCAAGCGCGGTCCCGTGGGGTCATGTTCCAAACCGCTCAGCTGATAGGCGTCGAGGTTCGGGGAGGCCGGATCCAGGCGGTTCGCTTGGCTTCCCCGGGAGGCGAAGAGCGCGTAGGGACCGGATGTCTGGTGAACGCTGCCGGACCCTTCATCGGCGAGGTCGCCCGGATGATCGGGGTAGAGCTGCCGATCTTTTATGAGCTGCACCGGAAGGTGATGTTCCGCGATGTGGAACGGGTGATCCCACGGGATGCCCCGCTGATCATTTGGGCGGATCCCCAACGCTTGTCCTGGTCCGATGAGGAGCGGGAGCTGTTGGAGGAGATGGGGCGGTCGGATCTGTTGGAGATGCTTCCTGGCGGAGCTCATCTGCGGCCGGAAGGAGGTGCAGATAGTGATTATGTGTTGATGCTTTGGCCTTATGAGGCGCGTCCGGTGGAGCCCATCTTCCCACTCCCAGAGGATCCCTTGTTCCCGGAGATCGTGTTGCGGGGGCTGACGACCATGATCCCCGGGCTGGCGGTTTACTGGGGGCGCATGCCCCGGCCGGCGGTGGACGGCGGATACTATGTGCGAACTCCGGAGAACCGGCCGCTCATTGGCCCCCTTTCGGTGGAGGGCGCTTATGCGATCGGCGCTCTATCCGGCTTTGGGGTGATGGCGGCCATGGCGGCGGGGGAGCTGCTCGCCGCTCACGTGCTGGGGGAGGACCTGCCGGAGTATGCCCCGGCGTTCACCCCCGATCGCTATGAACGACCGGATTACCGGGCCCGTCTGCGCGCTTGGGGAGAAACGTGGCAGTTGTGAGCGTTGGCAGAAGGCGGATCCTCATCAGCCCGATTCCACGTGGGCAGCCCTGGCTGCCAGTTTCCGAAGCAAGGGGATGGGAAACCAACGACGAGGCCAACAGGTGGCAAGGGCAAGCAGGAGGGCAAGGCTGGAGAGAGCCAGGCCCAAGCGGACGGAGAGAGGTTCATAGCGCACGACGATCCGATGTGCCCCTGCAGGCACTGGAATCGCCCGCAGCGCCGTGTAGGCCCGCAGCACCGGGGCAGGCCGCCCGTCGATCCAGGCCCGCCAGCCGGGATACCAGACATCCCCAATGACCAAAAACCCTGGCCGCTCCGTCCATACCTCCAGCTGCAGCGCCTCCGGTGCCCAGGCTGTCAGCTGGATGCGCGGCGGGAGGATCGGAGGGGACATCTCCGACATCGGCCATGGGCGATCCAGGATAACAGTACGCAGAGGATCAAAAGCCGCGTCCTGCAAGGCCCGTAAAGCCTCTGCCTCTTCCAAGACGATCGCCTCATAAACGATCCGGAAGCGCGAGAAGGGCCTCTCCAAACAGTGCAGCTCCACCTGTGATCCGTGGACATTCAGGGTTCGAAGGCGCTGGGAGGGGAAGGGAAGGGCCGGCTCGTCCGGCCGTTGGACATAGCAGCCCACCCCCATCAGGGCCCAGACCCGCTCCCCGGGCACCTCCCGGCGGAACCGCTCCACATAGCGCAGCGGTAGGGTCACCGATCCATGGAGGTCCTCTACACCCACCTGGGCTGGCCAGTTGCCGCTGGCCAGCCCCCGGGTGTCCACTCGGTAGGGAGGCCAGGCGGTGGGGAGCGCGGCCGGGGTGATCGGCGGGGCGGCCACCTGCTCGGGGTCCTGCCATACCCGATGGCCTGCCTCGGCGGTCCGCCAGGCCACGGAGCCGACGTCGATGGCCACCAAGACGACCAGCCCCCAGCGGGCGCGGGACCGGCGGGAGAGGAGGAATAAGGTGGCGATTGCCATTCCCCACGGCCACAGGGCCTGGGAGAGCAAGCGGTGCAGACGCGGCCATTGGCTCAGATCCTGAGCTTGGATACCCAACAGGGCGCCGACGAGGAGCACCCCGATGGCTCCGACGAAGAGACCCGTGGCCCGCAGGAAGGATTCCGATGGGGGATGGGATCCACCCTGAACAGCCAGGGCGACCAGCGACCATGCAACGATGAAGGCAGCCCGTTCCTGGTTTCGGAAGAATTCCAGAGGAGGAAGCAACCGAATCAAAGCTGGGTAGAGGGCGGATTCCCCTCCGATCGCCAGCAGGAGCCCGAACCCCACAAGCCCTCCCCAGAGGGCGAGGAAGGCTCTGTCTCCTTGTGGCTGTGAAACGAGTGCGTGGAGGGCAAGGACCAGGGTGGGGATCCCGACGTAAAGCGGGGACCATAGGGTGAGCTGGGGCCAAAGCATCCCCCAGAGCTCCCAGGGCTCAAAGCCGCCGGCCCGCTGCAGGAACGTCCAAGCAGTGCGCTCCGTCCATGGGATCAGCTCCAGCGTGGCGAGAAGCGGTGCAGCGGCCATTCCAGCGCCCAGGAGGACCACACCAGCCAGCTCACCGGCGAGGATCCGGCGCGGGAGCGGCCCGGTCCACCCGTAGACTCCCGCGAAGGCGAGGGCGATCAGGAGAACGTATAAGGCCGTTTGCGTGTGACCGCCCAGGAGGCTCATCGCCCAGGCGATGATCGCCAGGATCCGCCACCGGGCGGCGAGGGGGGAACCTGAAAGAAGCCCCGCCAGGGCCCAGAGCAGCCATGGCAGCCAGGCTGCGCTAGCCACGATGGGGGGATCCTGAAGGGGATAGCCGGTGAGGTAGCCGCTCAGCCCCCAGGCGAAGGCCCCCAAGGCGGCAGCGGCGCGGTCGCCGGAGACTCGGCGGAAGAACCCATAGGCTCCCCACGCCGTGAGGATCAAGTGGACGATCGTCTCAGCGGTATAACCGCGGACTGTAAGGGGGCTCCCGAGTGAGAGCCATGCGGTGAGCCAGCGGATCGGATAAAAGGCCTGGGCTTGGACGTCAGCGGCGAAGGGGTGACCGCCGAACGTGTAGGGATCCCAGAGGGGGAGCTGCCCGGCCTGGAGGCGTCGGTGGGCGTAAGCGGCGAAGGGGTAGTGATGTTCTGTGAGA
>DATMAC010000214.1:0-16535 GCA_035573655.1 Thermoflexus sp.
GAGCGGGGCGCCGAAGGCGCCCCGCTCGCCCCCAAAATCTCTTTGATCCTCCCTCCCCACGGCCCTTTGGGCCGTGGGGAGGGAGGATCAAAGGGGGTGGGGCCATCGGCCCCCTTTAGGTTTAGGAAAGGGCCCCACTTCCTCGGAGAGATTGGGCCCTAAGGCCAACGGCCCCCCTTTATTTGGGAAGTGAGCCGCAGGGCTGTCCTTCCCCATGATTCCATCATCTTCCAACGGGCATGGCCCCACATCCGGTCGAATCCGGAGAACGATCCGGTCTTCCCCCGATGTCCACACACCCCCTCTCGGCTACACTGAGATCACAGGGACCGACCATGATCGTCCTCAACTTCGCGCATCCGCTTACGGAAGAACAACTCTACCAAATCGAGATCATCGTTGGGCGGAAGGTGGAGCGGGTCATTACCATCGACGCCCAGATCGACCCCGGGGCGCCGCTGGCGCCGCAGGTCACGGCGATGGTGGACCGGGTCGGGCTATCCCCTGAGGAGTGGCAGACGCTTCCTTTGCTGATCGCCTTGCCATCCTTGAATTATTCCGCGGGGGTGCTGCTCGCCGAGCTTCACGGCCGCATGGGCTATTTCCCCGCGATCCTCCGCCTGCGCCCGGTCCCTGGAGCCCTCCCGCCTCGCTTTGAGGTGGTGGAAATCATCGACCTCCAAGCGGTGCGGGAGGCCGCACGGGCGCGCCGAGGGAGCGTTCAAGCGTCTGCATAACGGGTTTGCATCCGTGACGGAACCGCCAACCCATCGGACCAGTCGTCTCACCGGACGGTGTCGGGGGTTCCGGATGGGGGCTTTTGGGGCCGGGCGCCGTCGGCGCGCGGCTCCGCCCCGAAAAACATTTGGATCCTCCCTCCCCACGGCCCAAAGCCATCGCCGTCCGTGTATCGGGCCCGAAAACGCTTTGAGAGCTGCCGCGATGGAGCAGACGACTGTCTATCTCGCTGGGGATGTTGACGCCATTAAAGATTTCGTTTTCGAGACCTCCTCCCTGCCCCAGATCCGCGGGGGGAGCGAGCTGCTGCAGGAGTGCGAGGAGGAAATCCGAGGCCCCCTCGCGCAGCAATGGGGATATCGGGTGATTTACTGCGCGGGCGGCAGTTTCTTATTGGAGGTCCCAGCGGACCGGGCCGAGGAGGTGAAGGCCGCCATCGAGGACAAGTATCGCCAGAAGACCCTGGTGGCCACCGTGACCATCGTGGCCGAGGGGGGTCCACCACCCCCCACCCCTGCAGCCACCGATCTTCCCCAGGGGGGATGGGCGGATCGCTTGTGGCAGGCGGCGAAGGACGCCCCCAAAGACGGCGGCTTCGCCCATCGCCTGCTCTTCCTCCAAAGCCGGATGCAGGAGGCGAAAAACGCCCGCGCCGCCGCGCCGTTTTATGAGGCCCTTCCTTTCGGCCGCCGCTGCGAGCGCTGCGGCAAGCGGATGGCCTATGAGCGGGAGCCCTTGGCGGATGAGGGGAAGGCTTTGTGCCATGTGTGCAAACGGCGCGATGAGAAAGGCCGCAAGCGCCAAGGCGAGATCCGCGGGCGCTTCAACCGGGAGTTCTACGAACGCTATCAGCGTGAGATCCAGGCCGATCAACCGGAAAAGCTGAAGGACCTCCTTCACCGGGCGCCACGCAAATACCTGGCCTTCCTGTACGCCGACGGCAACGACATCGGCAGGCTGCTCCAACAGATCCGGAGGCCTGAGCAGTATCAGCGGGTCTCCGAGGCCCTCACGGAGGGAACGAAGGAAGCCCTCTTCCAAGCCTTGTGGCACGTGTGCGGGACGGAGCTGCGGAGGAAAGACGCGGCCTGGCCCTTCGAGATCATCAACATCGGCGGCGACGACGTGGTCGTCCTCCTCCAGGCGGGGTATGCCTGGGAGGTGGCTGTGGAGTTCTTGAAGCGCTTTGAAGACGAGGTGAATCAACGCCTGGGCCAGGACGTGGGATGGGATGAGGGCCGCCCCGTCACGGCCTCGTGCGGCATCGCCATCGCCGATATGAAGTATCCGGTCCGCTACCTGGAGCGCCTGGCCGCCGACCTGCTGAAGGAAGCGAAGAAGCGGGCCAAGGAGAACCCGGCGGAGCGGAGGAGCGCGGTGAACTTCCTGTGGCTGCCCACGCCCATCGCCAGCGAGCGGGCGGAGCCCCTGACGCGGGTTTACCGCCTCCCTCATCCCTCCCAGGGCCTGACCGCTTACCTCACCGCCCGACCGTACACCCTGGAGGAGGCCCGGGCGGTGGGGGAGATCGCCCAGCAGATCCGTCAGCTGCCCCGGACGACCCGCCATCGCTGGGCGGAAGCGCTGTCGCAGGGGGTGCTGTTCTCCCTCAGCTTCATCCAGTACGATTTGGCCCTCGACGCGACACACCGGCCGGCGATGCTCCAGCTGCTGGCGCAGCTGGGGAAGGCGATGGCCGGGCGGAGCCCCCGGACCCCGCACCTGCTCCCCATCTGGCAGCAGACGCTGGAAGGCGGCCAGTGGGTCTGGCGGACCGCCCTGCTGGACATCTTGGAGCTGGCCGAGCTGCACGCGATGCGGCCCGAGCTTTCCGTATGAGGATGCGCACCCATGGTCCGGCTGCTCATCGAGCTGCGCCTCTTTACGGAAACCGCGTTCCACACCACAGGGAACGTCCGACGTTTCGGCGTGGACAAATCCCTGGCGCGGGACGTTCACGGAAGGCCGGTGATCCCCGCCACGACCATCAAAGGGTTTTTGCGGGAGAAAGCGGAGATCCTCCTGAGGAGCTGGGGGCAGCCGGTGTGCCTGGGCCCGGAGCCCGGGGGGATGTGCAAGGACCACCCCTTCTGTCGGATCTGTCGGGCGTTCGGCAACCCCCGCTTCCCTTCCCCGTTGCGCTTCGGGGACGGCCACCCGGCGGACGAGCTCTCGGACCGCACCGACGTGCGCAGCGGGGTGGCCATCAGCCGCCACCGTCGGGGGGCCTTCCCGCAACGCCTCTTTTTCATCGAAACCATGTCCTCCCATCCGGTGGAATGGGTCGCGGCGATCACCGGGCATTTCGAGGACGCGGATCAGGCCCGCGAGGCCGCGGCCTTGGTGGCCCTCGCGGCGACCTGGGGGGCGGCCATCGGCGGGGCGAAAAGCCGCGGCTTGGGTTGGCTGAAAGCGATCCACATCCGGGCCACTATCGACGGCCGGGAGGTTCCGTTGGAGGAGCTCCATGCGATCTGGCAGCAATGGAAGGGAGAACCTCGTGTGGGCCACGATCCAGCCTGAGGCGCCGCTCATCTTAGGGGATGTGCGGGGGGACTCCCAGTTCCTCTCCTCCCGCCTGTACATCCCGGGCGGCGTGATCCGGGGGGCCTGGGCGAGCGGCCTCGCCCGTCAGGGCTATGGAACCGCCGAGATCCTGCGGGCCGTCGCTCAGCTGCGCGTCGGCAACTTCTTCCCGGCCCCCCAATGGGAGGCGCTCCGCTACGCGCTGCCCGCGCCGATGAGCGCGATGATCTGCAAGCGCAAAGGCGGCTTCCGGACGGAACCCCATCCGGAGCGCCGGGGCCACGGTGTGGTGGACACGCTGTTGCCCCGCCTGGCTTATCGCCTATTGGAAGCGCACGGGGCCCGTTTCCCGGTCCCCTTCGCGCTGGTCTGCCGGGAGTGCGGTGATCGGATGGAGGCGTTCAGCGGCTTCTACAGCGTCCACGGCGATCGGGGCCGTGAGTCGTACGTGGCTTTCCGGCCCATCTTCCACGCCCAGACCAAAGTGGCCATCAGCCGCCACCGTCGGGCCGCCACGGAAGGCATGCTGTACACCGCCTCCGCCTTAAGCCCCTTCACGATCCACCCCGAAACCGGAGGGGAACGGACAAAGGTCGTCTTCGTCGGTCGGGTTTTCGCGCCGGACGAAGAAAGCTCGGCCTGGTCCAGCCTGAAGGAGGTCCTGAACGATGGCCTCTCGGCCCTGGGGGCCCTCGGCACACGGGGCTACGGCCGGGTGAAGGTGGAAGAGAGCCCGCTCGCCCTGCCGAGCTTGCGCGAGCGGGTGGAACGCTTCAACCAGCAGCTGCGAGCGCTTTGGAGGGACCTGCGGGGCTTGGCGGTCAACGCCGATGCGCTCCCCTCGGAGCTCCCGGATGGGATGTATTTCACGGTCGATCTGCTGGCCCCCGGCGTCCTCCGGGACGAATACGGGCTGCCCACGCTCCAGCTGACGCTGAACCTGGAGGGGAAAGCCCTGCGGCCGCTGCTCTGGCTGACCCGGCCCGATCTGGCCAGCGGCTGGTCGACGGCGTGGGGCCTGCCCAAGCCCATCGACCTCGCCGCCCGTATGGGCAGCGTGTACGCCTTCCGCTGGGAAGGGAGGTCCGAGGAACTTCTCCCCCACCTGGAAACCATCGAACGCGATGGGGTCGGCCTGCGCCGGGAGGAGGGCTTCGGCGAGTGCTTGATCTGTCACCCATTCCATCTGGAGGTCGAGGAGCGATGAAAGAGATCGTCCCGGGTAACCCGAAGAAAAACGCCTACTTGTGGCGCCAAATTGAGGCCCAAACAGAGGATCTGATCCAAAAGGCTGAGAAATTGGCGGCTCAGATGAAGGAGTTGCTGAAGGAAGGGGAGAAGGACAAAGAGCGACAGCTGCGCAACATCCAAGAGGTGGCCGAGCAAAGCACCTCGTGGGCCGAGGTGGAATTGTTCATCCGCTATCAGGGTGCTCGGAAGCAGATCCCGGCGGCGTGGGTCCCGCAGGCCATCGATGCCTTAAGCAAGCTGGAGGGGATCGCAAAGCGCATCGCCTCAGGGGAGCCCCCGGAGGTCATCCGGCGGATCCATCTGGAGCTGATCCGCCGCGTGCTGGGTTACACAGTGCGCTGGCATGTGGCTCACGTCAAAGGAGAACCCCAACAGCAAGGAGGACGGTGATGGGGCCCTTTACGACCTTTAAGAACCGCACATGGATCCGCGCCGTCCTGGAGATGAAGACCGCGTTGGCGGTGGGCAGCCGTCTCTCCCTGGAGCCGGTGGGGACGGATATGCCGGTGATGAAAGACGCGTGGGGCCGGCCCTTCATCCCTGGCTCCTCCTTGAAAGGGGCGATCCGCGCCCAGGCGGAGCGCATCCTGCGCGCGATCGACCGCTGGCCCCTGCTCTGGGCCTGCGATCCCTTCGGGGCGCCATGCGTGGATTCCACCGAGAGGGACGAGTTATGGGGGAAGTCAGGGGAAGATGACGCGCGCTTCTCCGACGCCGTCTTCGAACAAAGCTGCACCGCCTGCCGGCTGTTTGGCTCCCCGTGGTTCGCCGGCCGGGTGGCCTTCAAGGACGCCTACCTCATCAACTTGGAGGATCTGCCCATGGTGTACCAAATCCGCGACGGCGTCGGGATCGACCGGGACCTGGGCGCCGCCCGCGCGGGCATCAAATACGATTTCGAGACGGTGGTCCCCGGCGCTTGCTTCCAAATTGAGATCCTGGCGGAGAACCTGGAGGACTGGGAGATCGGTTTCCTGCACGCCGTCCTGAACCTATGGTCCGAAGGCGGCATCGCCGTCGGCGGCAAATCCACCCGCGGCTTGGGCTGGGGTGTGCTGCGGGACCTGACGTTCCAGCGGGTGGAGCCAGCGAACCTGCTGGCCTACCTCCAGAACCGGGAGATCCCCCCGTCCGCCGACTGGAGGCGGTTCGCCGAGGCGTTCACGGAGCGGTTGAAGGAGGTCGGCTATGCATAAAGCCCGTTACAACGCCCTCGTCTTGAAACTGCAGATTCGCCCCCGCAGCCCGTTGTTGATCAAGGCCGGCGGCATCTCCGCCAACCCCACCCTGCCGGATATGCCGTTCGTCCGCACCTTCCACGCTCAAAAAGGGGAAACCCTCTACATCCCCGGTTCCTCGTTGAAAGGCGTGGTGCGGGGGTTTGTGGAGAAGGTGCTGCGCACCCTCGACACCAGCGGCCGGCCCGGCCCCGACGAGGCCAAACAATGGCGTTGGGCCTGCGCCACGTTCGAGGCGCGAGACGAAGAGCGCCATGACCGGAACAAGTGGAATTGTCCCCAGTTCCTCGACGAGGTGTTGACCAAGATCAGGAACCAAGAAGAGCGGGACCTGTATTCGTGGGAGATCTACCGCTATTCCTGTGGGGCATGCCGCCTGTTCGGGCACACCCGCCTCAAAGGGCGTGTGTCCTTCACGGACTTCCTGCCGGTGGACGAGGTCCGCACGGAAATCCGCTACGGCGTGGCCATCTCGCGCCTGAGCCACGCCGTCGCCCACGGGCCCTTCGAGGCGGAGATCGCCGTCGCGGGCACCTTCGAGGGCCGACTGGTGTTGGAGAACTTCGAGCTGTGGCAGGCCGGGCTCCTGGCCTTGGCCTTGGAGAGCATGAACCAGGGGCTGGTCCAGGTGGGCTTCGGCAAGAACCGGGGGTTCGGCGAGGTCGACGTCCGCGTGGCCGAGGCGGTCCTGGATGAGGCGGCGAATGGGGCCCACCCCACCGTCTGGCGCGGGCTGGGCGCCTTCGTCAGCGAAGAGGAGCAAAGGAAATACGGCCTCGCGGCCCCCCACCGGGTGAACGGCATGCCGGAGGGCCGGGTGGAGCCCCTGGGCCTCTATTTCCGTCGCGTCTACACCGATGCGCAGTGGCCTCAGATCGCCCGACCGCTCATCCAACAGATCACGGCCAGCGCATAGGAGGGGACGATGCCCCCGGGATACGTATACACATACCCATGGCACGGCGCCCCGGAGGCGCTCCAAGCTCACCTCGACCGATTGGGCCAGCCCCTCACCTACTGGGCCGCCGATGAGGGCCACTTGGAGATGGGCCAGGGCACGCCCAAGGCCTGGCGGGATCGAGGCGCGGTCTTCGGGCCGGAGGGCGAATTGCGCTGGTGGCGGGACGGCGAGGTGTTCCGCGTGTTGTTGCTGGTCGATCACCCCATCGAGGGCTTGAGCCAGGTGCCGGGGGAGTGGAGCACTGAGGAACAGGAGTTCGACCTGCAGAACCTGCACGAGCCGCGGGTGAAGCCCAGCTTCGACCGCTACCCCAACGGCCATCACCAAGGCCGGCTGGTCGCCCGCCTCTTCCGTCGGGACGGAACACCGATGTGGATCAGCCCTCGCTACTTGAAATAAGGAGCGACAGGGATGCCCGGAGCTCAAAACCCTCAGCCCAAGCCTTTCTTCTGGATCGCGCTCGGAGGCAAACCGGAGCCGACGAAGGAAGGCCCCGCGCCCCACCATCGTTTCTCCGGCCTCAGCGGCTGCCTGGAGCTGGAGATCGAAGTGCGCTCGGACTATCTCTATGTGGGCAGCGGCCAGATAGAGCTTTTCGACCACCACGGCCGGGAGCAGGCCTATTTCGCCTTCGCCCGCCGCAACGGACAACTCATCATCCCGGGAACCAGCATCAAGGGGGCGGTGCGAAGCGTCGTGGAGGCGATCTCCAACTCCTGCGTGAAGCTGATCGGACGCGGCGAGAGGCTTCCTGCCTCTCACCAACCGTGCCAAGGTGAAGATGCGCTCTGCCCCGCCTGTCGTCTCTTCGGCACGACCGGGTATCGGGGCCGGGTGCGCTTCGCAGACGCGGTGCCCGTGGGAGATGTTCGTCCATCGATCGTGAAGATCGCCGACCTGTGGCCTCCCAGTCAAATTCGGGGGCGCAAATTTTACCGGAGCCGGCAATTCCAGGCCCTCGATCCGAAACCGGCCAAGAACCATCGCTTTCTGGAGGCGGCGCCCAAGGGGAGCAAATTCCGCAGCGTGCTGTATTTTGAGAACGCCTCGTCGGCCGAGATGGGCCTCTTGATCCGCGCCCTGGGCCTGGATCGTTCCCCAAACGATCCAAGCAAGGTCGCCTACGTGGTTCCCATCAAACTGGGCGGGGCCAAGCCGCGCTGCCTGGGGAGCGTGCGGTTCACCCCCAAGGCCCTCCGGTTGCTCCAGGACGGTCCGGGGCTCCCCGCCTCGCTTCTGGATGGAGGCGTTCCGGTTCCGATCACGGAGACACTCTTGGGATGGTTGGAGGATGAAACCTTGCTCGATCGAGATGCGTGGGATCAGTTCCGCCGGAATGCGAAAGCAGAGGAAGGATTCTGCCCGGAGGGGGTGTATTGATGGCGACCCGTGAGCAGCTGATCGCCATCGCCCAACGCATCGCGGAGGACTTGCCTGAAGTCTCACGCAACGAGTGGATGCGGTGGTTGCAAATCGCTGCCAAGTACGGATTGGAGAAGGCCGTTCAGCATGCCGACCGGCTCTCCCAAGACATCACCATGCGCCCGGCGATCCAACGGGCGAACCGACTGATCGCCCAAGCGGTTCGCAAACACATGGCCGAGCTGAAGAGACTTGAACCGGAGGATCGTCGGCTGGCCTTGGGTTATGTATCCCGGCACTTGGCTATCCAAACCTTATGGGGATCATGGCGTGAATCGGAGGAAGAATCATGAGCATGAAAAGTATAAAGCAGGGCTGGAAGCGCCTATTCAATAGTGTGATGAGGAAAAGAAAACGAAAAATTCTTGTCTTCGATACCAGTGTTCTTATCAATTATCTTCGCGGTAGAGATTTAGCCGCAGATGCCTTTGCTAAGGCCTCCGAAGTAGGAGAGATATGGTTAACGATTGTCTCCCTGTTAGAACTGCACCCTCTCCAAAAGAGCAACGTAGAGATCCAAGCAGACTTAAAAAAAGTTGAGCACCTTCAGAAAGCCTACCGCCTCAAAGTGGTACCGATTCCCAGCGAGGCCCAATGGTTTGCCCTGAATGAAATCGCGCTATATCATCGTTCCACATTAGGCAAATGCTGGCTTCTCGACAGCTTGATTCTTGGATGTGGAATAAAGAAGAACATTTATCTTGTCACAGAGGAGGACGCATGGGTCCAGCTAACTAAGGATGCGAAACGACCTTTGGATCTTCAAGTGATTAAACCTACAGTGCTTGTTCAGGATGCATGAGGAGAATCTGGGATGACCAGAAAGATTCTTCTCGCCACACTGGGCGAGGCGCCCGCGGTGATCACAGAGGCGATAGACCTGTTGACGGAGCAGGGAGCCCGACCCGATGGGGTGCTCCTCCTCCACACCGAGGATCCCGACGTGAGAGAAAGCCTGGAGCTGTTGCTACAGCACTTGCCGGCCCACTGCGGCATCTCCGACGTAAGGCCGGTATCGGTCGGTTCATATGGGGACATCGACTCCACGGAGGCCGCGGTGGGGTTCATGCAAATCGCCTGCGCTCAACTCAAAACCTATCGCGAGCATCGCCTTTTCGTCTCGATCGCCGGCGGGCGCAAGGCCATGTCTGCGTTGCTGGCCCTGGCCACGCAGTTCTACGGAGCCGAGCGCCTCTTCCATATTTGGGTTCCTCCTTGGCTGGAGGAGGCGGGCAGGATCAGTTCCCTAAGAGGCAGACCTGAAGAGCTGGTTCAGAAACACCTGCACCCACCCTTAGATGCTCCTGAACGCGATCGCCCGAAGTTGATCGATCTGCCTTTTATCGCCTTATTTCCCATGCTAGCGGATATTCGGGAAGCTCTCAGCGGGAGGAGTTCGCCAACCCCGAAGATCCGGCCTATGCTGCTCAGGGCTGGTTTGCTGGACGCTGATGGACGGCCAACACCCTTAGGGCAACGGGTGGCGGAAATCCTGGAGTTGGTGGAGACCCTGCCCCCCGCACGCCAGAGGGAGCCGGAAATCAGAATCCCGGAACATCATTACAAAGGCCGCTTGGAGTCCTTCGCGCGTAACTTAGTTGCATACGCCCCTTACATCACCCGTGTCGAGGGGGAACCGTGGCGCCAAGGTCAGCCCAGCATCCACATCCAACCGCCAAATAGCTTGATCATAGGGGTTCGCCTGCATACCGACATTCTCTTCCGCTTCCGCGTGACGACCACGGCCCATACCCAGGGGGAGCTGGAAGCGGCGCGCCAGCATTTGGAACGCTATCTACAGCGCTGAGGGAAGTCGAGATGGGCGTCTACCACCTGATGGGCTTAGGGCGCTCTCCAGGCGTGGTGATTGGTCCGATCACCTATCTGGCCCACCGTTATCAGCGATGGAGCGTCGCCGATCAAGGCTTCTTCGCCCGCTCCGGTGAGGTCCGCCAGCGGGCCGCGGGCCAGAAGGTAGGCGACATCGAGGCTCTGGTTTTGTTCACCACTCGGGAGGTGCTGCGCGGACAGGTGACCTCCTACCCCTACATTGACAACCCAGGCGGTCGAAAGACCGGGGGGCCTCAATGCGAGGGCGGGTCCATGCGGAAGATCCTCCGCGACTTGCTCCGCCAGGAGTGGCCAGCGATCTGCACCGACCGAAGATCGGGGACGGTGTTCTGGTGTGAGGTGGATCGCCGGGACATCCGTATTACCTACAGGCGCATCGTCCAGGTGATCGCCGCCCTCGCGGGAGCCGGGGGCCAGGGGAAGGAGATCTGGATCAACCTTACGGGAGGCAACAACGTGATCAACGCGGCCCTCATGTTGGCCGCCGCCCTCTCCGGGGACGTGGCCCGCATATACTACGTCCAGGCGGAGGACGAAGTCGCCGAGAAATGCGTGCGTTTCACCGCCGAGGACGGCTATTGGGTGGAGCTGCCCGTTATGCCCCTGAGCTTCGACCTGCTGCAGCGGGCGATTATCGACTTGCTGGAGGCACACGGCCCGCTTTCCCTTAGGGACCTTCATAGCCGATTACAAAGCGAATATTGGCATCTGAGCCAAGAGCTCACTTCAAAGGAAACGCTTCGCCGGGTGTACCTCGCCCCGCTTTGGAAAGGGGGGATTGTCATTGAGGCCCAACCCGAGGTATATGCCTTAGGCCCCCAATGGGAGCTCATCCGCCCCTATCAAGAGGAGCTGGAGGAAGCGCGATCCCACCGGCGAACGATTCAGGAGCTGAGCGAGGCCGAAGAATGGATCGAGCAGGAGGAGATCGTGTTCTGAGAGAGCGTCTAAGAAGCATGCAGAAGCCACGTCACGATTCCGACCTTCTCACACGACGTCAACCCGGGTGTCCGGTGGCTTTTTGGGGCTGAGCCGCGCGCCTACTGAGCGCCAAAGGGGTTCAGCTCGCCCCTAAACCACTATGGGAACTCTCGGAATGTTCGCAGCGATGGGGGAGGCTGCTGAGAAACGGCCTCCCCCATGGTTCGCACCGAAGAGGCAGCGGCCCCTTTCCTCCCTGGCGATCCGCGCAGAGCCCTTATTGATCTTCGTGAATTAAAGGGAGCAATCGTAGCGCATTTCCCAAGCTTCTAGGGGTTTTGGGGTGCGCCGGGCGCACCCCAAAATATCTTGGATCCCCCCTCCCCACGGCCCTTTGGGCCGTGGGGAGGGGGGATAAAGGGGGGTGGGGCCATGGGCCCGCACCATCCTGGATCCCACACACATTCGATCCATTGATCCTTTAGCAACGCGAAGGTCAATAATCGGACGCCTCCGCCCCGATGCCCCAAACCTCCAGATACCCGTTGGCACCGCCCAGGATCAACCAGTATCCCTGCGGATCCAACAGCATCCAGGTAGGCGCATATGGCAGAGACCTCTCCCACACCACCTTCCGTTGATCCACATCGAAGGCCTTCAACCATCCCCTCCACTGGAACATCCAACGCACACTCCAGGGCCCCTCGAACTCGATGCGGGCCCCGTACATCGAGGCCAGAAGCTGTGCGCTTCCCGGGATCCGATACACACGCTCGATCACGACATCCTCGCGCGGCTCCAACGCGATCGGCGGCTGGCCCTCCGCCCTCGCAACCGCGATCCCGGCCCCGATCCCGTAGGTGACCCCGAGCTGACGATCCGGCCACCAATCCAGAGATGAAAATTTGTTCTTCAACTCGATACGCGCCCGGAGCTTCCCATCCGCGATATCAAACACCCACGCCTCGAAGACATACTGACCATCCCGGTTCAACGCCAGATAGGCAACCACATCGTTAGAAGATACGGAGAGCGCGTACATCTGCCGAAGATTGGTGTCGTGGATCCTTTTTTGGATTTTTCCTTCATAATCCATCAACCAGATCCAATCGCCTCCGTACTCGATGCCCACCGCGATCCAGTCGGAGGAAAGGCTACCGATCATCTTTTGAGGGGGAATGGGGAGCGTCTGCAGCCACAACGGCGAGCGCTTCTCTGGAGACCAGAGCAGCACGGAATCCTTTTGAAAGGCGATCATCCCTCGCCCCTGCGGATCCGGCCCCATCCACTTGGTGTGGGGCAGCGTCAAATCACCAATCGATTTACCGTCCTGCAGATCCAGGAACTCCAGCCGCCCATCCCCCACGAGCGCCGCCAGCCACTTCCCCTTCGGATCGATCCAAAGGTTCTGGCTCCAATCGGAGAGCATCCGATGCCAGCGGATACGGCCTGTCTTCAGGTCCCAGAGCGCCACATCCGGCTCGCCCCCCAAGCCCTTCAGCGCCACCACTCCCTCCTCCCACTGAGCCACCCCCCAAAACGTGGGGGGATCCAGACGCTCCCGGAGCAGCTGGCCGTCCTCCAACCGACGCGCCTCCAGACGGCGCCCGCCCACCAAATAGATCCGCCCCCTGGCCTCATCCAGTCTCACCTTCCAATAAGACCAAGACAGCTGCATATCCCAGCGTGGCGTCGCATCCTCCCAGCGGAAGACTTGAACACGGCTCCTGGCCCCCTCGCCCGCCAGAATCGCCAGCCAGGAATCCCCGCTGTCCATCGCCCGAACCCCCGAAAGGTCCACCGTCCGCACCACCTCACCCTTCCTCTGGGCCAGATCCAACCGCAGGAACACCACCTGGCTCCCCCCGGCCACCGCCGCGTAACGCCCCTCTGGATGCAGCGCCAACGCCTTGGACTGGGTGAAGGGCAAGGTCAACGTCAGCACCGCCCGCCCAGCGGGCACCTCCCACAGCCCCAGGCTCCCCCGACCATCCACCGTCAGCGCCAGATGGCCGGTCCGGTTGAACACGCCCTGATAGTCTCTCTGGGGCACGTCCCCCAACGGCCCAGTTAACCCCTGGCTGGGGTCCCAGATCCGCAGACCATCCGCCAAGATGGCCACCCGCTCCCCCTCGCCGTCCAGGAACCTCATATCTTGCAGCTCCGCCGGAAGCTGCACCTCCGCCCGCATTTGGCCGGTGGTCAGATCCACTAATCGAAGCAGAGGATCCTTGCTGTAAACCGCCGCGGTCCGGCTTTTCCAGTGAACGGCCAGCTGGCTGGGGAACCACGTGCTTTGAGGAAGGGAGATGAACCGGGAGACCCGAAGGTCCTCCGGCGACACCACTTCAATGCCATCCAAAGTAAGGCCGATGAGGTCGTCCGGACCGATCTCTATCGTCCCAAACATGGAGCTATGGGCACGCCAGAGGGGGCGGAGACGCTGCACGGTCTCCGGGGAGATCTTCGCCTCGCCAGCGGGCACTGGATCCCCAAGGCCCGGCAAGGCCGGCGTTGGGGTGGGCATGGGAGCTGTGAGAGTCGCTGGGGCCTCCCCAGGCATCCCAGTTGCAGCGGGAACCTCCGGGGGAGCGGCCCCCGGCCGCTGCCCGACGCGGCAGCCCATCGCGCTGATCATCACGCCCAGCACCACGATCGCCCAAATCGTCCGTTTCATGCTCATCACCTCCATTGATCGTGCTCTCAAATCGAAATTATTGATCTGTGGGTTTTGGCCCCCTGGGGTTTTGGGGTGAGCCAGGCGCCTTCAGCGCCCGGCTCACCCCAAAATATCTTTTATCCCCCCTCCCTACCGCCCTTTGGGCTGTGGAGAGGGGGGATCCAGGAGGGTGGGGCCGTTGGCCCGTACCATCCTGGATCCCACACGCGATTCGATCAATGGATCCTTTGCCAGCACGAGGATCAATAAAGTTGTACCCTCAAATGGCCCTCCCCTCGCCTTAGAAAGCGACACATCAAGGATAAGCCTTCTCGTTCCCAAATCCATCGGGCAAAGACCGGAAAGCTGTCCGGAAGGGACCTGATGCAAGCCCAAGCGGCGGGAGACGGTGGAACTGGATGCGGTGGCCATCGCCGAGGTGGAAGCCGCTCTCGAAGAGGCCGCTCCCATCATCGCCCTCCCCACCCCACTCGTGGCCCCTGGACGTCTATCCGGGGTTTCCGTCGGGGGGCTTTCGGGGCCGAGCCGCGCGCCGAAGGCGCGCCGCTCGGCCCCGAACACATTTTGATCCTCTCTCCCCACGGCCCGAAGGGCCGTGGGGAGAGGAGCAAGAAAGGTGAGGCCTTTCCCCACTTGCAGTCAGAGCAAATTTTCAGACACTCTATAAGGGAAGCCTTACAATCGACGAGGATGTGGGGTCAGGAAAGAAGATTCCGGGGGCAGTGCAGGTCGATGCTTTTGAGTTACAATGGCTTTGTAGCGCTTCCTCCATCATTTGCTTTAGGGTTGCGAGTATGTAAGGTCAGAACCTTTCTTCAAAACGGATTCGACTCGATCTCAAGGAGGCTCCATGATCCGCGATCCGGAAACCTGGAAGGCTTTCGAGGCGGAATGGCAACGACAAACGCCGGCGGATCCGGCGCGCCACTTCCGGATCTTTGACCTTCTCCTGGAGATCGCACGGGATCTGGGAGCCTGGCCCCCTGCGGATCCGCTGGAGGGGATCGAAGTGGACCTTCGGATCGCCCAGGCGCTCCGCCATGACGTCCGAATCTCTGCTGAGTAAGCTGGCTCGGGCGCTGGATGCGGAAGGCCTGCCCTATATGATCATCGGGGGGCAGGCTGTTCTGCTGTATGGAGAGCCCCGGGTCACCCGAGATATCGATGTCACCTTGGCCGCCACGCCGGAGGACTTAGATCCTATCCGGCATGTCATCCAGAAGCTTGGGTTACGCCCCTTGATCACCGAGATCGAATCTTTCGTGCGAAAAACCTGGGTGCTTCCTACGTTGGATGAGGAAACGGGCTTGCGGGTGGACTTCATTTTCTCGTGGACCTCCTATGAGCGGCTGGCCATCGCCCGCGCTCGGACCATCCCCATCGCCGGGTATCCCGTGCGATTCGCCGCCCCGGAGGACGTGATCATCCATAAGGCCCTGGCCGGACGTCCGCGAGATTGGGAAGACATCCGGTCCATTCTGCGCAAGCAAACCCTCGATTCAGAAGAGATCCGTCGCTGGCTGAGGGCCTTCTCCGAAGCATTGGGTCGGGATCTGCTCAGCCCATTCGAGCAAATCTATGCCGAGGAGTCGGAAGGGAAGCCTTCCGATTCGCCACTCCCGTCAGGCCCCTCACTTTCGATTTAGTTTAGATCGCGGCTGCAATCCGCACCGACGATCTTTCTACGCGAAATTCCCGTGCGGCGAAGTCGCACGGGAAAGAGGAGAAGATAGGCAATCGTAAGATCCCCACTGATAAAGCGAAGAGCGATCAGAGCACCCCGTTCACAGCCGCATGGCTCACGTAAACGAGCCACCAGCACATCCTCCTCCTAAGTGCACGATAGGGGCCGGGAGCTCATAGCCAGAGGCATTCCACCGGATCATCGAGCGCTCGCCAGGATCATCAACGCCAGAACGAGGCCGGCGGCGACGATGATCAAGAGCAGAAGCCGGCTCCCCAGCACCGGCGCAGCGCCCTCTGGATGGATCGCAGGCCGAGTTCCGGCGAAGGCCATCGGGCGAAACTCGATCACCTCTTCGTAAAAAGAAGGTGGAAGCGGATAGATCCAGCCGCACTCACTGCATCGCCACGCGGAGGGACGTTGGTTGAAATCCGTATGGGCGATCTGCCCACCCACCCCACACGCCTCGCACCAGAGGTGAGCGCTCAGGTGGCCGCAGTTCGCACAGCGCACCGCCACCGGGCGCAGTTCATCCTGCAACCAAATCTGACCCTCCGCGCCACACGCCAGACAGAACCAGTCCAGCTCCGCCATCGCTCCTCTCCCCTCACGGCTGGGCTTCCATCAAGGCCTCCAGCAACGTCCGCATCAGCTCCTTCATGTTCGGGTCGCTCAGGATCTCCCCGAACATCCCGCCTTTCGGCAGATCCTCCTCCGTCACCTCCGCCCCGCTCACCCACTTCCGATAGAAGGCCTCCGCCTGGGACCGCCCCCAGACCTCCGCCAGGGTCGCCCGCCAGCTCTCCCCCGTCGCCCAGCCCCACCGATGCCGCTCCAGGTAGCGCCGCAGGAACTCCAAGAACCGCTCCTCCCCCATCTCCCGCCGCAAGACCTCAACCATCCAGGCCCCCTTCCCATACACCACCCCCGCATAGTCCAGCTCCGAATAGCGGTCCGTCGGAAGGTCCAGCGGGAGATCCCCCTGGGCCAGGCGCAGCCGGTAGGGCAACAGCACCAAGGCGTCCCAGGTCGCCTCCGCCGCCGACTTCCCGTGGGCCTGCTCCACCCAGAAGACGGCGGACCAGTTGGTCAGCGCCTCGTCCAGCCACGGCTCCCGATGGGCATCGTTCCCCACCATCCCATACCACCATTGGTGGGCGACCTCATGGGCCACCACGAACCCAGGAAGGTCCAATTCCGCTCCGCCGCCCAGCAGGCTCCCCAAGTCCCCCATCGCGTAGACGTCCTCGCCGATGAGGACCA
>DATMAC010000215.1:0-2746 GCA_035573655.1 Thermoflexus sp.
TGTTTCCTTGTGAGGGTTTAGGGGCTGGGCCGGGGGCCGAAGGCCCCCGGCCCAGCCCCTAAATACCTTTGTTTTCCCGCCCACGGGTCAAAGGGCCGTGGGGAGGAAGGAAGAAGGGGCAGGGGGCCATTCCGCCTCTTCACGGGAGCTCAAACAAAGGAATAAGAGCCGAAAGGTTATCGGACCTCAATCGGAAGCGGCAAAGCTTCGATGATCTGCCCGTCCGCCAGCTGGGCGAACGCGGTGAACCGATGGGAGCCTGGGGTCAGCATCCACCACGCGCGATAGGGCGGATGTGTCCACTCCACCCAGGGCGCCCCATCGATCTCCACCCAAACCCGCCGGGGCAGCCCAGGGCCTGTCCAGCGCAGCTCCACAAGAAGCTGCTGGGCCTCCGGGGCAAGGTGGAGGACACGTCGGTAGATGACCCCCATCGAAGGGGAAACCCAGCGCAGTGCGGCGGTCCCTTGGGTTCCTCCATAAGCCTCTAATGGGGGCATGGGGAGCCCGTTCTCTTGCGCCCACTTCCACGCGAACGGCGGCCACATCACGAACACGCGTTCCTCCACCGCCTCCGGCGGCGTCTCAGGCCCTGCTAGGCCACCCGTCCGCCGGTCGATCTGTAGCCGCCGGTAGAGATCGTCCGGCTCCTTCGGCTCCGTGCCCTCGATGAACCATTCCTCCCGGGTCTGCGGGCAATCCGGGGTGGGCAGCTTCCCGGAGAGCGCACAAACGGTGACCCGATGCACACCTTCCGGGATCGGGAAATCCCGCACGGGCAGTCCCCGATGAAGCAGCTCCATCACCGTGTGCCAGATGGGCGCCGCTCCGGTCACCCCCGAAACCTCCCGCAGGGGCGTCTGATCGACGTTCCCGATCCAGACCCCCACCACCCAATCCGGGGTGTAGCCGATGGTCCAATTATCCCGCCAGTCGCTGCTGGTCCCCGTCTTCACCGCCGCCGGTCGGGAGAGGTTCAATGGGCTCCACGATCCGAACCCCAGGGCCCGGGCGGTCGGATCCTTCAGGATATCGGTGATCAGGAAAGCCACCCGTGGGTCCAGCACCTGGGGGCCGGGCTCCGGCGATGCCGCATATCGGAGCCGCCCCCTGCGGTCCCGAACCTCTCGGATCAGAATGGGGGTGACGCGGCGGCCATTGTTCGCCAATGTCGCGTAAGCGGCCGTGAGATCCAGCAGCCGGACTTCTCCCCCGCCCAGGGTCAGGGCGAGCCCATAGCGGGCAGGCGGGCCCGGTAGCCGAACGCCCAGCTCGTCCAGCAACCCCACCAGGCGGGGAACCCCGACCTGCTCCAACACCGCGACAGCCGGCACATTCAGGGAAGAGGCCAGCGCGACCCGGGCGGAAACCGGCCCGTGATAGCGTCGATCGTAATTGATGGGCTGATAGCCTTCCCCCTCCGCGGTGATAAAAGTTTGGGGAAGATCCCAAAGCAGGGATGCAGGGGTGAGCAACGGGCCGTTGCGGGGATCGAAAGCCAGGGCGTAGGTGAAAGGCTTGAGGGCGGAACCGGGCTGGCGGGGGATGCGCGCCCCATCGACCGCTCCCTGGATGGTGGCGTTGAAGTAATCCGGGCTGCCAACCATCGCCAGGACCTCACCGGTGGAGGGATGGATCACCACCACCGCGCCATTTCGGGCCCCGGCGCCTGGCCGGTCAGGCCGGGGGCGGTTGATCTCCTCGAGGTGCCTCCTCAGGATCTCTGTGATCGCCTCATTCCACGCCAGATCCAGCGTGGTGGTGACGACCAGGCCCTCCTCGAACATCGTTGCCTCCCCGAACCGCTCCACCAAAGCCTCGCGGACCGCCATCACGAAGTGGGGGGCGTGGATGGGAAACGGCGCGCTGGCGAAGCGCAAGCGCTCGGCGGCGGCTGTTTCTGCTTCCTCTGGGGAAAGAAATCCATGGCGCACCATGAGGCGGAGCACCTGCTGGCGGCGCGCCTCTGCGGCTTGGGGTTGCGTCAGAGGATCGTACCGGGATGGGGATTGGGGGAGGCCGGCCAGGAGAGCGCATTCCGCCAAATCGAGCTCCGCCGCGTGCTTACCGAAATAGGTTAGGGCAGCGGCTTCCAGCCCGTAGGCGAAATGTCCATAAAAGACCGTGTTCAGGTAGATCTCCAGGAGTTCGTTCTTCCCATAGCGCCGGCTGAGCTCCAGGGCCAGGAGCGCCTCTCGGATCTTCCGGCGAAGGGTGCGCTCGGTCCGTTCATCCGGGCGCAACAGCAAGGCGCGTGCGATCTGTTGAGGGATCGTGCTGGCCCCTGTGATGGCTTGTTCTCCTCGGAGGTTGATCCATAAGGCGCGCAGGATCGCGATCGGATCCACACCGGGATGAGCGTAGAAACGGGCGTCCTCCGTCGCCAGGGTGGCGGCGATACAAGATCGGGGGATCTGATGGAGGGGGATCCAGGTGTGGCGCCCCTGATGGGGATGGGTGATCTCATAGAGCAGGCGCCCATGGCGATCCAGGATGCGGACCCCGGGCGCAGGGCCCTGTTGTCTGAGCGCTCCGGGATCCGGAAGCGGTCCGATCCACCAAACGAGAACCCCTATGGCCAACCCGCTGCCCAGCAGAAGGGCTCCCAGAGCTCTCACCAGCCATCGCTGGATCTTTTTCCTCATAATGCGCTTCGCGGCTATTAAAATCGCAATTTGGTTGGTTGCTTTCCATGAGGGGCGGGCTGCGTACGCAGCCCGCCCCTCATGGAGAATCCACGATTGGG
>DATMAC010000216.1:0-2327 GCA_035573655.1 Thermoflexus sp.
ATACCCGGACGGGCGTGGCGTGAGAAGGGCGGAATCGTGACAGGGCTTCCTGCACATTTCTCAGACACTC
The DNA here is from genome assembly GCA_035573655.1 of Thermoflexus sp. Classification (GTDB taxonomy): domain Bacteria; phylum Chloroflexota; class Anaerolineae; order Thermoflexales; family Thermoflexaceae; genus Thermoflexus. The sequence goes on from DATMAC010000216.1 coordinate 71, forward strand.
GCTAAGCAGGGCTATTGCTCCAGGGCCTTCAGCACCCACCGGGCGGCCACGAGATCCTGCACGGCCAGGCCTACGGATTTGAAGAGGGTGATCTCTTCCGGGCTCTGACGGCCGGGCTGACGCCCCGCCGCGATCTCCCCCAGCTCCACCAGATCCTGCTCCCGGAGGATCCCCTGTCGGATCGCCCACACCACCTCGCCGGCCTCGACCATCGCGGCGGCTCGGGAATCCACCACCACGCGCGAAGCCCGACGGAAGGTCTCCTCATCCAGCTCCCGCATCTCCAAGGTGAAGGATCCGATGGCGTTGATATGGGTCCCCGGCCGCAGGGATCGGCCGTCGAAGACGGGTGTCGAGGCGTTTGTCGCCGTGCACACCACGTCCGCTTCGGCGACGGCCGCTTCGGGGGTGGGCGCAAGCGCGATATCCTCCGGAACCCCTTCCTGCCCCCGCATCTCCTCGATGAACTTCCGGGCCCGCTCGGGGGTCCGGCTGTAAACGCGCACCCGTTGGATCGGTCGGACGGCGCAGACGGCCAGCAGTTGGGTGCGGGCCTGGGCCCCGGCGCCGATCAGGGCGAGGGACTCCGCATCCGGTCGGGCCAGCAGATCGGTGGCCAGCCCGGAGGCGGCCCCGGTGCGCCATGCGGTGAGGAAGGTTCCATCCAACAACGCCGCAGGCATCCCGGTCTCCGGATTCAGCATCAGCACAACGGCGGAGATGGTGGGGAGGCCTTGTTCGACGTTACGGGGGAAGACGGAAACCACCTTCAGCCCCAGATCGTGCGGTGGAACGTAGCCCGGCATGAACAAGGCGACCCCTTCCCGCTCAGGGACTGGGATCGAAATCCGTTGAGGGATGTACGCACGCCCCTCGCTGAGCGCGATGAATGCCTCTCGCATCGCCTCCACGGCCTGTCGCATGGGCAGGGCGTGGCGGATTTGCTCCGCGGTGATCCAACGCAGCATAGAAGATCCTCCGCTCTACTCTGAGTCAATTGGCTCTGGAATCACTCTCGAAGGGCGATTTGGAGCGGCCGCCGTATGCTTTCCTGAATTGGGATGCCGCGCTTCAACCATTCGAGCATGAAGCGCTCCGGGTCGATCGCTCGCTCCACGGGGAGCGCCCCTTTCGGCGTTTCCCCTCGTGCCATCATCCCGGCCACAATGGCGGCGTGCCATCCGGTGGTTCGCTCCATCGCCGTAAAGCCGGTCTCCGGATCATAGAAATCCATCAGATCCAGCGTAAGCTCCATGGGCTGACCCCGGTGGGTTCCTTCGCAGGTCACCCGGAGCACCACCACATCGGCGGGATCCTCTGGGAACCGGAGGCGGGGCTCCACCAACCGATGGAATACCTCGCGGGGGATCACCTGGGCGCCATCGATTTGGATCGGATCGGTTTCCAGAAAACCAAGTTCGGCCAGCAGGCGGATCCGTTCCAGATGGCCAGGGTAGCGGACGGTTTTCTCTTCGTAGGTCTCCAAAATCCCCTGGAAGCTCCAGGGACAGGTCGAGGTGCCACCGGAGGTGACGAAGGCCTCGCAGGTGCCGACAGGGGGAGGGAAAGTTACGGTTTCGGGCTCCGAGAGGGCTTCCACCTCCACAATGCGTCCTTGGCGGAGAAAGACGGCTTTCCCTGTGTATTCTGCGGTAAGGCCAGCGATGTTAAAAAACAGCTGATATCCCAATGGGCCCTTAGGGCGTTGAGGGAGCCCGCCGCACCAAATGCGCACATGCCGGGGATGGTCCATCCGGCGCATCGCATAAACGGCCAGGGTGTTCCCCAGGCCGGGCATCAGCCCGCAGTCCGGGATGAGGGAGATCCCCGCCTCGCGGGCGGCTTCGTTCAGGGCGAGGATCTCCCAGGTGGTCGGGGTGTGTCCGCCCAGGTCACACAGGGAGGTCCGGGCCTGGATCGCGGCGCGGGCGAGGAGGGGATTGAACCGGTAGGGGACGGCGCTGATGGCAGCGTTCACAGAGCGGAGGAGATCCGTCACGGCCTTCTCATCTCGCACATCCAGGGCCACGGGGGAAGCACAGGTCCATCCCAGCAAACGGTTCAAGCGCTGGGCGGCGTCCTCCGCTCGGGCGAAATCGCGATCCGCCAAGTAGATCATCTCGGCATCCCCGAAGCGGGCCAGATCGTAGGCCGCCGCTGTGCCCTGCATCCCGGCACCGATGACTGCGTAGCGGAACGCCATCGTTTGGGCCTCCGGTTGGTCATAGTCGTTTTTCTTTGCGGGGTGGGGCCGCCG
>DATMAC010000217.1:0-16485 GCA_035573655.1 Thermoflexus sp.
CCACCCCACCGGTGGAGCCACCCATCCCCACACCCACACAGCCCGTGCCCACATCGACACCGATCGGGCCTACACCCAGCCCCACCCCACCGGTGGAGCCACCCATCCCCACACCCACACAGCCCGTGCCCACCCCAACCACGATGGTCTATCCTCCGGCGCCTGGTTCAACTCCGGCGGTGGACCCGCCGCCGAATCCATTCGATGAAACGCCTGATCTCCTCCCCGTGACCGGCATCGCCTCTCGGGGGCCATCGGGATGGAGCCTTTTCCTCGCCCGTTTGAGCGTGTTCTTTTTCGGACTTGGGCTGGCCGCTCATATCGTGCTGACCCGGCGCTTCGATAATCCATGAAACACAACGGGCGTGTGGGAGGAAGCGGACTCACACGCCGGTTGGGTTAGGAGAGGAAAACAGGGACGGTGGGCCAGCCACCCCGCGATTCGCTCGCCGTCCCCTCTCCTGAGCAGGCAAATCCATCAACCGGGATAACGTTCATGGCTCGGATTCATAGCGACCGTTCGCATCGATCCTCATCGTTTCCATTGCTCAGGAGCATCGGAATGCTTCTGCTCCCGTTCTGGCTCACCGGGACGATCCTCAAGATCCATCCAATCCTGGTGAGCGAGCTCCAAGTTGCCCCATCGGAGGCCGCGCTTTCCTCCCAACCCGCCGGGTTGGGAATTCCCCAGCCGAGGGAGCAACCGGAACAGGCGCCCGCCCTCGAACCGAAGCCGCTCGAGGGCAATCCCCAGCTCACCCCCACACCCATTCAGAAGTGGATTCCCCAGCGAATCGTGATTCCAGCGATCGGCCTGGATGCCCCGGTGGTCCCGGTTGGCTTTCGAGAAGTCCGAATGGGAAACCGGACCGTCCGGGCGTGGGAGACCCCGAATTTCTTTGCGGCGGGGTGGCATCGGACCTCCGCCCCGCTGGGGATGCCGGGGAACACCGTGCTGAACGGCCATCATAATGTATATGGGGAAGTGTTCCGCGATCTCGTCCGCCTGAAGCCAGGCGATCGGATCCTGGTATACTCCGGGGATCGTGTGTTCACCTACGAGGTGCGCGAAAAACATATCATCCCAGAACGCGGCCGTCCGCTTCGGGAGCGGCTGGCCAACGCCCGTTGGATCCAACCCACGGAAGATGAGCGGTTGACATTGATCACTTGCTGGCCCTACACCAGCAACACCCACCGGCTGATCCTGGTCGCCCGACCGATCTCCCCCCCGGAGAGCCCACACAATCGCTCAGAGTAATTCAACGACGGCATGCACAATTCCGGTCACCCTGGGCTCGCCCTCTCTATGGATTCCCCGCGGCGTGCGCAACCCCCATGGACTCCAGGCCCGCCCGGATCGACTCCAGCATCCGGCCCTTCACCGCCCGAACCGCGGCGCGGATCGCGTTCTTCACAGCTTTCGCGTCCGAGCGCCCGTGCCCGATCACGACCACGCCATCCACCCCCAACAAAGGCGCTCCCCCATACTCTCGATAATCCAAGCGCTGCAAGATCCGCCGAAGGCTAGGAAGTAGGCACAGCAACCCAGGCGCCGCCAGGAGCAGGCCCGGCAACGCCAGCGCCAGCCCCAGCCGATCCGCCCATCCATCGGTGAGCTGTGCCTTCGAGAAACGGAGTATGAAAGACACGGAGCCCTCCAAATGCTTGACCACCACGTTCCCTGTGAAGCCATCAGTTACCACGACCTCCGCCACCCCTCGCGCCAGGTCCTTTCCCTCCACGTTTCCGATGAAATTCAGACCGCTGGCTTGAAGCAGGCGATAAGCCTCCTGAACCAGGATAGACCCTTTGCCGGGCTCCTCGCCGTTGGAGAGAAGCCCCACCCGCGGGTTCGGCCAGCCCAGGACTCGCTCCGCGTAAACCGCCCCCATCACAGCGAACTGCAGCAGATGCCACGGCTTCGGATCCGTGTTCGCACCGATGTCCAAGAGCAGACAGTGCCCACGGATTGTGGGATAAATCGAAGCCAGCGCCGGGCGATCGATGCCGGGGATCCGGCCGAGGTGGAAGAGGGCCGCGGCCATCACTGCCCCGGTGTTCCCCATGGAAACCACAGCGTCCGCTTCGCCAGATCGCACCAGGCGCATTGCCACCACGATCGAGGAATCCTTTTTGGTTTTCACCGCAATCGTACGCTCATGCATCTCCACGACCTGGGCCGCGTGAACAATGGAGAACGAGGAGCCCGTCCAGCGATGGCGGGCCAACTCGGCCCGGATCCTCTCCTCTTGACCGACCAGGATCAGATGGAGGTCGGGGATCTCCCGCAGCGCTCGAACAGCCCCTTCCACGGTTACCCGGGGGGCGTAATCTCCTCCCATGACATCCAAAGCGATTCGCACTGGCATCGATGTTGCGCTCCCTATGGAATCTGTGTTAGGAAGAAGGGGGTAGAGGCAGCGAATCCGCCCCTACCCCCTTTCCAGCAGTATCGGCGTTACCGATCCCGAACAGCCCTTCGCTCACAACTCTTTCAGCAACCGCTCCACGGCGGTATGCAGATCGATCTCCCGACGGATCACTTGTTCCACCAACCCATCCAAACGAGCCCGCCCGACTTGATGGACGACCCGGGCCCACAGGCGCTCCCGGGCGAGGGCTGCCAGCTCCTCCGCGATCCGCCGCCGCCGCCGGGCCTCCCCTTCCCCGCTCTCCTCTAGATAGATCCGATGGCGCTCGATCGCTTCCACCAGCTCCGGGATCCCCTGGCCGGCGGTCGCCACCGTTTGGAGGATCGGAGGCAACCAGCCCTCCCGAGATGGCTCCACTTGTTGGATGGTCATCGCCCGGCCATGGTGGCGGACCACCGCGGATTGGCCCAGGGAAAGCATCGACCGCAGGATGTGCAGGGTGGCCGCGGCGCCCTCTCGATCCGCTTTATTCACCACCAGGATGTCCGCGATCTCCAGGATCCCCGCCTTGATCGCCTGGATATCGTCCCCCAGGCCGGGGGCCTGGACCACAATCACCGTATCCGCCGCTTGGGCGATGTCCACCTCGACCTGCCCGGCCCCCACCGTCTCCACCAGAATCCGCTGGAATCCAACGGCATCCAGCGCGCGGACCACCTCCCGGGTGGCGTGGGCCAGACCGCCCAGACGGCCCCGGGTGGCCATGCTGCGGATGAACACCCCGGGGTCCCCGGCCACGTCCTGCATCCGGATGCGATCGCCCAGCAATGCGCCGCCCGTGAAGGGGCTGCTGGGATCCACCGCCACGATGCCCACCGTCTCCCCACGCTCCCGGTATGCCCGCGCCAAGGCGTTGACCAAAGTGCTCTTTCCGGAACCCGGAGGGCCAGTGATCCCGATGACGTAGGCATTTCCTGTGTATGGGAAGAGATGGGCGCTTAATCGGGTTGCGACCTCGCCGTCGTTCTCCAACAAAGAGACCAAGCGGGCGAGCGCCCGCCGGTCGCCCGCCCGGGCCCGCTCGAAGAGAGCGATCGGATCTTGCATCAAGAGCGTTCCTCCCCGATGAGTAAGTTCAGGAGGCCACCGGCTCCCCAGCCGCTCGAAGATCCTCCGGCCGGATGCCGAAGTGATCGCAGATGAATCGTATGATGCTCTCCGTGCTGGCTCCAGGCCCGAAAACCTCCCGGATCCCTGCCGCCTTCAGGGCAGGGACATCTTCCTCCGGGATGATCCCTCCAGCGATCACCAGCACATCGTCCAAGCCCCGCTTCCGGAGCTCCTCCACCACGCGAGGAAGCAACGTCATATGAGCGCCGGAGAGGATCGAGAGGCCGACCACATCCACGTCTTCCTGCAGCGCCGCCTCGGCGATCATCTCAGGGGTCTGCCGCAGGCCCGTGTAGATCACCTCAAACCCCGCATCCCGAAGGGCGCGGGCGATCACCTTGGCGCCGCGATCATGGCCGTCCAGCCCCGGCTTCGCAATGAGCACGCGGATCTTACGACCCATAACGGACCTCACCGGATGGGATCGATCGAGCGTTCGCTTTTATTTTACGAGCGGCGGCCCAGAAAGCCCACCTTCACGTGGAGAATTGGGGAGCAAGCTGGGCACCAAGGCGACCGACTTGCCCCTAAACCTTGCAATCCAAGTAGATGCGGAGATGGAGGATCCAGAACGGCGGGGCCCTCCCACCAGCGGTGGATCAAGGCTCTCTCTTCCCCTATCATGGTTCACCCGCGAATGAGCCGTCACGTTGCATCTCCCTCTTGACAGCCCCTTCAATTCTGAGTAAAATGATTGTGAAAACGATTTCTCAAATTATTCACATTTTAAACAGGAAATTATTGATATATTTATCCGTTTAAATTGACTATGATTTTCTAAATTATAACACAACCTGAATATTTTCGTTCAATAATTCCGGAATGAAAAACACGACATTGAAATCGATTGCACAACGAGCGGGTGTTTCAGTCGCCACCGTTTCCCGGGCCCTGAGTGGACGAGGACGGGTAGATCCAGCGACCCGGGAACGGATCCTCCGGATCGCTGAGGAGCTGGGCTATGCGCCGGACATGGCCGCCCGGAGCCTGGTTTTGCGCCGTACAGAAAACATCGGGTTCCTGATCCACGCGATCCAATCCCTCTCCCCCCATACCTTCTACGGCGAGATCCTGACGGCCGTTGAGCGGGAGCTGCGTCGGCACCGGTATCACCTCCATTTCGCTATGGTCGAAGATGAGACCTTGCCCCCTTTGATTAAGGAGAACCGCGTTGATGGTCTGCTCCTAGTGGGATGTGATCTCCCCCCTACCCTGATTCAATCCCTAAAGGAGCGAGGCATCCCCTTAGTACTGGTCGATAACCATCTCCCGGGAGTGGATAGCGTCTTCACGGACAACATCGGTGGGGCGTTTCAGGCTACCGCTCATTTGATCCGCTTGGGGCATCGACGGATCGCTTTCGTCACAGAGACCATGGACAACCTGAGCTTCCGGGAGCGATTCGAGGGCTATCGCCAGGCCCTCGAGGCCCACCACCTCATGTTCGATCCGGAGCTGGTGGCGGAGGGCGAGCGAGGTTTCGAAGGAGGGTTCGTCGCGATGAATCGATTGTTGGAGCGCGCCCGGCCCACCGCCGTGGTCGCCGCCAATGATCCAACGGCTGCTAGCGCGATGCGCGCGATCCGGGCGCACGGCTTACAGATCCCCGAGGACATCGCGGTGGTTGGCTTCGACGACGACCCTCTGGCTGTGCACACCGATCCGCCATTGACCACCATGCAGGTCTTCCGATCCAAGATGGCCGCTTTGGCCGTCGCGCGGCTGCTGGACCTCATGCAGAACCCCGAGCAGCCTGCCTTGCACATCCGGATCGAAACGCAATTGATCGTGCGGCAATCGTGTGGGAGCCCCCTAACCCCATCCGAATGAGAGGAGGTTCGCCATGTCCCGAGGATCCGGTATGATGCTGCGTCTCTTCCTCGCGCTGGCGGCGCTGGCCTTGATGCTGGGCGCCTGCGCTCCAACGCCCACTCCGTCTCCCGCCCCAGCGGCCTCCCCAACCCCCATCGTGGTCGAAAAAGTGGTCACCCCCACCCCAGTCCCCCGACCGAAGGAGTTCGTGCTGGGAACCAGTTGGGAGGTCCCGCCCGCCTACCATGGCAACCCCTTTGCGCCCGGCGGCGTCGGTGGGGCGTGGTGGTTCGTCTTCCAGCCGCTGCTGATCTACGTCCCCGGCACTGGCGAGGCGATCCCCAGCCTGGCGGAATCCTTTGAGGAAACCCCCGAGCGCATCACTTTCCGGCTGCGCCAGACCGGCTGGTCGGATGGGACCCCCTTCACCAGCAAAGATGTGTGGGCCTCCTTTATCCTCATGAAGCTGATGTGGAACTGGCCTGGTGAAGTGGATCGGGTGGAGACCCCTGACGACCGGACGGCGGTCATCGTCTGGAAGCAGCCCTTGGCGAACCCGAAGGCCCTCATCAGCAGCGCCCCGATCCTAGTCAACGTGACCGCCTATGGGAAGTTCGCTGAGGAAGCCGCCAAGTGGCTGGGCCAGACCGGCCCGGAGGCCGAGGAAGCCCTGAATAAGGTCCGTCAAGAGGTCTCTAATTTCAAGCCCGAGAAACCGATCGCCATCGGCCCCTTCCAGGTGGAGAGCGTCAGCGCTTCGGAGATGATCCTGGTGAAGAACCCTCATCACTACGCGGCGCAGACCATTGGCATCGACCGCATCCGCTTCCTGCGCTGGACCTCCAACGAGGTGATGTGGGCATTCCACCTGGCCGGGGAGCTGGACGCCAGCCACGCCGCCGCGCCGAAGGACGTCGCCGACCAGATCCTGCAGCGCCAGCCTCAGACGCGCCTCCGCTTGGTCACGGATCTTTCGGAGTTCGCCTTGCTCTTCAACCTCCGCAAGGCACCCTTCAACGATGTGCGCTTCCGCCGGGCCATCGCCTATTTCATCGACCGCGACAAGGTTCGGGAGGTAGCCTATTTCGCTGGATTGACCTCCGCCCCGTATTCCCACGGTGTCCTCAAGTCCTTTGAGGAGCAGTGGCTGGGGAAGGACTTCCTGGGATCCCTCACCGCCTATAACTTCGACCCGGCGAAGGGGGAAGCGCTGCTGACGGAGCTGGGCTGGCGGAAGGGGCCGGACGGCAAGTGGCGGGATCCGGCTGGTCGGACCCCGGAGTTTGAGATCCTGGCCCAGGCGGGCGCCACCGACTGGGTGTTGGCCGCGGAGGCCATCGCCACCCAACTGAACAACCAGGGCTTCCAGGTCCGGACCCGGGCGGTCGAGCCCGGCGTCTATCCCACCACCCTCCGGGGCGGCCAGTTCGATATGGCAATCCAATTCGGCAGCGCGTGGTGGGGCACCGCCCACCCGCACACCGGCTATTACCGCCTCTACCTGGGGGAGGCCGCCGAGTTCACTGGGGCGAAGGATCTCATGAAGGCCGCGAAGGGGCCTCAGGGGGAGGATGTGGACATCGCCCAGGCGCTGGACGACCTGCTGAAGGAGCCGGATCCGGAGCGCCAGAAGGCGATTGTCCGCCAGCTGGCCTGGATCACCAATGAGAACCTGCCGGTCCTCAGCCTGCTGGAGAAGCGGCTGATGATCTTCCACGTGGATGGCGTGCGGGTGACCGGGTGGCCAGCGGAGAACGATCCGCTATGGACGGTGGCGCCCGGCGCGATCGAGCGGTTCTATGCCCACCTGCTCATCCAAGGCATCTTGAAACCCGCTCGATAGCGCCGGAATCCGGCCCGCCATGAGGCCTGTGGGGTTGGGGAGGCGGGCTCGAAAGGCCTCCCCAACCCCACAGCGCAGTGCTACCATAGTCAAAACCCGCGGCGGATTCTTGAGAAGAGGATCCCTTCAGAATGCGATGGCTCCAGCGGGTGTTCTTGGCGTTTTTCACCATCTGGCTGGTCGCCACCCTCACCTTCGTGGTGGTGGAAAAGGCGCCCGGGGATATCTTTTATCTGATGGCCCAGGAGATCGCCCAGGCCCGCGGGGTCTCGATCGAGGTGGCCTACGCCCAGGTGCGCAGCATGGTCGGTTACGATCCGACCCGCCCGCTTCTGGACCGCTATTTGGAATGGCTCGGGGAGCTCCTGCGCGGGAACCTGGGGTTTTCCTACTTCTATCGGATCTCCGTCAATCAGATCCTCGTGCAGGCCCTGCCCTGGACCGTGTTCGTCCTCTCAACCGCCCTCCTCCTGAGTTTCGGGATCGGCGTCTTGCTCGGGCTCGTGATCGCGGTTCGCCGGCGCACCTGGCTGGATCCCCTGATCACCAGCTACGCCTCCCTCACCGACGCCACGCCGGATTATCTGACCGCCCTTCTTCTGCTCATTGTCTTCGCCCTTAATTTGAAATGGTTTCCGTCCAAAGGGGCTTATGACAGCAGCCTGACCCCCGGATTCAATCTTCCCTTTATCCTCAGCGTGTTCCATCACGCCGCGTTGCCGATCTTGGCTTACACCCTGGAGAGCGTCGGGGCCTGGGCCCTGGCGATGAAGGGAAGCGCCATCTCGGTTTTGGGCGAGGACTTCATCGCCTTCGCCCGAGCCCGGGGTCTAAAGGAGCGCCGCATCCTCACCCACTACCTCGGCCGCAACGCCATCCTGCCGCTGGTCACCGGTCTCGCCCTGGCTTTGGGAGGGATGTTCGGGGGCTCCGTCCTGATCGAAACCGTCTTCCACTACCCCGGGATCGGCTGGTTCTTCAAGTTCGCCCTTGATCATCGGGACTACGGCATGATGCGGGGGCTGCTGATCCTCACCACGGTGGCCATTGTGATGGCCAATTTGATCACCGACCTGGTTTACCCGTTGCTGGATCCGCGCATCCGGATGGAGGATTGAGGTGGGTGCGTTCATCGTTGACCTGCTGAGCACGCTGCGGGGGAATCGACGAGCAGCCATCGGCAGCTTGATCCTAGCCAGTTACTTGCTGATGGCCCTCATCGGGCCAGCGCTCGTCCCCCTGGACACCACGATGAGGTACGCGGAGCGTTTCCAGCCCCCTTCCCTCGCCCATCCGCTGGGCACAGATTACGCCGGCCGGGATGTGCTGGCCCAGATCGTCCATGGCTCCCGGGATGTGTTGGCCATCGCGATCCTCACCGCCCTCTTCACCACGACCCTGGCGGTGGGCGTCGGCGCCCTCGCCGGCTACTCCGGCGGTGCAGCAGACGCGTTCCTGATGCTGCTGACGAACATCCAGCTCACCGTGCCCGCCGTGCCGGTTTACCTGTTGATCGGCTCCGTGTTCCAGGTACGGGATCCGGTGGGGTTTGCGGCGCTGATCAGTCTGTGGATGTGGGGGCCGCTGGCCCGCGCTGTCCGCTCCCAGATCCTCTCGCTCAAAGAGCGGGAGTTCATCGAAGCCGCCCGTGTCCTGGGCCTGGGAACGGCTCATATCGTGCTGCGGGAGCTGTTCCCCAACCTGACCCCCTTCGTGGTCATCCACTTCATCCGGATCATGCGAGATGCCATCACGGCCAGCGTCGGGCTGATCTTCCTGGGGCTCGCTCCCTTCTCCCCCACCAACTGGGGCACGATGCTCAACCTGGCGGTGTTCCAGACCGGCGCGATTTACATCCCCAACGCCCTGCACTATGTGATCGCGCCGATGGCGATGATCGTCCTCTTCCAGCTGGGGGCCATCTTCTTCGCCCACGGGTTAGATGAAATCCTGAACCCTCGTCTCCAAGCGCCAGCATGAAGCCGCTATTACAGGTTCGCGATTTACAGGTCACCTTCGACCTCGGGCGGCATGGACGCCTGGTGGCCGTGGACAATGTGTCGTTTGACCTAGGGCGTGGGGAGTTCGTCGCCCTGGTCGGGGAGAGCGGGAGCGGCAAGAGCACCACCGCCCTCGCCTTGATCCGCCTGGTCCCGCCGCCCGGCTTCATCTCTAGCGGCCGTCTGCTGTGGTGGGAGGATGACGGCATGGAACCGGTGGATCTCCTCCAGCTCAGCCCTTCTCAGATGCGGGCGCGCCGCTGGCGGGATATCGCGATCATCTTCCAGGGCGCCCAGAACGCCCTCAACCCGGTGATGCGCATTGCGGAGCAGATGATCGAGACGGTTCGGGCGCATCACCCCATGCCCCGCGGCGAGATCCTCGAACGGGCTGCTCAGTGCCTGCGCATGGTCCGCCTGGAACCCTCTCGGGTGCTCCGGGCTTACCCCCATGAGCTCAGCGGGGGGATGCGCCAGCGGGTGCTGATCGCGATGAGCCTGTTGATGACCCCTCATCTGTTGATCCTGGATGAGCCCACCACGGCGCTGGACGTGATCACCCAGGCCCACATCCTGGAGATCCTGAGCGAGATCCAGGAGAAACTGGGGTTGACCATGCTCCTGCTCACCCACGATCTGGCCGTGGTGGCGAAGACGGCTCGTCGGGTTTTAATCATGTACGCGGGCCGGATCGTGGAGGAGGCGCCTACGGAGGCCCTTTTCGAGACGCCATACCACCCTTACACCCGGGGTCTCCTTCAAGCAGTGCCGACGCTGCGGGGAGATCTAACCGGGAAGCGCCCGATCCCAGGTGTGCCCCCTGATCTGCGGCGCCCGCCCCCGGGCTGCCGCTTCCATCCCCGCTGCCCATACGCCGATGAGGTCTGCCGTCAGCTGGAACCGGCCCTCGAGGATGTGGGCGGCCGTCGGGTGGCCTGCCACCACTGGCAGCGCGTTCTCATGGAAGCCTCGATCCAGGAGCTGCGCCCATGAAGCGTGACTTGATCACCGTGGAGGAAGTATCTATGATCTTCAGCCGGGGATGGCTCTCCCGGGAACGGGTCGAGGCCGTGGCGGGGGTGTCGCTGACGATCCCCGAAGGAGGGATCCTGGCCCTGGTGGGGGAGACAGGGAGCGGGAAGACCACCTTGGGCAAGCTGGTGGCGGGCCTGTATCGACCGACCCGGGGGCGCGTTCTCTTCCAGGGGCAGGAGCTTTGGGCCATGGACCGCCGCGCCTTCCTCGAATACCGACGGGCTGTCCAGCTGGTCCATCAGGATGCCTTCGCTGCCCTGAATCCAGTTCGTACCGTTTATCAGTCCTTGAAGGCCCCTTTACTTCACCACCGGATCGCCCGGAACGACCGGGAGGCCCGGGAACAGGCCGCAAGGCTCTTGGAGCAGGTCGGGTTGACACCTCCGGAGCTGTTCCTGGACAAATACCCACACCAACTGAGCGGGGGGCAGCGCCAGCGTGTGCTCCTCGCCCGGGCGCTCACCGTGCAACCTCGCCTGATCGTGGCCGACGAGCCGGTCTCGATGGTGGATGTCTCCCTGCGACTCTCCCTTCTCCAGTTGCTGCGCGAGCTGAACCGCAGTCTCGGGATCGCGATCCTCTACATCACCCATGACCTGGCCACCGCCCGATACCTGGCGGAGGAAGGGCAAGTGGCTGTGATGTATCTGGGGAAAATTGTGGAATATGGCGCCTTCCGGGAAGTGCTGGGAGATCCCCGCCATCCCTATTTGCAAGCCCTTCTTTCGGCGGTCCCCGTGCCGGACCCCCGGGTTGCGCGGGCGATCCGCCCCATCGCGCTCCGGGAGATCGATCCACCGGATCCACGGCGTCCGCCCCCCGGATGTCGCTTCCACCCGCGCTGCCCTTATGCGCAACCGATATGCCGGGAAATCCCGCCGGCTTTGGAAGGTACACCGAATCATCAGGTGGCCTGTCATTTTTCCCGGGAGATTCCTCCATGGCGCCCGCCCTCGGCCGTCTCGCCTTCACTATGGGCTTGACCCTGTTCCTGCTGGCTCTTATTACCCTTCCCTTCCTGCCGCCCGGATCCCCCGCCTTTGTGGCGGATGTCCTGGCCCTGCTGATCAGCGGGGGATTCCTGGCGCTTTTGATCTGGTCCATCCGGCGGGAGGTCGCCCGCCGCATGCCATCCCAACCTGTTCACGAGGAGGACGACGATGCTTCGTCTCACCCGCCATCCTGAACCCATCTTGAAGCCCTTGTCACACCATCCATGGGAATCACGCTATGTCTTTAACGCCGGCGTCGTCTACCACAACGGCCTCGTTCACATGCTCTATCGGGCCATGGGCGAGGACATGAGCTCCCGATTGGGTTACGCGGTCAGCCCCGATGGCCTGACCTTTTACCGGCTGGACCGGCCCGTCCTCAGCCCGACCTCCCCGTGGGAAGCCAGAGGGGTGGAGGATCCCCGTATTACCCTCTTGGAGGGGAGATTTTACGTCGTCTACACCGCCTACTCCGGCTCCAACGTCCGGGTCTCCATGGCCTCCACAATGAACTTCATCACTTGGACGCATCACGGCATCTTGCTCCCGGATGAGGACAATAAAGATGCGGCCCTCTTCCCGGAGCGGATCAACGGACGGTACGCCATGCTTCACCGGAGACCGCCGGACATCTGGCTGGCCTATTCGGAAGATCTGACCCACTGGACCGATCACCAGGTCATTATGCGGCCCCGACCGGGCACATGGGAATCCTGGAAGATCGGGGCCGGCGCGCCGCCGATCAAGACCGAATGGGGGTGGCTGCTCTTCTACCACGGTGTGGACCACCATAAGGTTTACCGGCTGGGGGTTGCCCTCTTGGACCTGGAGGACCCCACCCGGGTGATCCGGCGGCAGGAAGCCCCCATCCTCTCCCCGGAGGCTCCCTGGGAGCGGGAGGGACAGGTCCCAAATGTGGTCTTCACCTGCGGAGCGGTGGAGATCGATGGAACCTATTATGTTTACTACGGCGGCGCCGATACTGTGATCGGTGTAGCCACCGTCCCCAAAGAGGATGTGGAGCGCTTCTGTCGGGGGCGTTGAAGAGATAGAATTGCCTTACTGCGAAAATTCTCTGTGAAGGGTAGGCCGCGTAAGCGCCCTACCCTTCACAGAAATTCCACAGATCGAAAAACCCGTTGTCTGCAACTGAGCAAGGATAGAGTTGCTTTGTCGCAAAGATGATGCGGAGGAAAATCCATGCCCCTTGAACCTTCGGGCCTTAGGAGAGCTGAGAGGCAAAGGCAGCATGGCCCTTCCAGTCCCCATCCGAAAACGCCTGGAGGTAGAGGTCTTGGGGCAAGTTCTAAGCCGATCCCCTTAAGGAGGAAGCATCGATGACAGTCTGGGGTTCCCACTTCCTCGTAGGCGTGAATTACTGGCCGCGCACCAAAGCGATGTTCTGGTGGAAGAACTTCGACCTTGAAGAGGTCCGATCCGACATGGCCGAGATCGCTTCGTGGAATCTGGATGGGGTCCGCATCTTCCTTTTGTGGGAGGATTTCATGCCCGAACCCCACAAGGTGGACCCCCAGATGCTGGAACGCCTCCGTCAGGTCATGGATCTCGCCCAAGAGCATGGATTAGGGGTGATTGTCACCTTGTTCACCGGGCATATGAGCGGGGTCAATTGGTTGCCGCCGTGGCTCCTCGATGGTGAACGGGAAAGCGACCCGCGCTTCCGCATGATCGCCGGCGGGCGCATCGTGAAAGGACGCATCCGGGATCTCTATGAGGATCCCTTTGCCCTAGAAGCCCAGGTTCGGATGTTAGAGGCGACAGCCCGGGCGTTACGGGATCACCCGGCCTTACTCGCCTGGGATCTGGGGAATGAACCGGATTTAGTGTTGCGCCCTCGCACCCCGGAGGCCGCGGCCCGTTGGTTATCGACCCTCACCCAAGCCCTGCGGGAGATCGATCCGCACCATCCGATCACCGTTGGCTTCCACAGCCCGGTTCTGGAGGAGGATTTAGGGTTTCGGATCCGCACCCTGGCGGCCATGTTGGATTTCCTCTGTATGCACGGCTATTCGGTCTACGCGCGATGGGCGCGGCATCCGCTGGATGAACAGATCCTGCCCTTCCTGACGCGGCTGACGGCCAGCCTGGGAGGGAAATCGGTGCTCTTCGAGGAGTTCGGCCTCCCCACCGCTTCGCCCGGCCAGCCGACCCATTGGGTTCGAATTCAACTGGAGGATCGGTCTTTCGAGGTGGTCATGATCGCCGAGGACGAGGCGGCGGCCTTCTATGAACGGGCGCTGGAGGCCCTGCATCAGGCAGGGGCCTTGGGGGCGTTCATCTGGTGCTTCAGCGATTACCATCCGGCGCTGTGGGATCGCCCCCCGTGCGACCTCCTGGTGCATGAGCGCCACTTCGGGCTCCTGCGTCCGGATGGGAGCCGGAAACCCGCCGTGGAAACGATCGCGCGCTTCGCCGACCGGAAGCGTCCCATCCTTCCCCCTTCTCCCCTTCCTGTCCCAGAGGATTACGAAGCCCGTCCGGGGGAAGCCTTGCGCCAGCTTTACACCCTGTTCCTGCAAGGAGGATGACGGGGGGTGGCAGGGCTTGCCACCCCCCATCCCCCCCATCGGCTCCGCCTCACTTGATCTCCACGACCGCGCCCACGGCCTCCAGCTTGGCCTTGGCGTCCTGAGCGACCTCCTTGCTGACCCCCTCCAGGACCGGCTTGGGGGCCGCCTCCACCAGATCCTTGGCTTCCTTGAGGCCCAGGTTCGTGAGCTGGCGGACCACCTTGATCACCTCGATCTTCTTGGGCCCGACCTCCTTGAGGATGACGTCGAACTCCGTCTTCTCCTCCACGGCCGGGGCCGCTGCAGGGGCACCGGGGGCTGCGGCGGGGACGGCCGCGGCCACCGCGACCGGGGCGGCCGCCTTCACACCCCATCGCTCTTCCAGCAACTTCACCAGCTCCACCGCTTCCAACAAGGTCAGGTTGCTCAACTCTTCAACCAGCTTCTGAAGATCCGCCATGGGGAAATCACCTCCGAAAGGTTTAAGCGGTTTGGGAAGCTTCTTTCAGTTGGTCGGCTCGCGCCTGCAGGACGCCGACCACTTGTTGCAGAACAGCCGTCAGCACGCCGGCCAGTTGGGCGGCCGGGGCCTGGAGCGCTCCCAGGACCTGGCCCAACACCACTGGTCGCGGCGGCAACTCGGAGAGCGCCTTCACGTCTTCCGGGCGCAGCCGGCGCCCATCCAGCAGCCCGCCCTTGATCTTGAGGATCTTGCTCTCCTCCGCGAACTCCAACAAGGCCTTGGCGACCGCCGGTGGATCTTCCAAACAGAAAGCCGCTGCGGTAGGCCCCTGAAGCAGATCCTCCGGCACCACCCATCCGGCCTGTTGGAGGGCGATGCGGAGCAATGTGTTCTTCGTCACTTGAAACGCCCCGCCGGATTTCCGGACCTTCTGGCGGAGCCGGTACATGGCTTGGGCGTCAAGGCCTTGGTAATCCGTCAAGATCAGGGCTTGGCTGCGAGAGAGCAACTCCCGATACCGCGCGATCATTTGCTCCTTCTCAGCACGTGTGAACGGCAAGCTTCACCTCCTCTCCCTGGGTTGAGATAAGTGAGCGTTTCCTACAGTCCGTCCATCCCTCCTGCCGGGCTCAGTTCCGGCCATTCATGCCATGAAAAGCCGGTGCGCCTCCACCTGTCCAGGCGGAGGCGCACCGGGATCCCGCTCGCGAGCTCGGAGCAACGAGCACGGGTCCTTTGGCGCCCTGCCTCGACAGGCGGGGATCATCCCCTTTAAGCGAGAACGCACCTGGCTTCAACGGCAGGGTGAACGTTCCGTGATTCACTTCCTGGGCCTTCGGGTTTTGGCCGCTTAGGGTTCAGAAATCGCCTTCAGCGGCCCAGAACCTAAAATCAGGCAGCAACCTCCAGGGATTGCGCGGCCGCCGGATCGACCTTGATCCCGGGCCCCATGGTCGCGCTGACCACGACCTTCCGGATGTAGGGACCCTTCAGCCCCGAGGGACGGGCTTTCTTCACCGCGTCCATCAGGGCCGCGAAATTCTCCAGCAACTGATCCACAGAGAAACTGACCTTTCCGATCGGCACGTGAAGGTTGGCCGTCTTATCCACTCGGAACTCCACCCGACCCGCCTTCGCCTCGCGGATCGCGCGGGGCAGATCCTCCGGGTTGACCACGGTGCCCGCCCGGGGGTTGGGCATCAACCCGCGGGGGCCCAGGATCCGCCCCAGCCGCCCCACCTTGGGCATCATATCCGGTGTCGCGATGGCCACGTCGAAGTCGGTCCAGCCCTCCTGGATCCGTTTGATCCCTTCATCATCGCTGATGATATAATCGGCCCCTGCCTCTTGCGCGATCCGGGCTGCCTCGCCCGCCGCGAACACTAAAACCCGGACCCGTTTGCCCAGGCCATGCGGGAGAACGACCACCCCCCGGACCTGCTGATCCGCGTGGCGAGGATCCACGCCCAGACGCATATGGACTTCGACCGTGCCATCGAAGCGAGTGTAGCTGGTCTCCTTGACCAGCGCCAGCGCCTCGCGTGGGGAATACAGGCGCTCCCGATCGACCTTCTTTAACGCCTCCAGATATTTCTTTCCTCGCTCGCTCATCGCTTCCATCCTCCTGTGGTGCCTGCGGGCCTGTTCAGGCCCTCCCACGTGGAGGGGCAAGGAACCCCTCCCTGCCCGCATCTCAATCCACGATCTGAATTCCCATGCTCCGAGCCGTGCCCGCGATCATCCGCATCGCGGCCTCGATATCTTCGGTGTTCAGGTCCTTCATCTTGAGCTCCGCGATCTCCCGAAGCTGCTGTCGGGTGATCCGGCCGACGATCTGCCGGTTCGGCTCGGAGGAACCCTTCTCAACGCCGGCCGCCCGGCGGAGGAGATCCGAAACCGGCGGCGTCTTGAGCTCCATGGTGAAGGAGCCATCCGTGTAGATCGTCACCTCCACCGGCACGATCTGGCCGGCCATATGAGCGGTGCGGGCGTTGTACTCCTTGCAAAAGGCCATCACGTTCACCCCGTGAGGGGCCAGCGTGGGCCCAATGGGGGGAGCCGGATTGGCCTTGCCCGCTTCGATTTGGAGTTTAATCACCGCTTTAACCTTCTTGGCCATAGATGCGCTCCTCTAAAAGCTCAATGATGCAAGCTGAGGTTCGGACATAAGTTGGGACAAAGAGTTCCTCACCCCTCCTTGGTGAAGAGTGGGATGACCCCTCCCCCCTTTCTCCCCCCTCCCCGCGGCCCGAAGGGCCGCGGGG
>DATMAC010000218.1:0-4071 GCA_035573655.1 Thermoflexus sp.
CTCAGACACTCTCCCAGAAAGATTGGCAACTGCGCAACCGGGAAAGATCCCATACCACAGGCGATCGCAGATATCAGCCATCGCGAGCCAGACTATAATCATAGCAGAACCCGGACCGCGTGGATAATGGGCATAGGGGCAGCTTGCCCGTGCGGTGCTCGCTTGAGGGCTGTCCCCTCGTTCGCCTTGCTTACTCCCTTTGCACAATTATGGTTTTGGGGACGAGCGGGACGCCAAAGGCGTCCCGCTCGTCCCCAACACATCTTTTTTATCCCCTCCCCCCACGGCCTTTCAGGCGGTGGGGAGGAGAACAAAAGGGGTGGATCGTCAAAGGCGATCCCACCCGGGAAATCAGATGATCAGCGATACGTTGCAGGAGAGAAGGCAGGAGGCAAAGGATGAACGATCGCCCCCTCGATCCTGCTCCGACGATCGGTGTGCCTAAGGTGATGGAACGGGCGATTCCCGCCCCTCGATGGCTCCAGGTTATGCGGGAGCTGCGACGTCGTCTGGAGAACAAGCTGCCTGTTCTCCTCATCGCTCCCTCGACGATCGCCGTCCTGATCTTCGTCTACGGGTTCATCGGATGGACGGTCTACATCTCGATGACCCGATGGAACGATGTGCTGCCGGACTACACGTTCGCAGGCCTCCGGAATTACATCGGGCTGTTCCAAACCCCTCGATTCCAGGCGGATATCCGCAACACGATCGTCTTCACGGCCCTCTTCCTGCTGGGCGCGGTCGTGGTGGGCTTCTTCGCCGCCCTCCTGCTGGATCAGCGGGTGAAGGGGGAGACGTTCTTCCGCAGCGTTTTCCTTTTCCCCATGGCTATCTCGTTCATTGTCACAGGCATCGCCTGGCAATGGTTGTTCAACCCCCAGACGGGGATCAATCTTCTCCTGAAATATGCAGGTTACCCCGGCCCGGTGCCTCGCTGGTTCACCGACCCCACCGTGATGTTCGGCATCAAGATCGGGGCGATTCAGGCGGGGATCCCCGTGGCGCTGATCCCGGTGGTGATCGCCGCCACCTGGCAGCTTTCCGGATTCACCATGGCCATGTATCTGGCGGGCCTCCGGGGGATTCCAGAGGAGCTGCGGGAGGCAGCCCGGGTGGACGGGGCCAGCGAGTGGCAGATCTATCGCCATGTTGTGTTGCCATTGCTTCGACCGGTCACCCTGAGCGCCCTGATCGTGCTGGGCCACATTTCCCTGAAGATCTTCGACCTCACCGTGGCGATGACCGGGAGCGGCCCGGGGTTCGCTACGGACATGCCGGCGTATTTCATGTTCGAAACGACGTTCCGGGGGAACCATTTCGCCCAGGGCGCGGCCATCGCCACCCTGATGCTGATCATGGTGGCCGCCCTGATCATCCCTTACCTCCGCTACAGCCTGAGCCGGGAGGCTGAGCTATGAAGATGGGGCGCATTTTGATCTATCTCGCCCTGATCGGTCTCACGATCTTTTACTTGCTCCCGGTTTACGTGCTGCTGCTCACCGGCCTCAAGAGCTTCGCCGAGGCGGATCTCACACGCATGTGGAATTGGCCAACCCAGCCCTCCTTCGCTGCCTTCGCCAAAGCCTGGGAGAAGCTCTCCCCGAACTTCATGAACAGCGTTTATCTGGTGATCCCGGCCACGTTGATCTCCTCTTTCATCGGCTCCATCAACGGCTATATCCTGGCCAAGTGGCGCTTCCGGGGATCGGAGATCCTGTTCCCGGCCATCCTGTTCGGGATGTTCATCCCCTATCAAAGCATCCTGATCCCGCTGGTCCGTTTCCTCCAGGCCATCGGCTTGTACGGCTCCATCCCCGGCCTGATCCTCGTTCACGTCATCTATGGGATCCCGATCACCTCCCTGATCTTCCGCAATTATTACGCTTCGATCCCCGGGGAGCTGGTGGAGGCCGCGAAGATCGATGGGGCCTCGCTGTTGGGGATCTACCGATGGGTGATGCTCCCGCTCTCCCAACCCGGGTTCGCCGTGGTCGCCATCTGGCAGTTCACCCAAATCTGGAACGATTTCCTCTTCGCGGTTACCGTGACCAACAAGCCGGCCCAGCAACCGATCACCGTGGCGCTCCAGAACCTGGCGGGCAGCCAGATCGTCGAGTGGAACGTCCAGATGGCGGGCGCGCTGCTGGCCGCCCTTCCGACGCTGCTGGTCTATATCTTTTTGGGGCGCTTCTTCCTGCGCGGGCTGCTGGCAGGGGCCCTGAAAGGTTAGCAGCTCGCTCTTGAGGAGGAGAGCGGGGATAATAAAAACCCCGGCGCTCTGCCGGGGTTCTGGTGCCCGGGGCGGGATTTGAACCCGCACGGCCGAAAGGGCCAGCGCCCCCTCAAGACGCCGCGTCTGCCTATTCCGCCACCCGGGCGAGACCAATACAATTATAGCAATGGCTCACGCCCACGACAAGATCCATAGGGTCGTTACGTGCCAAGAGGATCTTCAGACGTTTCAGGAGGCTCAACGTGAATGACCTGATTAAGCGTGCTGGGAATCTCTTCCTCTTCGCCACGCTGGTTGTTGGATTGACCGCCTCCGCCTTCCTGACGGGGTTTGGAGTGGCATGGGGGATGGGTGTGGCGTCCTCCCGAGCGTCGTCCCCTGCTCCCGCCGCGGTGGCACCGTCTCCCCCACCTCGGGATCTCCAGGAAGCGTTCGATATCTTTTGGGAGGCCTGGAAGCTGGTTCAGGACGAGTATTACGGGGAGATCCCTGAGCCCCGGACGGTGGCCTACGGGGCCATCCGGGGGGCGCTCCAGACCCTCGGGGATCCCTATACTTCCTTCATCGAACCGAAGATCGCTCGCATTCTTCAGGAGGACGCCTCTGGGCAATTCGAAGGGATCGGGGCGCTGGTGCGGATGAACCGGGATAACAAACTGGAGATCGTGCGCACCTTTGAGGGCTCCCCCGCCCAGAAGGCGGGCCTGCGATCCGGAGATCTGGTGGTGAAGGTCAACGGCCAATCCATTGTGGGCTACAGCATCTACGAGGCCATCGCTCTGATCCGAGGGCCAGCGGGAACCTCCGTCACGCTCACGATCGAGCGTCCAGGCCAACGCGAGCCCTTCGAGGTGACCGTCACGCGAGCCCGCATCACCATCCCGGTGGTCGAGGCCCGTATGCTTCCAGAGAACATCGCGTATATTCAACTGTTCGATTTCAGCGCCCAGGCCACCCGTCAGTTGCAGGAGCAACTGAAAGCCCTCCTCGCACAAAACCCGCGAGGCCTGATCTTGGACCTGCGGGATAATCCCGGCGGGTTCCTCGATCAGGCGATCCAGGTCGCCGATCTCTTCCTCGATGAAGGGATCGTGGCCTATGAGCGAACGAAAGATGGCGAGGAAAAGGTTTTCCGCTCGAAGAGCGGGGACATCGCCGAGCGGATCCCTATGGTGGTGCTGGTGAACGCCGGCAGCGCCAGCGCCTCGGAGATCGTGGCCGGCGCCTTGCAGGATCGCGGTCGGGCGCGGCTGGTGGGCGAGCGAACCTTCGGGAAGGGATCCGTGCAGCTCTCCCACACCCTCTCCGATGGCTCGGAGCTCCGGGTCACCATCGCCCGCTGGTTCACCCCGAACAACCGGGCAATCCACGGCGAAGGGCTGAACCCGGACATTGAGGTGAAGGTCGAGCCCGGCACGGAAACCGCGGGAACCGATCCACAGTTGCAACGGGCGGTGGAGGTTCTCTTGCAGGGACATTAGGATCGATGCCTCCCGCTCACCAAGAGGATCGAGGGGAGCTCTCCTCCGCCCTCGACAGCTGGCTTATTCCCAGTTCGATGGTCACTCGGGATCGCCAAGATTCGACATCGCACGGCGAGCGGGCGCGTTCCATACCAAAAGTTTTCCATGAGGTGCGGGCCGCTTACGCGGCCCGCACCTCATGGAAGCCCATGAACCAATCGATCCTCCCAAGATGCGCTCCACGGGAAGCCGGCGTCTGCTGGGGTTGGCGGATAGCGGGATCCTCCTCGCCTTGGCGGGGGGGATCGCCTTCCTTTATTGGCCGTTTTGGTCCGGGGACCCTCGGATGCAAGCCGCTTTTCGCCCGGGGGA
>DATMAC010000219.1:0-17169 GCA_035573655.1 Thermoflexus sp.
GGCGACGAGTTCGTTCCGCATCAGGATCTCAACAAAAGGGAAGCTGTCGCGGCAGCAGACAATTCATTGATCTTCGTGAATGAAACGGAGCAATCACAGCGCATTTCCAAAGCTTCTGGAGGTTTTGGCCCCCTGGATCCCCCTCCCCACCGCCCAAAGGGCGGTGGGGAGGGGGGATCCAGGGGGGTGGGGCCGTTGGCCCGCACCATCCTGCATCCTCTTTTGATCTCAGTGATCCTTTAGCAACGCAAGGGTCAATCAGATGCCGCGCCTCCAGTGATTTCTGGAGCTCCTGGGAGATGCGGGCCGTGGAAGCAGCTCGCATCTCACAGAACAACTTCGTTGCACAGAGGCAGCAAAAGGGCTACGGAAAGGGTGAGAGGCCAACGGCTCCTTCAAGTGAACGAAGCCGCAGCTCACGTGATCCCAAGACCCAGAAGATGAGGAAGCGAAATGGTTGACCCAGAGCGGATCTCGAGCTACCATGCGGAAGCCAGGTCAGGGACAGGAGAGGAGGGGCCAATGCAAGCTCGGGTGATGTTGGAGCGCGATCTGAGCGCGATCCGCCAAGACGTGTTGCGGCTGGGGAGCATGGTGGAGCAGGCGATCGACCGCTGCATCGAGGCCCTGAAACGGCTGGATGTTGGGATGGCCCAGGAGATCATCGCCTTCGATGAGGAGATTAACCGGATGCGCTATCAGATCGAGGAGGCCTGCCTGGAGACCATCGCGACCCAGCAGCCTATGGCCAGCGACTTACGGGCCATCATCGCGGCGATGTTCTGCGCCACCAATCTGGAACGCATGGGCGATCACGCCAAAAGCATCGCCAAACTGACCATCGAGATGGCCGACGAGCCTCTGCTGAAGCCGCTGATCGATATCCCCCGCATGGCCCAGATCGCAAAGGAAATGCTCCGACAGGTTCTGGAAGCCTATGTGGAGCAAGATCCGGAGAAAGCCCGCGCCGCCGTCGCCCGCGACGACGAGGTGGATGCTCTGGATGAGCAGGTCTACCGGGAGCTGATCACCTATATGATGCAGGATCCCCGCACCATCTTTCGGGCCACGCGGCTGCTCTGGATCTCCCATAACTTGGAGCGCATCGCGGACCGGGTAACCAACATCGCCGAACGGGTGATCTTCATGGTCACCGGGGAATTGCAAGAGCTGAACTAGCGGCGCGCGCGAGCTGACTGCGCTTCCTCTGGCTTCCCTCAGCAGGGTACTTCAATGGTCCAGCTCGTCCCCAAACCCTGTGAGGGAGCCAGCCGAGTAACCCGTTAGGATGAGGAAGAAACACCGCGCTGCCGAGCGGCCCATATTCCTTGAGAATCCCGGCTCCTCCAGCGATGTCCTTACGCGGCCTTCGGGAGACCATCCGGCCACCTACTGAGGGGCGGAGACCAGGGACGCTCCGTCCCCGCCGGTTTCCCTTTTTGCTGTATCAACGGCTGGCTCGGATGTATCGAGGACCTGCGCTGCTGACTGTCCTCCTGGCGCTTGGGTTGTACTACCTTCCGCTCTTTGTAGAAGTCGAATACCCATGGCCGCCGGATCAAGATCCCATGCTCCTGATCCTGGCGGGCGCGGTCCTGGGGATCTGGTGGATCCCGGAGATCGGGAGCCGGCTTTCGGGAGTAGAACCGCGGCCGGAGGCGCTGATTTTCCGGTCTCCCTTTTTTGCGCTCCGGGTGTCCTACCGACGGATCCGCAATACACGACCGACGGTGTTCTCGGAACTTTTCCCGCATATCCCCCGTCATCACCAGCGGTGGGTGGAACCGTTTTACGACCATACGGTGCTGGTGATCGAGACTGACGGCTACCCGCTGCCTGCCCGCTGGATCCGCTGGTTGCTCGGCCCCTACGTTCCCTTGCCCCACGGCCATGGTTTCGTCTGTCTGGTCCCCGACTGGATGGCCCTGAGCCGCATGATCGATCATTACCGCGAAAGCGCTCGCAAGGTGCCGGTAAGAAGCGCCGGAGAGCGTTCTTAGGAACCCGGCCGATCTGCCTCCCTGTGAGAGGATGGTCAAGGTGCGATCGTTCTTTCACAGACCTCCTCACAGTGAGAGGTTCTTCCTCTCCGGGGTAAGATTAGGTGCTCCCCCAAAAATATTTTCCATCCTCTCCTCACGGTTCAAAGGGCCAGTAGGAAGGAGCAGGGCTTTTCAAAGTTCTAACAAAGACGGCATAACAGCGAGGCAGTGGATGGCCCCTCCCCTCTCGCCGTGGCCCTTTGGGCCACGGCGAGAGGGGAGGAAAAATTTATCGGGGGCTGGGCTGATGAACGAAGGCCCCAATTTAGCAGGACCTTACCAACGTTAGAACTCCGAAAAGCCCTGAGGGAAGAGGTGAGGCGATTCCGCCTCTTCACAGGGCTCCGACCCGAATAGAATCAGGAGGAATAGTTACGAAACCTCTTAAACCCCGTGAAGGAGCAAATGGGCGACTTGAGCTATAAATATATGTGCTCGAGAAGCGTTCAATGGAACAGCAGCCTGCGCGCGCTTTCAGGTTTGAATGGGGAAGGTGGAACATCTCGGTGAGATTGGGGCCCCTGCGGTCGTTCTGGATCTCGGGGAACCTCAAGGCCTATATGTTTCCAAAACATAGAGGAGATCCATGCGATGTCAGTCGAAGGGATGATCCGTGATCTTCGCGGGGATGTGATGCGGATTCTTCACGCCGCGCTGGGGGCGGTGGATCCCAGCGCCGCTGTTCGACGTCATGTCCGTCGAGAAGGAAACCAGCTGATCGTTGGAGAACACTGCGTGGACCTGGATCGCTATCGCCACGTGTTCGTCCTCGCGCTTGGCAAAGCGGCATATCCGATGGCCTATGCCCTTCAGGTATTGCTGGGTCGTCGGCTGGATCGCGGTGTGTTGGTGACCAAATATGGGCATCTGGCCGCCGCCCTGGATGAGCGATGGACCGTGATCGAGGCTGGGCATCCGGTCCCCGATGAGAACAGCGTTCGGGGAGCTCAGGCGCTGGCCGCCATGGCTGAGCAGGCGGGGCCGGAGGATCTCATCCTATGTGCCCTTAGCGGTGGGGGCTCCGCGCTGGCCACCTGGCCGGTGGAGGGAATCAGCCTGAGCGATCTCCAGGCGGTAACGGATCTGCTGCTGCGATCGGGGGCAACGATCCATGAGCTGAACGCTGTCCGCAAGCATCTGGATCGGATCAAAGGGGGCGGATTGGCCCGTTTCGCGTTCCCCGCCACTGTGTTCACCCTGGTCCTCTCCGACGTAGTCGGGGATGATCTGTCGGTGATCGCTTCGGGGCCGATGGCGCCGGATCCTTCCACCTTCTATGATGCCTGGCGGGTGCTGAATCGTTACGGCCTACTGGAGCGGATCCCGCTTCGGGTGCGCACCCATCTGGAGCTCGGGCTGCACGGAAAAATCCCCGAGACTCCCAAACCGGGCGATGAGATCTTTCAGCGGATCGTACACGTGATCGTCGCCAGCAACCGCCTGGCCGTTCAAGCAGCTTTGGAAGAGGCGGCCCGCTTAGGCTATCATCCGTTTCTGCTTTCCACCTTTGTAGAGGGGGAGGCCCGGGAGGTGGCCCGGGTGATTGCAGCCATCGCCAAAGAAATTATCACCACCGGCCGGCCGGTCCCTCGGCCTGCATGCGTCGTGTGGGGCGGGGAGACCACGGTAACCGTGCGGGGAAGTGGGCGGGGTGGGCGGAATCAAGAGCTTGCGCTGGCGGCCGCGATCGCTCTGCAGGGCTGGCCGGAGGTGGTGGTGGCCTCCCTAGGGACAGATGGTGTGGATGGGCCGACGGACGCCGCGGGAGCCATCGCCGATGGGGAGAGTGTCCACCGGGCTTATCTGCTGGGCCTGGATGCGATGGCCCATTTGAACGCTAACGATTCGTATGCCTTCTTCGAGGCCCTCGGCGACCTGATCCGAACGGGTCCTACGGGGACGAACGTTAACGATATCGGGGTGATGGTGGTGGGTCCATGATGAGACAATCTATAGGCCTTGGGGGTTAGAGGATCGCATAAATGGGCACTCAAGCGCCCTACTACATTATTTTGGGATGATGCGGCCCAATGGTTCCTCTCCCCTCCCCACAGCCCTTTGGGCTGTGGGGAGGGGAGAGGAAAAGGATTTTTGGGGTGGGTTGGGCACCTATGGCGCCCAACCCACCCCAAAAATCCCGCGTTGGAGGAAGCATCAGCTCCCTAAATGTGCGGCTTTGACTGGGTAGAGAATTGCCGAGGAATGCATGCGGATGGATCCCAAATATCCTCCAGTGGTTTGCATTGTTGGGCGTTCAGGCTCCGGGAAGACCACCGTTCTGGAGGGCCTGGTTCGGATATTCCGAGGATGGGGATTTCGGGTCGGCACGATCAAGGACGATCCGCACGGGGAGATGCGCTGGGATCAGCCTGGAAAGGACACGTGGCGGCATCGGGAGGCCGGCGCCGAGCGGGTCCTCGGCCTCACGCCTCAGTGGCTTTGGCTGTCCCGGCGCCTGGATCGCCCGCTGACATTGGCGGAGGTCTTGAGGGAGTTCGATGGGCTGGATTTGGTGCTGGCGGAGGGCTTTAAAAGCGAGACAGCGCCCAAAATTGAGGTGGTTCGCCAGGAGACAGGCTTGGATCTTCTGGAGGGGTTGCAAGAGCGCTGGGCGGTGGTTTCGGATTCCCCTCTGAATGTAGGGGTACCCTGTTTCCGATTCGGAGAGCTCGAGGAATTGGCGGCGTTCCTGGTGCAACGCATGGGGCTCCGGCCGAAAGGCTAAGATGGTCTGGAGGGGCGCTTCGGATGGCAGGCTCTTGGCCTTCTCTTTCGGAGCCTGAAAGGTAACGACCTACCCTGTAAGTGGGGAGGGGGATAAAAAATACTTTTTGGGGGCCGAGCCGCGCGCCGAAGGCGTGCGGCTCGGCCCCCAAAGCTCCCATTCGGGAACCCTTACACCATCCGGGGAGGCTACTGTTTAGATGGGCAAGTAGTTACCCTGAAAGGGCGACAGCAAGCGGAAAGGGTTCGCTTCCTCTCCAAAAGGTTGGAGAGACTTTGAGACCGTTCGATTCGGAAAAACCGGAGAGCCGTCTGATGAGCGAACATTGGCCTCATCCTACTGGCGATGTGAGTGAGACGGCGGGCTGGTGGGTCCCCGGGCGGGACCGCACGCAGCGGATCCCTCGGCAGCCTCCCGCAGGGCAGCCGCCGAGGATCCCGCCTCATCCCCCGCGATCTTCCGCGGCGCCACGGCGCCGCTCGTGGGGCCGCACAGTCCTCTTCGTCCTGCTGATCTTATTGCTCTTGGGGGCGGCGGGGGGCGTGGCCGCGTTCGCTGGCTATGTCTACGTGGCGATGCAGCTACCGCCACCGGAAGCCTTGCAGGAGCGGGCGCTAAACCTTTCCACTTCTCTCGTGCTGGTGGATCGTAACGGGGAGTTGCTAGGGGAGTTCGCGGACCCTCAGAGCGGGCGCCGGCAGCTGGTCCGCCTTTCCGACATCTCGCCGTGGTTGATCCAGGCCACGGTGGCGACGGAGGACCCCCGGTTCTGGCAGCATCCCGGGTTCGATCCTATCGCCATCGCCCGCGCGATCTACCAGGCGATCCGAGAAGGGGAGGTGGTGAGCGGCGCCAGCACCATCCCGCAGCAGCTGGTGCGCAACCTGCTGATCTCCCCTGAGCGCACCTTGCGGCGGAAGATCAAAGAGGCGGTGCTGGCGTCCGAGATCATCCGCCGCTATCCCCGGGAGCAGATCCTGGAGATCTACCTCAACACCATCTACTACGGGAACCTGGCGTACGGCGTGGAGGCGGCTGCCCGCACCTACTTCGGGAAATCAGCAAAAGATCTCAACTTGGCCGAAGCCTCCTTCCTGGCCGGCCTCCCCCAGGCGCCAGCGCTCTACGATCCATTTACCCCGGAAGGGCGGGAACGCGCCCTGCGGCGCCAGCGGGATGTCCTCCGCTTGATGATCGAGGCCGGGTATATCTCCCAAGAACAGGCGGAAGCCGCCGCGCGGGAGATGGCTGCTCGGGCCTTCCAGAAGCCGGCCCAGACCTCGCCAGCGCCGGAGGCCCCTCATTTCGCCCTCTACGTGCAGCAATGGCTGGAACAGACGTTCGGCCTCAACGCCCAAGCCCTTCACCGGGGCGGCCTGCGGGTGGAAACCACCTTGGACCTTCGCCTCCAACGGATGGCCACCCAAGTCCTGCGGGCGCATCTGGAGAAACTCAAAGACAAGAATGTGCATAACGGGGCGGTGGTCATCTTGGATCCCCGCACGGGGGAGATCTTAGCCATGGTCGGGAGCCCGGATTATAACGACACAGCACACGGCGGCCAGATCAACATGGCCCTGGTCCCCCGCCAGCCGGGCTCCTCGATCAAACCGTTGACCTATTTGGTGGCTTTTGAGAAGGGGTGGACCCCCGCGACGCTGATCTGGGATGTGCCATCCCGGTTCCCGGATGGCCCAGGGCGATTCTATGAGCCCGTCAACTATGACCGGCGCTTCCACGGTCCGGTGACCGTTCGCTACGCCCTGGGGAACTCCTACAACATCCCGGCGGTGAAAGCGCTGGCCTTCGTTGGGCTTCCAGCCTTCCTCCAACGCGCCCGGGATCTGGGCATCACCACCTTGACCCGCCCGGATTACGGCCTCTCCCTTACCTTGGGCGGCGGTGAGGTGCCGCTGCTGGAGATGGTGGGCCTCTACGCGGCTTTCGCGAACGAAGGCCGTCGGGTGCCTCCGGTTCCGGTCCGGAAGATCACGGATGCCTTCGGCAATGTGCTCTACGAATATACGCCTCCCCCCGGGCAACCGGTGATGCGGCCGGAGCACGCTTATTTGATTACCCATATTCTTTCAGATAACGAGGCACGTCGAGCGGCCTTCGGACCCAATAGCCCGCTCAAGCTCTCCCGGCCGGCAGCGGCGAAGACGGGGACCACCAACGATTTCCGCGACAACTGGACCTTGGGGTATACGCCGGACCTGGTGGTGGGGGTCTGGGTGGGGAACGTTGACAACTCTGAAATGAAAGGGGTCACCGGCATCACGGGCGCAGCCCCAGTCTGGCATGATGTGATGGAGGAAGCTCACCGTATCCTGAACCTGCCGCCCCGGGAGTTCCGCCGGCCGCCTGGGATCATCGAAGTGGAGATCTGCCTGGATTCCGGCACTCAGCCCTCACCCTATTGTCCGCCGGACCGCCGTCGGATGGAGGTCTTCGCCGCCGATCAGCCCCCGCCCGGGCCGGAGCACGACCTCTGGAAAGCCGTGTTGATCGACGGGGCGACCGGGTTGCTCTACACGGAGGGTTGTCCCGGCCCGCCGATTGAGCGGGTCTTTTACGTAGTTCCCGAGGAGGGGCGCTGGTGGGCGGAACAGCGTCAGATCCCTCAGCCTCCCACCGAGCTCTGTGTGGTGGCGATCCCCGAGGTCATCATCCGATGGCCGAACGAAAGCACCGTGGTACGCGGGATCGTTCCGGTGTTGGGAACGGTGTGGATCCCCGATTTCGCGTATTACAACGTGGAATGGGGGATCGTGGGGGCGGATGGGGTTTCGTGGCAGTGGTTGAGCGGTCCGCATCTGGCCCCGGTGCGTGACGGTCAGCTTACCGTTTGGGACGCCTCCCATCTTCCTACCGGCTGGTATGCCCTGCGGGTGACCGCCTTCAATCGCTCCGGGCAGGCCTTTGTGGGGGAAGTCCGTACTTATGTGGACAATGGGATCGTGCCCACCCCCACCCCAATCCCGACGGTCACCCCCAGCCCGACGCCGGAGCTTCCGCTTCCGACACCAACGCCGGCTCCAACACCGGGGCTCCCCATCCCGACGATTGTTCCACTGCCCACTCCGTAGCGCTGCATTCAGAGGAGCGAATGACCTCTCTCCCCTCTGCAGTCCTTTGAGCTGCGGGGAGAAAATTTCGGGGCGAGCCGGGCGCCGAAGGCGCCCGGCTCGCCCCGAAGAACCCCCATCAACGCCGGCGCCGTCCGGTCCTGACTGCTTCCCTCCAAGATCCTCAATCCCCACCCAGGTTGTATTCCTCTGCGCTTCTGCGCTATGCTTATTAAGGAATTGGCCCTCAATTTTCTTAAAAACAGGAGGGTCAAGATGGTAGATCTCGGACTTATTTTGATCAGTTACCTCATCGGTTCGATCCCCACCGCATACCTCGCCGGCCGTCTCCTGCGCGGGATCGATCTGCGAGAATGGGGCAGTCGCACGGTCAGCGGGACCGCGGTGTATTACCACGTGGCCCGCTGGGCCCTGATCCCGGTCGGCCTGTTGGACGTGCTGAAGGCGGCCCTCCCGACCTGGGGGGTGTTGGCGCTGGGGCGCCCTCGAGGGGTGGCGGTCGCAGCGGGGCTGGCCGCGGTTATGGGCCATAACTGGCCGGTCTGGCTGGGCTTCCACGGGGGGCGCGGCATCGGGCCGTTCCTAGGATTGCTCACGGTCACCTTCCCGGTTGGGGCCCTGTGGATCCTGGGCGCTTTGGTCATCGGGCGCCTGTTACAAGCCACTGCGGTGATGGCCCTGTTCGCTATCGCCGGGTTGCCTGCCCTGGTATGGCTCACCGGGGGGCCACTGGAGGTCGCCCTCGGGGGGCTGGCCATGCTGGCGATTACCGTGGTCAAGCGTCTGGAGGCCAACCGGGAGCCTCTCCCCTCGGATCCGGTGGAGCGGCGGCGGGTGCTCTGGCGACGCCTCTGGCTGGACCGGGATACGGCGGCCTGGGAGGTCTGGATGTTCCGCCGCCCTGGGCACCCGGCTTGAGGTCCCACCCCACCGGAGTCCCGCGGATGCGCTGACCCTTGTCCGCGCGACCCTTCGCTCCATCGAGCTCCCCTCTGAGGGAGAGCCGGCTCGCCCTATGAGCTCCCGGAGGGCTTTGTGGCTTGTTGTGGGGTCGCGTCCCAGGCGGAAGGGGCAACTTCCCCCAACCCACCTGCAGGGAGAAGAGCCATGGCGAAGATCGCGGTGGTCACCGATAGCGTGGCGTGCCTGCCCCCCGAGTTGGTGGAAGCCTACCGGATCCGCGTGGTCCCGGTCCGAATCATCCTCGGAGAACAAGTGTTCCGGGATGGCATCGATGTCACAGCGGAGCAGGTCTATGAATGGCAGCGGGCCGGGATCATGGCGACTTCCTCCCAACCTTCCGTAGGGGATTTCATGGAAACCTACCGGGAATTAGCAAAGGAAGCGGAGGGGATCGTCTCTATCCATGTTTCTGCGGCCATGACGGGCACATATAACGCAGCGCTCCTCGCCGCCCAGATGGTTCCCGAGATTCCCATTCGGGTGATCGACAGCCAGGCCGCTACCATGGCCCAGGGTTTTTTGGTCCTGGAGGCAGCCCGTATGGCGGAGGCGGGGGCTTCGCTGGACGAGATCGTAGCCCGGGTCGAGGCGCTGCGCCCACGCCTCCGGTTCTTCGCCGTCCTGGAGACGGTGACGTATCTCATCCGGAGCGGTCGGGCTCCGGCCCTGGCGGCCCTGGCGGTCGATGTGCTCCAGATCAAACCGATTCTGACCCTGCAAAACGGTCGCATCGAAGTGCTGGAGAAAGTCCGCACCCGACGCCGGGCGATCGAGGCGATGGTCCAGCGGATGGCTCAGGATGTGGGAAACCGGCCGGTGCATGCGGCGGTTTTCCATGCGGCCGCCCAAGAAGAGGCGGAGGCGCTGCGGCGATTGCTCCTTGAACGCTTCGATTGCCGAGAGTGCTATCTCACAGCCTTCTCACCGGTGATGGGTCTTTACGCGGGACCAGGGGTGTTGGGGCTGGCCTATTACGCGGAATAACCACAGCGTGACGGCTCACCACTTCCTCCGTGTGGGGGATTTTGGGGTAGGTGGGGCTCTTGAAGGCGGCCCCACCTACCCCAAACTTCCCCCCTCCTTGAGGCCCCTTAAGCCGCAGGGAGGGGGGAGGGGCTTGCCCCGCACGAGGGGAGGGCCCGGACGCGAAGCCCACTCGCCCGTTTGTCCAAAGTCCAATGCTCAGGGCTCCCAGAAGAACTGCATCAACACCGCCACATAGGGCCGGCCCTCCACGTATGCCACTCCGACCGCCCAAGTCCGCCAGTCCAGCTCGTTGCCCGGCGTCCCTGGGCGATGCAAGCTGTAGAAATTGAAGGCCCGATACGCCTCTGGCCACGCCGGCTGATAGGTCACCGGTGGCACCAACAGGCCGCAATGTCGCTCATGGGGGCGATCGATCACATCCAGGAGATCCGGCAACACGGCCTGCCGGAAAGGACCCACGATCTCCATCGCGCTGGCTGGGTGGACGCCCCAATGAATCGGGGTCTCATCGGTAAACAGGGTGACCGCCTGGTCCGGTCGGATGAGGACCGGATCGCTGAGGCGGCTGACGTGAATGCGCAACCCATGGATGGGGCTGATCAGCGCCGCAAGGGCCTGACCGTTGCGTTCCCGAATGGCGGACTCCAGCCGATCCAGCAAGGCCGCCCCCTGTGGGTCCGCACAGAAGGCCTGAGGCGAGACCTCCTGGGTGAGGAACATCGCGTTCACCCAGCCGATCCGCCCATCCGGAAGGCGGACCTCCACCCAACGGGCGCCCTGGACGGTCTGTTCCTTTCCGGTGAGGAGCAGACCGGAAGCGTTCGGAGGCAGCGTCGCTAAGATCGGCTGATCAGGCCCTGGCCCGGCCCGCACATTGAGTTGATCGCTGGGTTGAACCAGAACGACAGCAAAGGGCCCTTGGAGGGCCATTGGGGTGGGTGTCACGGTGGCTGTGGGCGCCTGCTGAGGAGGCGCCGGCGAGGCCGTCGGCGTGGGAGGAGTCGGCGGCCCGCCGATCTGGCAGGCGTTCAGCAAGAGAGCAAATCCAAGCATACGAATGATCGCTTTCATCGGCGGCTCCTTCCCCGAGGCTTTTTCATATGTTTGCAGCGTCTTGTCCATTATTTGAGATTTTCGGGGCTGGGCTGGGAGCCTTCGACCCCGGCCCAGCTCCCGAAAAAAATCTATCTCCACCTTCCCCACGGCCCTTTGGGTCGCGGGGAAGGAGATTGGGATTTCTGTGAGGGGTGGGCCGCTTACGCGGCCCACCCCTCACAGAAACTTCTATCTTCGCAACAAAGCACTTTGTCCGCCTCAATTTTAGGGATGTTCGGGGGAGAGGCCATTCGCCTTTCCGCCGCATATCCCTAAATGAAATGCCGTAGGCGGATGCTTGAGCTTCTGTTCCACTGAGTGGCCCACGAGGGCCGCCAAGATCGTGGTCGAGGTGAAGCATGGCAAACGTGCGCTGCTACGCCGGATCCACGTATCCGGAGCGACCGGAATCGTTCGAATGGGAGGGGACGGAGAAATCCGTGAGGGAGATCCTCCGGCGCTGGCGGACCCCCGAGGCTTTGGGATTTCGGGTGCGCACCATCGATGGCATGACCTTCGATCTCATTTACGATCTTCGCTGGGATCGGTGGACGGTGATCCCACTGACGGCTCCGGCGCCTGAATAGGGGAGCTCCGCCGAGTCAGCAGCAAGAAAGCCAAGCTGTAGGCGGCGCCAGCGACCGGGATGGCGAAAACGAACCCCCAGAAGCCGAAAAGGCGCACTCCGACGAGGACAGCGACCAGCGTGAGCAGGGGTGGCAATCCGGTCATCTCCCCCAGCATGCGGGGGACCAGGAAGTGAAAGAGGATCTGCTGATAGATCAGCAGGATCCCCCACATCCAAAGCCCGGCGCTCCACTCCCCGCGGAGCCAGAGGGTGAGCGGGGGGGCCCAAAGGGCGATGGGCGCCCCGACGATGGGGACCAGGATGATCAGTGCGGAGACCAGGGCGATCAAGCCCGCGGAGGGGGCTTGAAAAGCCAACATCACCAAGAAGGTGACCAACCCGTTGGTTAGCGCAATGAACAACTGTCCCCGAAGGAACCCTCCGAAGGTGCGATCTAAAATCTCCGCGGTGGTGCGAATCTCATCGTGATAGGCCGGCGGGATCAGGGAGAGGATCTGCCGGGAGAGGTTCCGCCAATCCAACATCGTGTAGTAACTCAGCGCCAGGATCAGCAGGAATTCCACCAGCCCCTCCCCGACCCGTCGCGCGGTTTCCACGAGGATGGGGAAAACCCAGCCGGCCCCCATCCGGGCCAGATCTTGCCACGCCTCGCGGGAAGGAAGGATCGCCAGGGATTCCATAGGGACGTTCAGGCGTGCGGCGAGGTCGCGCTGGATCTCCACCAGGAGCTCGGGTACCTTCTGGAGCTGAGGGGATAGCAAAGCAGCCAATTCCAGGGCCTGTGAAACCAGGAGGGGCACCTCCAGCATCAGGGCCAGGAGCAGGGCGGTCAGCAGTCCGGTGTACACCAGCGTGGCGCCTATGGCGTAGGGAATGCGAAAGCGGCTGAGGCGATGGAGCCAAGCGGGCAGCCCTCGACGGCTTAGACG
Organism: Thermoflexus sp.; assembly: GCA_035573655.1. GTDB lineage: Bacteria > Chloroflexota > Anaerolineae > Thermoflexales > Thermoflexaceae > Thermoflexus. The sequence continues at coordinate 12,420 of DATMAC010000219.1, forward strand.
CTCCACCCATGGTTCGGGGAACAGCCCACGGTCCAGCCAGGCGACGAGAGGATAGAGTACATAGGCTAGTAACCAGGCCAGGGCCAGCATGCGAACCAGATCAGCGAACAGGCTGAACAACTGCCACAATCGTTCGGTGACATAGATCAGCGCGGCGAAGCTGATCAGGAATAACACCAAGCGTGGAACCCGCACCACCATCGGCCTCCAGGGGAACGTTTCGAACGGCTGTTCCCCTTCATTGTAATCGTCCTGTCCTTATCCCACCCCTTGTCATCTCTCGCCACATGCGTTCCCCTTCCGGACCCAAATCGAGGCCGCCTTATCCTGATAGATCCGCTCCCAACGGGGTGAGCGTGCGACCGCTTCCAAAAGGGCAGGTTGTTCCGTCGGGCTCAACATCATGGAGCATACCTTATAACGCGCCAACCGGGCCTCCCAATCCGGGGCCGCTGCGCTGATCGCCAAGTAATCCTCCCAGATCGCCATCGGATAAAGCTCCAGCCGCGTGTCCACAAACACCGGATAGTCCGGCTGGGCCGCCCAGATCAGATAGCTTCCAAAAGACAGGGCGTGAAACAGGGGGCCTCGCGGCCGCTCTCGAAGCAGGAACTCCGTCGCTGCCACGGGCGTGTCGGCGGAGATCAGCCCGGCTTTCGTCGCCGGCAACGGCCACCACGCTTTAAACCACGGAAGGGCCGCCAGGGCGATCCCGCCTAACATACCGAGAAAAAGGGCATTCAGCGCGGGGATCCCCGCCCGCCCCGGCCGCTCCGGCCAGAGGGCTTGGATTTGAGCCGCCACCGTCGGCGCTGCCACCATCCCGAACCACACGATCCCCCGCGAGGTCTTCATCCCCAACAGGGCGAACGCGGTCGCGATCAGGATGCGATCAGCTGTCCAGTGCTGTGGGGCCAGCGCCAGCAAAATTCCTGTGAGCGCCAATCCTGCATAAAACAAAATCCCTGGACGGCTCAGCCCTGGCGGGGCCCATTCGGGGACCAGCGTCTGGATCACGGGATGGCGGGCCATCGTGAGCACATAATCCCACACGCCGAACCCGCGGGGGTTCAGCCCCACACACGCCGCGGCGAGGAGGAGAGCAAGGCCGTAACGGCGAAGCACCATGTGGGGAAGGGGATTTCCTTGTCGCCATCCCTCCAAGAGCTTGCCCACGAGCGCCAGGCCCACAAGTGCCAGCCCGATGGGGAAGGAGCCATGGGTGTTCACCCACAGGATCATCCCCAATGGAAAGACCCATAGCCAGCGCCGGGAGTGCTCTAGCCCCATCAGTCCTCGAAGGAAAAGGGCGCCGCTGAGGAAGGCGAAGCTCTGAGGCCGCACGTTCCAATCATCGATCCCCAGCGCGGCCGCGAGCAGCACGCCGAGCGCCGCCGCCCGGGGCCCAGAAACCTCCCACGCTCCCCATAGGATCAGGCCGTAGGCGGTGGTGATGATCCCGCTGTGGACGAACACAACGAGGGCAGGGCCGCCCAGGGTGTAAAGCCCGTAGAAGAGAAGCTCCGCCAACCAGAACATCGAATAAGAGGGATAGGGAGCCCATGCCCGCGTGAACGAGAACGTATCCACCTCCGGAATCCGTCCGGTCCGCGCGATCTCGCGGCCCACAGCGAGATGCCACCAGAAGTCGTGGGGGCGGATGGGATGGGTGCTGACGAAGGCGAAGATCCCCACGATCACGGCGAAGGCGAGCAACCGAGCCGGGGTCATGGATTTGAAGGCCCCGAAGCGGAGATCGAGCCTCTGGATCCCGCTCATCTGTCACGCCCCTTCGGTCGGAATGGGACCCGCGCTGGAGGTGATATAAAAGCGCCTGTTCCCCTTGATCAACCTACTCCCGGAGATGAGGAAAGAACCTTTCCCCTTCCCTTCGTCCTCAAGTCCCAGGTGGGGATACAGGAAGTATAATCCATATGGGGACCGTACGATCAATGGGATTTCCATAGAGTTTGGTGGCCACTCCGTTGGGAGATTTCAGACGCAGAGCTTTCTGAAAGGATGGCCACAAGCAGGCAGACCAGGCGCGGGGCGTTGTAACGCGCGTGCTTCACAACGATCGCAGGGTGTCAAGAGTGTTCTGAGTGGAAAACTTCTCGGCAGCGCGTGCAATTCAGGATGGGACGGTGGGGGCGAAAGCGGTGAAGCGTCGAAAAGAGGCAATGGATGTTCAACCCGCGGGGGATCCCTCGGCGGGCTCCGAAATGCCGGAACGGATGATCTCTCCTTACCGGCGGCCGGAGGAGCAGGCCATCGAGATGGCGCTGCGGCCGCAGCGGCTGGAGGAGTTCATCGGCCAGGAGCGGGTGAAGGAGAACCTGCGCATCCTGATTGAGGCCGCTCGGGCCCGAGGCGAGCCGTTGGATCATCTCCTCTTCTACGGCCCGCCCGGCCTGGGTAAGACCACCCTGGCCACCGTCATCGCCAACGAGATGGGGGTGCCCATCCGCATCACCTCCGGCCCGGCCATCGAGCGGGCGGGGGACCTGGCGGCGATCCTCACCAACCTGCGGGCGGGCGAGATCCTGTTCATCGACGAGATCCATCGCCTCCCTCGCACGGTGGAGGAGGTGCTTTATCCGGCGATGGAGGACTTCGCCTTGGACATCGTGATTGGGAAAGGGCCGGCGGCCCGCAGCATCCGCCTGAGCCTCCCCCGCTTCACCGTGATCGGCGCCACGACCCGCCTGGCCCTGCTCACCGCCCCGCTTCGGGCCCGCTTCGGGGCCATCTTCCGCCTGGATTTCTACGACCTGCCGGCGATGGAGACCATCGTCCGCCGCGCCGCGCGGGTGTTGGGGGTCGAGATTGAGGAAGGGGGCGTGCGGGAGATCGCCCGTCGGGCCCGCGGCACACCCCGTGTGGCCGTCCGCCTGCTGCGCCGGGTGCGGGATTACGCCCAGGTCCGCGCCGACGGGGTCATCACCGCGCCGGTCGCCGCGGAAGCCCTCCAGCTGATGGATGTGGATCCTCTGGGGTTAGACGAGCTGGACCGTCGGCTGATGCGCACCCTCGCCGAGAAGTTTGGGGGTGGGCCGGTGGGGTTGGAGACCCTGGCGGCGGCCCTCTCGGAGGAGCCGGATACGATTATGGACGTCGTGGAACCTTATCTCCTGCAGCTGGGCTTCCTCGATCGCACCCCGCGCGGCCGGGTGCTCACCCGCCGCGCGTATGAGCACTTAGGCCTCCCCTACCCCGGTGAGGCAACCCAACCTCCGCTGCCCCTGGAGTCCGCCTGATGGGACGGGTGATGGCGCTGGATTTAGGAGAGAAACGCATCGGTGTGGCGATCAGCGATCCGACGCGGACCATTGCCCGCCCCCTGACGATCCTGCCCCGCGCCTCCCGTCGGGCAGTGATCGAGGCCCTCCTTCGTCTGATCGCCGAGTATGAGGTGGAGCGGGTGGTGGTGGGATTCCCGCGCAGCCTTTCCGGAGAGGAGGGACCCCAGGCCCGCTGGGTTCGCCGGGAAGCCGAAGCCCTGGCGCGCCGCCTGCCGGTTCCCGTTGTCCTCTGGGACGAGCGCCTGTCCACCGTCACCGCGGAAGCTTACCGGGCGATGCGGGGACAGCGCCGTCGGGAGCCCATCGACGCGGAGGCCGCTGCGGTGATCCTCCAGGATTACCTGGAAGCGCACCGGACAGTTCCGGAGCCGATGGTTAGGGATCCCGGTGGGAGCGACTCTTTATAAAAAAATTGGGGGACGACGCTTTCATTGTCCTCCTTCCCACGGTCTGGATGGCCGCAAGGGGAGGAGCGAAAGCGCAATGGAGAGAGGGAGCCAGAAGGTTAAAGGATTGCGCATAATAAAATACGCTCTGATTAAATTCCACGACTCCGGTCAGGTGAACTCAATGGCTCGAAAACGCGCTCGCCGGTCAACCTGGCGCTGGCTGCTCGCCGTCGGAGCGGTCCTCTTCTTCTGCGGCGCCACTGGCGCTGCCCTTCTTCCACGGCTGAATCGATCCACCTCTTCCCCCGGCCCAACGCTCTCCGGATCGCCAGTCGACTGGGGATTGGGGCTGTATCTCTTCCTCCGCCGGGGCGATTTGGAGCGACCCGCGGGCAGCGACCCGACGCCGGTCGCCTTCGTGATCCACCCAGGCCAGTCCGTGATGGAGGTCGCTGAGGCATTGCAAGAGGCAGGCTTGATTCGCGATGCCCTTCTGTTCCGAGCCTACGTGCGTTATCACCGGCTGGATCGGGAGATCGAGGCGGGGGAATACACGCTGAACAAAACGATGACCATTCCGCAGATCGTCGAAGCCCTCCGCTCCGGCCGCAAGGCGGAATGGACGGTGCGCATCCGTGAGGGGTTGCGCCTCGAGGAGGTAGCGGAGGTGATCGCCGTCCAGACCCATCTTTCCGCCCAGGCGATCTTGGAGGCCGCCCGCGATGGCGCGCGCTGGCGGTCAGCGTTTCCCTTCCTGGCGGATCTCCCGCCCGGGGCGTCCTTGGAGGGCTATCTCTTCCCCGACACGTATCGGCTGGCCCGGGATGCGACGGCCGAGGAGATGATCCGACGTATGCTGGAGAACTTCGGGCGCAAGGTGACGCCGGAGAAGATCGCCAGCGCTCGAGCCCGGGGGCTCTCCCTTCATCAGGTCGTCACCCTCGCCTCCATCGTGGAGCGGGAGGCCGTGCGCCCCGAGGAGCGCCCGCTGATCGCCAGCGTCTACCTCAACCGGCTGGCGATCGGAATGAAGCTGGATGCGGACCCGACAGTTCAGTA
>DATMAC010000220.1:0-7201 GCA_035573655.1 Thermoflexus sp.
AGGAGGGTCCCGGCGAAACTGCGAACTGCGTGAAGACGCGCAGTGCCCGCAGCGGGACAAAAAGACCCCGTGGAGCTTTACTGGAGCCTGGTATTGGGTTAGGGTTTGGCCTGTGTAGGATAGGTGGGAGGCTGAGAAGCCTGGGCGCCAGCCTGGGTGGAGCCGCCGGTGAAATACCACCCTGGCCAAATCTTGGCCCTAACGCTGACCCGTGAACCCGGGCAGCGGACAGTGCCTGGTTGCCAGTTTTGCTGGGGCGGCAGCCTCCTAAAAGGTAACGGAGGCGCCCAAAGGTCCCCTCAGGCGGAATGGAAACCCGCCGTTGAGTGCAAGGGCATAAGGGGGCTTGACTGCGAGGCGGACACGCCGAGCAGGGGCGAAAGCCGGGCCTAGTGACCCCACGGCTCCGTGTGGAAGGGCCGTGGATCAACGGATAAAAGCTACCCCGGGGATAACAGGCTGGTGAGGCCCAAGAGTTCACATCGACGGCCTCGCTCGGCACCTCGATGTCGGCTCATCGCATCCTGGGGCTGGACAAGGTCCCAAGGGTCGGGCTGTTCGCCCGTTAAAGCGGTACGTGAGCTGGGTTCAGACCGTCGTGAGACAGGTCGGTCTCTATCCGCTGTGGGCGTTGGGGGCTTGAGGGGTGCTGCCCCTAGTACGAGAGGACCGGGGTGGACGGACCTCTGGTGTGCCGGTTGTCGCGCCAGCGGCATCGCCGGGTAGCCAATGTCCGGACGGGATAACCGCTGAAAGCATCTAAGCGGGAAGCCCACCCCAAGATAAGGCCCCCCACCGGCTTTGACCGGGTAAGGCCGCCGGGAGACTACCGGTTTGATAGGCCGCAGGTGGAAGCCCGGTAACGGGTGAAGCTGAGCGGTACTAACGGCCGAGGGCTTACACGTGACGCGGAGAACTCGTTCCCTGAGCCACGCTCTGTTCGGTTGGAAACATAACGGGGGTGGATCTCTTAAGAAGATCCGCCCCCGTTTTTATTATCCTTATCAAGTCTTCGTGAGGTGCGGGCCGCCTAAGCGGCCCGCACCTCACGAAGATTCCATCAAACGTAATCAGACCCGGCCTTGGGTCAGCCGGGCGAGCTCCTGGCGAAGGCGCGCGATCTCCGGCTCCCAGCGTGTTTCCCCCAGCGCCTCCCGTTGATGCTTCCGAAAGGCCAGCTCGATGGCCACCCCATAGAGATGTCCCAGCCGCCGCCATTCCCGCCAGTTACCTCTCAACAATGCATGCCCGCGCCGAACCCCCCGTCGCCAAACGGAACGGCACTCGTGGTAGAGCGGCTCCGGTAAAATCCCGGCGTTCACTTCCTCACGAAGGTAGCGAGTGATCCATATCCGTTCCCGATAGAGACCCCAGCCGGCCAACAACAGCACCATCAGGAGGCCCATCCAGTTGGCGGCGACGACGCTGAGGAACCCGAATATCGTGATCTCCGTGCTCGCCTCTAAATGCCCCAGCACCGAGAGAATACCATTGTGAAAGGCATGCAGGGCCACTCCCGTCCCCCAGCCCCCTGCAGGGGCAACCAGGCGGACGATCCTGTCTCGGGAAAGCCGCGCCGCCGCCAGGCCTAGGCCGGTGAAGCCGGTGAAAACCGCATGGCTCAGGCCGAACAACCCGACCCGGAGGAAGGCCAGCCCCAACAGCGCCTCCTTTCCGCCTTCTTCGCCGGCGGCGATGAGATAGAAGAAATCCTCCGCGGCCTCGAAGCCGAACCCCACCAGGGAACCATAGAGGAATCCGTCATAAAGGCTGTCGATCTCCTGGCGTTGGAACCAGAAGAGGAGCAGCAAGAACAACCCCTTCGCGGTCTCCTCTGCAATGGGCGCGATCAGACTGCCGGTGATCAGGTCGCGGAACAACCCCTCCTCAATGGGAGGCTCCAGCGCAACCTCCGCCAGAACGGCCAGGACCACGGCGGGGAGCATCCCCCAGAAGAAGGCCGCGAAGATCAGCCGCTTCGGCTCCTTTTCGTAGCGGTCCAGCCACCAGACGAACAGCGAATAAAACAGCACGGGCAGGTACGATAAAGCAAAGGCCAGCCCGCACATGGGTCGCCTCGCAAGGTCTATGTCGTGAACAACCAGCGGCACCAGCGACGTTCCAGGGCATCCACGAGCTGGTAAAGCGCAAGCCCCATCCCGCTCATCAGGACGATCCCCGCGTACATCGCCGGGTAGTTAAAGAAGGTGCTCGCTTGAACGTAGATGTAATACCCCAAGCCGTAGCGGGTGGCCAGCAGCTCGCTCAGGTAAAGCACGGCCACCGCCGTTCCGATGCTCTGACGGACCGCGGTGAGGATCGCAGGGAGGGAGGCCGGCAGATAGACGAAGCGGAACAATGCCCGCCGCCCAGCTCCCAAGCTCCGCACGGATAGCACCAGCTCCGGCCGCAGGCCTGCCGCCGCATCTCGCACCAGCACCAGGATCTGGAAGAACAGGATCAGGAAAATCAACAACACTTTCGCCAGATCGCCCACCCCAAAAAACAAGATCAAAATGGGCACCAGCACCACCTTTGGGATGGGGTAGAGAATGTATAGAAAGGGGGAAACCAGTCGGTGCAGCTGGGGGCTGAGGCCCAGGGCAAGCCCCAGCGGGGCCGCTGTAGCGATCGAGAGGACGATGCTGATGATCACCCGTCCGGCGCTGGCCAGAAGATGCAGAACCAAATCCCCCCGCAGCTCCTGCACCAAAGCCTGCCCAACGGCGATCGGCGTGGGAAGGATCGGACGTTGGACGATCCAGGCGAGCAGATGCCAGGAGGTCAGCAGGATCAAAGCGGCGAACAACACCTCGCTGCGTCGCGCCATGGCTTCTCAGCCTTCATCCTATCCCGAGGTTCCGGAGAATGCAGGTAATATTGTAATGTGGCCCTCGGGAAGTAACGATTCAGCCCGGTTCCGTTTCGTTTGGAGCGCTTGTAGGGAGGAAGGGCCCCACTCCCTTCATCCCCCCTTCCCACGGCCGTGGAAAGAGGCGTTAAAGCGCCCTACTACAAACAGGGGGATGAAAAATTTTGGGGGCGGAGCCGCGCGCCGAAGGCGCGCGGCTCCGCCCCCAACCCCCCAGGGAGGAACCGCGGAAAGCGAAGAGGGGATCCTTTGCTCGAAGGAGGATTCGCGCGATGCCACGTCGCTCATCTTCTTACCGGTGGCAACAGAGGATTTTCATCATCCTGGCCATTCTGGCGGTGCTCAGCTTGATCCTGACGAGCGTCTTGACGAGCAGTCCACCACCGCCACCTACCCCTACGCCGATGGAGCTTTTCCTGCCGGGCGGTTAGCCTGGCCATCCCTCCGCTTCAAGCGCTTGAGCTTCGCATCCCGAAATCGGCATGCTGAATCACCGTGCAGAACCAGAGGACCGCACCGTGAAGACTGCGTCGGGATCCTTGGCCTGGTTGGCCTGGGGGATGATGCTCGTTGGATACTGGGCGCCATGGGTTGAGGGCGATGGGGCCGGGTTGACGTTTTCCGGCTTCGACCTGGTTCCATTTCTGGTCTTTTTCCAGAGAGCCGGTTATGGGCCGTTAATACGGGAACGCCTGTGGGTTCCGTTGTGGGGACTGAGCCTGGCGCTGGCCATCCTGGCCCTCAGTGATTCGGGGAAACTCCCTCGTATGGGAAAGCATTTGCTTTGGGCGCTCGCTGGGTTATGGTCCCTGGCGACCTGGCCTCCTTATCCGGAGCTCTTGAACCCGCTGTCCATTGAGGGGCGAGGGGGCTTCCTGGGAGGGCTATTGACGATGCTCCTAGTGGGAACTTTGCCGCTCTGGCCCGCCGGGTGGCGACGGCGGCTGGCGTTGGCTTTGCCCTGGGCGATGGTGGGAGGGGTGGGACCTGAGCTGGTCCAGATGTGGGGGCTCTGGATTCAGCATCTGGGGTTGAGCCCATGGATCGGATGGGGTCTCCCTCTTTACGGATTGGGGCTGGCGCTTTGGGCGCTGGCGTGGTGGAGGGTTTCCTCGTAAATCGCCAGCACGTTCTGGACCATTTTCTCCAGGGTGAACTCGGCCTGCACGCGCTCCCGGCCCCGTTGTCCTCGCGTTTGCGCCCTCTCCGGTTGCTCCAAGATCTCCCGGATCGTCTCCGCCAGCGCCATCGGATCTCGCGGGGGAATAATCCATCCCGCCTCGCCCACCACCCACGAGGTTCCGGTCCCGATCTCCGTGGTCACGACGGGGAGACCCGCGGCCATCGCTTCCAGCAGCACCGTTCCAAAGGCCTCCGCCCGCGCGCTGGCGGGGAGAACAAAAAAATCCGCCGCGTGGTAGACCAGGGGCAGCTCGGGATCCGGAACCTCCCCGAGGAAATGCACCCGGTCCAGCAGCTGGAGATCCCGGGCCAGCGCGCGCCAGGGGCGCTCCATCGGACCGGTCCCCACGATGGTGGCGTGAACATCAGGCAAGCGGGCGAGGGCGTGGAGAAGCGTATCGATCCCTTTGTAGTATCGGAGGCGGCCGACGAAGAGCGCATGGGGGCGATGGGGAGCGGAGCACCAGGAGGCTCGCAGGGCTCGCGCGGCCTCTGGCGACGCGGATCGGAAGCGGGTCGTGTCGATGCCAAGGGGGACGATGCGACATTTGTCCCGGAAGGCACGTAAGTGAGGGGAAGTCTCCGCGTAGATCGGGCTGGTCACCAGGATCCACGCGACCCGGGCGAGGACCCGACGGAGCATCGGTCGGTACAGCCAGCCGGTCAGGCGCTGGCGTACGATGTCGCTGTGGTAAGTCAGGACGGCCGGGACAGCATCTCCGCTCAAGAGATAGGCGATCTCCGCGGGGGGATAAGGGTGATGGAGGTGAACCAAGTCGCAGCGGGAAAAAAGACGCCGGGCATGGGCGAAAAACCCCGGGCTCAGCGGCGTCGAGGCCACGGTGAGCCAGCGGCCGGTCTTCAGGACGCGGACGGAGCCATCCCGGAGTTCTACGGTCTTCCGGGTCGGGGAGGTCACCAGGACGGTCACCTCCAGGCCCATACGGGCCTGGGCCTCCGCCAGGGCGCGGATATGATTTTCGATTCCCCCGAGGACGGGAAAATAGTCCTTATAAAGATGAACCACCCGCATCGGCGCTTCCGCTCAATCCCCTGCATCAGGTTGCTTGCCCGGAGAGGATTTTAGCAAAGCCGCGCCCGATCCGCCCCGGAGGCCAAGAGGTCGGGCCTGGAGGGTCCTCTTCGCGACGCAGGTGAGGAAAAAGAGCGTACAGGAGCAGCAAGGCCCTTTCCGATATCCTTGCTGCTCCTGGATCCCCAGCGCTCACCGATAGGGGGCCGCCTGGGTTTCCTCGTAGCGGGCAAGGGCGAACAATAGCCTGGGCAGTCGCTCCAGATAACCCTCGATCGTTGGGTCGATCTGCCTCTCGGTCTGATGGAGCTGGGAGCGTATTCGCTGAGTGATGATCGACAAGAGATCGAGGATGGCTCCGCTGACCGTATCGCCGGGAAGGTCAGGGAACTCATAGGTTGGGCGTTCCCGCTCCAGCGCCTCCCGGATTTCGTCCAGCCAGCCGAGCCGCTCCATGGGAAGAGACAGTGAGCGATGGTTGGAAGAGTCGTCGAGGGCAGTCAGCGGCTTAAGGATCTGTTGGAGATCCCCTTGAAGGGCGAGCAGGATAGCTTGAACCCGGGCGCTATGGGCGCAGGCACGGGCAAGGCCCAGCCAGGCGTTTAATTCAAGGAGAGGGCTATCGAGAAGCGGATCCGTTCGCTGGATGGTTCTCCCGCCCTGCATCGGAAGCTCGTTGGGCTTCCAAGGTTCAAGATCTGGCTGGTGAAGAGACATCTTGGCTCCTTTCATCAATAAGGGATGAGGGATTCGGCTCCAGGCTCGCGGATCCGGAGGATCTTGGGGGTGATGAACAGAGGATCAAGATCTCCGCATGCTGATGGAAGCCGATTTTTACCTTGACGTCTAGACGGAGCGCATGCAATAGCGAATCAAATTTATTTAGGAGTTACTAGGAGTTGCGCTGTTCAGAGCCCACAAGACAAAGTATGGAGTGCCCCCATTGATCTCCCCTTCCCACGGCTTAGAGGCCCGTGGGAAGGGGAGATAAAAATTTTTTCGGGGCGTAGCCGCGCGCCTTCGGCGCGCGGCTACGCCCCGAAAGCCCCAAGCGAAAACCAACCGCATATTTAATTATAATGATAATCATTTTTATTTACCAAATTCTCACCACCAGTGCAACTCACAGGCCTTCAGCAAGTAGGGCGCTGGGAGAGAGGTGGAGATGTTTCGCCCAAGGGACAGCTAGCGCCCACCTCCGTTAGATCAATCACCGGGGTGCTGAGCATCCCTTGGCGCTGCAGGGCGTTTCCCGGAACAGAAGGTATTGAACCAGCTCTTAAGCGCCTTCTTCGCGAGGATCGGCGGCCTCAGCGGCTGGGATCCACGCCTCATAGCCTTCTCGGGCGTGGCGAATGTGGCGGTAGAGATAATAAACAAACCCGCCGAGCAGGGCAAGGGCGATGGGGATATCGAAGGGTCGCATAATCCGGCGCAGCTCTTCCCAGTGCTGGCCGAACAGATAGCCACCCGCTGCCAGGCCGGCGCACCAGATAAAGGAACCCGCGAAGGTCAACGTTGTGAAGGGGAAAAGCGGGACCCGGGTGATCCCGGCAGGGAATGAGATGAATGTGCGCACGATCGGCAACAAACGCGAGAGGAAGGTGGCCCACATCCCCCAGCGAGCGAACCACCGATCCGCCGCTTCCAGATCCCGAGGGCTGATCAGAAGATAGCGTCCGTACCGAAACAAGAAAGGTCTGCCGCCGTAATAGCCCAGCCCATAAGACAGCAGGGAGCCCAGTGTGCACCCCAACCCTCCATAGAATCCTCCCTCTAGGGCCGCTTGAAGAAGCGTTCCTCCCCGGGCTTGGACCAACATCCAGCCCGCCAAGGGCATCGTCACCTCGCTGGGGATGGGAATATTGGCGCTCTCCAGGGCCATGATGATGACCACGCCTCCCCATCCCATCCACTGAAACAAATTCTGAAGGAACAACACCAATTGATGTTCCAGAGCTTCCATTGTTCCTCCTGGTCTTTGCTTATGGTTTCCTTGTGAGGGTTTGCGCTGTAAATTCGATGCGAACCAGATCGCAGGCTTCGTTTGCGGCCCTCGTGCGGAGCAAGCCTCTCCCCCTTTCCCCCTCCCCGCGGCCCTTTGGGCCGCGGGG
>DATMAC010000221.1:0-16470 GCA_035573655.1 Thermoflexus sp.
TCCACGGCGGCACAGATCTCATCGGCGTTGCTCCGCACCACCTCCCCCATCATCCGAGGGTCGCTGGCGGCCACGCGGGTGGCATCGCGGAATCCGGAAGCGGCGATCTCCCAGAGCGCAGGGTCCTCCGCAGCCTCCACAGCGGCCATCAGCGCCATCGCGACCACGTAGGGCAGATGGCTCACCCAGGCCACCCGACGATCATGGACCTCCGCGTCCATCCAGATCGGTCGAGCGCCCAAGGCCGCCACCAACGCCTCCGCCCGCGCGGCAGCCTCCGGCGTTGTCCGCGGGGTGGGGACCAGGATGAAGGGCCTGTCCAAGAACAGGTCCGGGTCCGCGGCCTGGAAGCCCGAGCGCTCCTTTCCCGCCATGGGATGTCCGCCCACCGCGCTCACCCCCTCCGGCAACCGCCCCATGGCCGCCACGATTCGCCGCTTGGTGCTCCCGGTATCGAGGACCAGCTGGCCGGGCCGCCAGGGCAATGTCTGGAGCAACACCTCAATGCTCCCGACGGGCGTCGCCAGGATCACCCCGTCGGCCGCGGCGACCAACGCCGGGGGATCCAGCAGGGCTTCGAAGACGCCGGACGCCGATGCCTCCGCCCGTGCGGCTGGATCGCGATCCGCCCCCAGCACCAGGAAACCCTGCTGCGCCAACCGACGGGCGATCGAGCCGCCGATCAGCCCAAGGCCGATGATCCCCCATCGAAAGCTTTCCATCCCAGAGCTCCACGCTGTTCCGAGTAACGTTCGCCGTCGGGCGCAAAAGCGCCCATCCTTTTGGAGTATTCAGTGAAAAGGCTGATGTCCTTTTCTCTCCTTCTCCATAGCCCAGATCGTTCGGCTCCTCCTAACATTGGATGACGGCGAGAGCGTTTCGCACGCGATTCAGTGAACGGAGGCCTATTCGGAGTCTGACGCATCGAACGGGCACTGAAGCGCCCTACTACGAACAAAGCCCTGTTCGTAGTAGGGCGCTTTAGCGCCCGTTTGATTTTTGTGAACACTGCACCATGCGCAAGGCCTGGGCCACCGCCCGCACCTCGCGAACCATGCGGGCGAAGGCCTCCGGGGTGAGCGACTGACGGCCGTCCGACCACGCTTCCTCCGGGCGCACGTGGACCTCTGTGAGCAGACCGTCCGCCCCGGCGGCGATAGCAGCCCGGGCGATGGGGATCACATAGGCCGCCTCCCCGGTGCCGTGGCTGGGATCCACCAGCACCGGCAGGTGACTGAGCCGCTTGACCACCGGCACCGCGTTGATATCCACCGTGTTCCGGGTCATCCGCTCGAAGGTGCGGATCCCCCGCTCGCACAGGATCACGTTGAAATTCCCGTAGGCCATGATGTATTCTGCCGCCAACAGCCACTCCTCGATCGTGGCGCTCATCCCTCGTTTGAGAAGCACTGGCTTCGGCTGACGGCCGGCCGCTTTCAGCAAGCTGAAGTTTTGCATATTGCGCGCGCCGATTTGCAGCACATCGGCGAACTCAGCGACGATGGGGACCTCCTCTGGAGACATCACCTCGGTCACCACCGGGAGGCCGGTCTCCGCCCGGGCCTCGGCCAACAACTCCAGCCCCTCGAACCCTAACCCCTGGAAGGAATAAGGGGAAGTGCGCGGCTTGAAGGCCCCCGCCCGCAACATGTGCGCTCCTGCCTCCCGCACCGCGTGAGCCGTCTCCAGCAGCTGAGACCGCGACTCGATCGCGCACGGGCCGGCGATCAGGACCGGCTCCTCGCCCCCGATGAGGACCTCCCCGACCCGGATTTGGGTTCCCTCGGGCCGGTAATCCCGGGCCGCCAGTTGGAAGGCATGGCGGACAGGGATCACCCGCCGGACCCCCGGCCAAGCCTGGAGCTCGCGGAGGTCCAGGTCGCCTTCGTCGGGGCAGACCAGCACCGGCTGGGGGCCGTGAACCCAGTGAACCGACTTCCCTCGGGCCTGAAGATGCTCCACCAGTCGTTGGATCATACGGGGATCCACATCCGCGGCGCATTCCACAATCATTGCTCCCCTCCTTCCTCAGATGCCAAGCTTCCCCCTGCTCCAGCAGGATAAGAGCCCAGGAGTTTGACGAAAGAGGCCCGCTGCAAAAGCCCCAAAAGCGCCTCCCGGCACGGAGGATCCTGCCAATGGCCCTCGAAGTCCACGTAGAACACATATTCCCAAGGGCGGCCGCGCCGGGGGCGGGATTCCAGCTTGGTGAGATTGATCCCGCGGGACGCGAACTCCCCCAGGCAAGCGTGCAGCGCGCCGGGGACGTGTCGGGTGCTGAACACGATAGAGGTCTTGTTGCGCTCCGCTCGGGGAGGCTCCCGGGTGCTGACGATGAAGAAGCGGGTGGCGTTCTCAGGGTCGTCCTCGATGCCTTCCGCGAGGATCGTCAGACCGTAGCGCTCCGCGGCCAGACGGCCGGCGATGGCTGCCACCCCTGGCTCCGGGTGTTCCGCCAGCATCCGGGCGCTGCCGGCTGTGTCGGGGGCGGCCAGGGCCTCCCAGCCGTGCCGCTCGATAAAGCGTGCGCACTGCTCCAGGGCCTGGGGGTGCGAGCGCACCACCCGGATGTCCGCGAGGCTTGTCCCGGGCGGGGCCAACAGGCAATGACGCACGCGCAAGATCACTTCCCCCCAGATCCGGAGGTCCCGATCCAGCAACAGATCGTAGACTGCGTTGATCGAGCCGGCTGTGGAGTTCTCCACGGGGAGGATCCCGAAATCGGCCCGGCCGGACTCCACCGCCCGTGCGACCTCAGCGAAGGTGCGGCACGGGAGCAGCTCCAGCGCTGGCCCCAAAAAGCGCAGCGCGGCTTCGTGGGAATAGGCACCCGGTTCCCCCTGGAAGGCCACCCGGGGTGGGCGCGGGGGGACCGCCTCCGGAGGATCCGGTTCCGAAACCGCCCCCACGTCCACTCCATTGGGAAGATCCGGGCGGAGCTGCCGTGCCTCGCCCAAGTAAACGGGAACCGGCCGGAAGGGACGCTGGGGCTGAACCAGGAGCAGGACGCGGATACAACGAGGGAGCGCATCCGGGACGGGGATTTCCTGGGCGCACAGCATCGGCACGTGGGTCCATCCCATCTCCCGGGCGGCCGCCGCCGGGAACGCCGCCGTCAGGTCCGGGGTGGTCGTGAACCAGGCGGCCACGATTTCCTCCGGGGCCAGCCGGTTGGCCTGGAGGATCGCCTCCAGCAGCTGACGGGTCGCTGAGGCGATCGCCTCTGGGGTGTTGGCTTCCGCGGTCACCGCGCCGCGCAGGCCATACAGCATGCGTTCCCCCATAAAAAACCATCGGCGCGGGGGCTCTGGGGAGCCGCTCCGCGCCGATGGCTAAGATCACCGAATCTAAACAACAATCAGGTGGCATACGCGAGCGGCCCCGCCGGACGCGCGGCAAAGTAATAAAAGTAATACCGCCAGTAAGCGTGGAGGGCGCTCGCGAAATGCCCAACCTGCATTGCCGGAAACCCCTGTTCTCCTGGATTTGGCTCTACATTATACGGACCTGGGCGAATTTGTCAAGTCCGAGTGCTCACGGAAGAGAGCTACCCTGCTCGCCTCGGCTTCGATGGGGAGTACGGAAGGGTGAAGAAGAAATGGGCCCCCTGCCCGGGCGCGCTTTCCACCCCGATCCGCCCTCCGTGGGCTTCCACCAGATGCTTGGCGATGGCCAGCCCCAATCCGGAGCCACCGTCCGACCGCGCCCGGGATTTCTCGGCCCGGTAGAAGCGATCGAACACATGGGGCAGATCCTCGGGGGCGATCCCCACCCCCGTATCCCGGACGCTGACTTGAACCGCCTCCCCCAGATCCCGAGCTTCCACCGAGATCCGCCCGTCCGGAGGCGTATACCGGATGGCGTTGGTGAGCAGGTTCATTAACACCTGTCGAAGACGGATCGGATCCGCCAGGATCGGGGGCAACGCTTCCGGCAACCGAACCTCCAGCTCAACCCCCTTCTCCATCGCTTGAAAAGCGATGCCGTCGACGGCTTCCTCGATCAGACGCTTTAAATCCACCGGCTCCCGGTCCAGCCGCAGCTGCCCCGCCTCGGCCAGGGTCAACAAACGCAGATCTTCCACCAGGCGGGCCAGATGGCGGACCTCATCATGGATCTGGGCGATCTGCTCCAGCTCCAACGGGAGGACGCCATCCATCAGCGCTTCCAGATGGCCTTGGAGGATCCCCAACGGAGTGCGCAACTCATGGGCGATGTCGGCCAGCATCTGGCGTCGCTGCTGCTCCGCGCGGGCCAACGCGTCCGCCATGCGATTGAACGCCTGAGCTACCTCCCCCAGCTCTCCAGCCACCTGGGCCGGGATCCGTGCTCCCAAGTCACCGGCAGCGATCCGCCGGGAAGCCTGTTGAAGCGCCCGCAGCGGCCGTGCCAGACGGGAGAAAACCAACGTGCCCGCCCCCAAGGCCAGAGCAATTCCGAGCAACGTGCTCCACCCGATCGCCCGCCACACCTCCCCCAGAAATCGTGCGGAGGGATTCGCGGGGCTTTCCACATCGCCCACCACCAGCCACCCGACGGTTCGATCCCCCACGCGGATGGGAACGCCTTCCTCCCGAACCGCTTCCGACAGAAGGGTGCCGATCAGGGTTCCCTCCGAATCCAGCCGGACCCGACCGGTCTCGTCCGCGAGGATGATCCGATGGCCCATCATCCGCCACATGGCGGCCCCACCCATCCCCATGCGGCGGTGCATGGCGCCCATCCCGGGCATCATGAGATCGGATGGATCCAGCAGGGATTCCACCCCCTCCCATTTCCCGTTCTGGAGATAGTAATTCGCAAAAGCGGGGGCCAGCGCCTCCGCCCAGCGCCGGTTCCCCTGGACCACGTAGACCCGGAACTCTCCGGCGGTGACCACGCCGATCAACGAGGCCGTCACAAGCAGGCTCAGGATCACCACGCCGGCAAAGGCCAGGCTCAGCTTCGCCCACAGGCTGCCCATCAATCCGCCTCCCGAAGCTTGTAACCGACCCCATAGACCGTGAGCACATACTGCGGATTCCTCGGATCCGGCTCGATCTTCTGGCGAAGGTTCTTAATGTGGGCGTCGATGGTTCGCTCATACCCCTCGTAAGCGACCCCCTGGATCCGCTCCAGCAGCTGCAGGCGGGTGAAGACACGGCCGGGATGGCGGGCCATCGTGGCCAGCAACTCGAACTCGGTCGGCGTCAGGCGCACCTCCCGATCCCCCACCCGCACCTCCCGCCGCTCCAGATCGATGGTGAGATCACCGACCCGGATGATGGCCGGCGGGGCCACCTCGCCCTGAGCCCGCCTTAAGACCGCACGCACCCGCGCCACCAGCTCCCGCGGGCTGAAGGGCTTCGTGATATAATCATCTGCCCCCAGCTCCAGGCCCACCACTCGATCTTCCTCCTCGATGCGCGCCGTCAGGATGATGATGGGAACCCCCGACTCGCGGCGGATGGTCCGACAGACCTCAAACCCATCCATGCCCGGCAACATCAAATCCAGAACGATCAAATCCGGCTGCTCCCGACGGAAGGCGTGGAGCGCCGATGGGCCATCCCCCACGGCGATCACCCGGAACCCGGCCTGCTCCAGGTATGCCCGGACCACTTGGCGCATCCGGGGCTCATCCTCGACGAGCAGAATCGTCTTCACCGCTCCAGCTCCCCCCTCCGGACTGAGCGAAGGGGGATAGGGGCTTCGTGGTCCACCCCTATCCCCATCCCTGATGCATCTTTATCTTTACGAACCGCTTCCGCCCAGCGAGGCCCCGCAATAGGGGCAATGGGTCCAGTCCGGCTGCACCGGACGTCCACACTGCGGGCAGCGGGCGGTCGGCGTCGGGGGCGCTGCCGAGCCGCTCGAACGCGTCGCCTGCTGCACGACCCAGATCACTGCCGCGACGATCAGGCCCAGGAACAGCAGGGGGATCAACAGGCCGAGCAGCATCATCAGCCACCCCAACCCCCACCCCATGCCGCCGAACCCCCAGCCCCAGCGGCCCATCATGGGGCAGCCCGGGCATCCCCATCCCCAACCCCAAGCGGGACCCGTCAGAGCACCCAGAACGCTGACGAGCAGAACCAGGGCTCCGATTCCGACCAGCACCCAGATCCAGTTCCGGCTCATGCTTCACCTCCCAAGTTTATTCAGGAAAGGATCGCCCCTAAACCTGCACCGAAGGGTTCCTCATCCGGATTATGAGCCCAGAAGACCTTCGGATACCAACCCGAATGCCTCCGGGTCACTCATGCCCTTCCTCGCGACCGTAAACCATTCGCAGGAAGTTCCCATGCCAAGTATGCACCCAGACCTGACCGGTTGAGCCGTGCACGCTGAGCATCCCGACGATCTGTCCATCCCGCAGGATGTGCAGCGTGTAATACCCGTAGAAGGGATCCACCTCTTCATCGACGACCGCTCCCGGCATCGCCTGATCCAGGTAGGCCTGGGCCCGCTGGCGCGCTTCCTCGGGCGAGAGGCTCATCTCCCCGGAGGGGGAGAACCAGCCGCCCATCATCCCCATGCCCCACCCCATCATCCCGTAACGCGCATTCCACATCATATTGGGGCCGGGCTCCGGATGAACCGCGCCGGTGTAGCGATCGATCAGAAGCTCGAAGGCATAACGGCCCGTGCTGCGCTCCCGAGCCTGGGCGTAAAAGTGATTGTCGAAAGCCATCACCTCCGCTAGCTCGAGATCCGGGTTCCCATACGCGGCGATGGCCTCCCGGGCGATGCGCACGGCCTCCTCATCCGAGATCGGCGCGCGGGCGGTCGGCCCGGCGCTGGAGCCCCAGCTCCCGCCGATCATCGGGCACCCTCCGAAAGGAAGCGTGCTCGTCGGCGGCCTGGAAGCGAAGGGCCCCCAGCCCCAACCGCCCATCATCGGGCCCATCCCGCCTGGGAATCGAGGCACGGCGGTCGGTGGGGATGCAACCCCGCGGCCCATCATGGGCCCCATCGGCCCCATCCAGCCTCGGCCCCAAATCCCAACCCCTGGGCCCGGGGTGGGTGTCACCGCCAGGAGACGGGAATCCGCTTGCGCGATCCCCATGCGAACCATCCCCACACCCAGTAGCCCCAAGCCAAGCAGACCGGCCAAAATCCCGAGTCCAATCCAGATCTTCCACCGCTTCATCGTGACCTCCTTGTTCAGGCTTTTGTTTCCATCACGAATTCTGCTTGAGGGGTTTGAAGATCTTGTGAAGCTCCAAGGGAGAAATAATGAAGATTTTCCAGGTTTCTTCGTGGGGGATTTGAGGACAAGCCCTTCCGCCCGCCCGCTCGCGGACCCTGCGCGATGTGACTCCTAACTTAAAGCACGATGGAGGGGAAAAGGACACCTGGCGATCCGGATGGCAAGGTTCGCGATATCCTTCACGCAAAAAACGGGTCGAAGATCACTGGAGACCTCTATTTTGTCTATTACATTTAAGAATAGGGCGGTCCATCGTGAAGCTGGGACGGTCTGAGCCTCCGGATCCTTCGAGAAGTCGTGGGGTGGGGGCCGCGATGCAAGAGATGATCGAAATTCGATGGCACGGGCGCGGCGGGCAGGGGGTGGTGACGGCTGCCCGCTTGCTGGCCGAGGCGGCGATGGAGGCGGGCTATTTCATCCAGGCGTTCCCGGACTACGGCCCGGAGCGCAGCGGGGCGCCGATTCGAGCGTTCACCCGTCTGAGCCGCTCCCCGATTTCCATCCATTCCCAAGTCCAATCCCCGGATCTCGTCATCGTCTTGGACGAGACCCTGCTCGGCGACCCGGCCCTCCTGGAGGGGCTGAAGACGGAAGGCTGGTTGGTGGTGAACTCCGGATGGCCGCCCGATCAAGTTCGACGCCGGGCCGGAGGCTACAGCGGCCGTCTGGCCCTTCTCGACGCCACCCGCATCGCCCTGGAGGTCCTCAAACGGAATCTCCCGAACACGCCCATGTTGGGCGCCCTCGCCCGCGTGACAGGGCTTTTCTCCCTGGAAGATCTCACCCGCCATATCCGCCATCACCTCGCCGTCAAATTCGGCGAGGAGGTGGTCCGGGCCAACCTCGAGGCGGTGCGCCGGGGATTCGAAGAGGTGCGGATCGACCTCGGACAGAGCCTGCCGGCTGAGCGCCCCGTCGAAGCCGCTCCGAGCGGGATGGCCCTCCCCTGGTTCGAGCTGCCCCGGGGCGGTCTGATCTTAGACGCTGGGAACGCCATCGCTTACCGGACCGGGGATTGGCGGACGTTCCGGCCGGTCGTCGAGCTGGAGAAATGCACGCATTGCCTCTACTGTTGGCTTTACTGTCCGGACGATGCGATCCGTGTCGCGGGCGGGCGGTTCTTGGGCTTCGACGAGGCCCATTGTAAAGGTTGTGGGATCTGCGCGGCCGTTTGCCCGCCGAAGGCGATCACGATGGTGGAGGAATCGCGCCTCGCGGTGACAGCATAAGGAGGCACGGGATGGGTCGATGGATGGCGCTGGAAGGCACAGAGGCGGTGGCCTACGCGATGAAACAGATCGCGCCGGACGTGGTGGCGGCGTATCCCATCACCCCACAAACAGGGATCGTCCAGGCCTTCGCCCAGTTCGTGGCGGATGGGGAGGTACACACGGAGTTCATCCAAGTGGAGAGCGAGCACAGCGCCCTGAGCGCCTGTGTGGGGGCTGCCGCGGCAGGCGCCCGGGCGATGACCGCCACCTCCTCCCAGGGGCTGGCCCTGATGTGGGAGATCCTTTACATCGCCGCTGCGATGCGCCTGCCGATTGTCATGCCTGTGGTCAACCGGGCGCTCTCCGCCCCCATCAACATCCACTGCGATCACTCGGATTCAATGGGTGCCCGGGATTCCGGGTGGATTCAGATCTACTCGGAGAACGCCCAGGAAGCTTACGACAACACCCTCCAAGCGATCCGCATCGCCGAACACCCTCAAGTCCGTCTGCCGGTGATGGTGATGCAGGATGGCTTCATCACCAGCCACGCGGTGGAGCGCGTGTGGATTGAGGATGACGATGCCGTGCGCGCCTTCCTGGGCACCTATCAGCCGGCCTGCACCCTTCTGAACCTCGAACGCCCACTGACCTTCGGGGCTCTGGATTTCTACGACTATTACTTTGAGCACAAGCGCCATCAAGTGGAAGCCATGCGGCGCGCCAAGGGAGCGATTCTGGAGGTGGCGGAGGATTTCGCCCGACGCTTCGGCCGTTGCTATGGCCTCTTCGAGACCTACCGGCTGGAGGATGCAGAGGTGGCCGTGGTGGCCTTGTCCTCCACCGCTGGGACAGCCCGGGTGGCGGTGGATAACCTGCGGCGCCTGGGATGGCGGGTCGGCCTGCTCAAGCCTCGAGTTTACCGTCCATTCCCGGATCTCGAGATCGTTCAGGCCCTGCGGCACGTCCAGGCGATTGGGGTGATGGATCGGGCCATCGCCTTTGGGGCGATGGAGAACGGGGGCCCGCTATGGCTGGACCTGCTGGCCGCCGCCTATCGCCACGGCTTACGCATCCCGATTGCCAACTACGTGTTCGGGCTTGGAGGGCGGGACATCACGCCCTCGGAGATCGAAGGGATCTTCACCGATTTGATGCGGATCGCCGAACGCGGAACCGTCACCCGCCCAGTGACCTACGTGGGGGTCCGAGGCGAGGTCACCCTCCCCACCCCCGCGGAGTGGTCGCTTTGGATCCCAGAGGCCACCATCGCTGGGGATTAACGCTTGATCCACGAGGAGATGCGGTGGGGGGCGGAGAAAAATTCTTCGGAGGTTGGGGGCCGCCGAAGGTGGCCCCCAACCCCCGAAGACCACCAAGAAGACCCATGGGCCAAAGCATGGAGCATGGGGGGACGCCAATGGCTGCAACCCCACTCAATCTGAAAACCCTGTCTGAGAAGCGAACGCCGCTCTCCGGCGGGCATCGCCTGTGCGCCGGATGCGCGGAGGCGATCATCGTCAAACAAGTGCTGTTGGCCATTGACGACCCGGTCGTGGTGATCAACGGCACCGGCTGCCTGGAAGTTTCCACAACGATCTTCCCCTACACCGCATGGCGGGTGCCATGGATCCATGTGGCCTTCGAGAACACGGCGGCCGTGGCCGCTGGGGTTGAAGCGGCTTACCGCGCCCTGATCCGCCGTGGGGCTCTCCCTTCGGATCGCCGTGTGGTGTTCGTGGCCTTCGCTGGGGACGGCGGGACTTATGACATCGGCCTACAGGCCCTCTCCGGCGCCTTAGAGCGGGGGCACAAATTCCTTTATGTGTGCTTAGACAACGAGGGCTATATGAACACCGGCATCCAGCGCTCCAGCGCCACCCCTCGGGGGGCTTGGACCACCACGACGCCGGTGGGATCGGCGATGCCTGGGAAACCCCAGTGGCGGAAGGATCTCACCGGGATCATCGCCGCCCATCGGATCCCCTACGTAGCCCAGGCGGCTCCCTCCCATTGGAAGGACCTGATGTCCAAAGTGCGGAAGGCCGTCGCCGTAGATGGACCGGCTTTTCTCAACGTCCTGGCGGATTGCAATCGGGGCTGGCGCCACGATCCGGCTTTAACCCTAGAGGTCACGCGGATGGCCGTCGAGACCTGCTATTGGCCCCTCTTCGAGGTAGAGGAGGGGACGTGGCGGCTCAACCATCGGCCGCGCCGCAAGCTTCCAATCATCGAATACCTGAAACTTCAGGGGCGCTTCGCCCACCTGCTCCGACCGGAACACCAGGATCTGGTGGCCGAGATTCAGGCGGAGGTGGATCGACGCTGGGAGGAATTGCTGCGTCGGTGCGGAGAACCGGTCTGATCGAACCAAGGCCTTTGGGATGGGGTGGTCCCTGAAGGCGAAACCCCTACCCAAAAGCTACCGTCGGAGGTTTCAGGATGTTGGTGGCCCGTGACATTATGACCCCCAACCCGATCACGGTTCGACCGGACGATCCGCTGGGGGTAGCGGTGGAGAAGATGCGTGCCCGCCGTTGCCGTCGACTGCCGGTGGTGGAAGGAGACCGCCTGGTAGGGATCATCACCGACCGGGATGTGCGGCTGGCCCTGAATTCCCCCCTGGTGCTCCACGAGCGCCGCGAGGACCGATTGCTTTTAGAACACGTCCCGGTGCGGGCGTGCATGACGCCCGACCCGATCACCGTGTCCCCGGATACCCCTGTGATCGAGGTCGTCCGTCTGATGCGGGATCATAAATTCGGAGGGGTGCCCGTAGTAGAGGAAGGACGCCTGGTGGGAATCATCACCGAGACGGATTTGATGGATCTTTTGATCCGCCTGCTGGAACACGGGATCGACGAGACCCGGTGGGCACAGATATGGCGACACGGGAACCGTCACGCCCTTTCCATCCATGCTCAGGAACGTCCTTGAGTCGCCAACCACAAAAGCGCCTCCAGCCCCTGCTTTTACCTCCTGAGGCCGATGGGGGAAGGACAAGCAGCGCCATCCGGATGCCTCCGACCGCCTGCTATCGCCTCCGCTCTACGATCTACTTAGGTCTGTCGGCCCGTGCAAACGGACACTTCGCCCGATATGTCTGCGTCTCCACTGATGCCTTGTCCCTACATCTTCTGGGGGATCTTCGGGTGCTGGGGGCTATTGGCCTTCATATCCCAAAAACTAAAATGGGCAAAGCGCTGGCTTGGTGAAACCGCAAGGGATCTTCAGGTCGATCTTCCTAAATCGCGCCGTTCGGCCCCTCGGGTTATCGGGTCAGCCCGAGGGGGATGGGGAGTCTGGCGGATGCCTTTTCTCAGATTACAATCAAGGAAGGAAGAGAGGAGGCCTTGCAATCCCAGATGTCGTATGCGCGCTTCCTAAGAGATGGAGAGCGCTCTTGCGACGCATCATCGAGAGGGGTTTCGCCCTTCCCTGGCCTTTTCATCACTTCGAGAACGGGCTTCGGAGGCCAATATGCACATTGGGATCCCGAAAGAGCGCCGACCAGAAGAATATCGCGTGAGCCTCACCCCCGCGGGGGTCGAGATGCTGATCCAAGCCGGCCACACCGTGTGGGTGGAGAGCGGCGCCGGCCTCGGCGCAGGATTCACCGATGAGGACTATCGCCGTGTGGGGGCCCAGATCGTATATTCCGGCCCGGAAGTTTATGGGCGAGCAGATTTGGTGGTGAAGGTCGCCCGGCCGACCCAGGAGGAGTTCGAATGGCTCCGGGAGGGCCAGGCCTTGATGGGTTTCCTCCATCTGGCCGCTGCCCGCCGGGATAAGATCGATTTGCTCCTGCGACGGCGGATCACGGCCATCGCTTACGAAACGGTGCAAGCAGATGACGGGAGCCTTCCCATCCTGGCCCCCATCAGCGCCATCGCCGGACGGATGGCCGCCCACGTAGCGGCGACGTTGCTCCAAAACGATCGCGGCGGCAAGGGGATCCTGCTGGGCGGCGCCCCGGGCGTCCCGCCTGCCGAAGTGGTGATCTTGGGCGCCGGGACGGTTGGATCCAACGCCGCCCGAGCCTTCGCCGGGATGGGGGCGAGCGTCTATGTGCTGGATAAAGACATCCGCCGGCTCCAGCGCTTGGAGGAGCTTTGCGGCCCCCAGGTCGTGACCATGATCTCCCATCCCTATAACCTGCGGAAGGTCGTCCGCTTCGCCGATGTCCTGATCGGGGCGGTGCTGGTGCCCGGGGCCCGCGCCCCTATCCTGGTCACCCGGGAGATGGTCCAGACCATGAAGCCACGCGCCCTCATCATGGACATCTCCATCGATCAAGGCGGATGCGTAGAGACGAGCCGTCCGACCACCCACCGCGATCCCACCTTCGTGGAGGAGGGAGTGATCCATTACGCGGTCCCGAACATGACCGGCGTGCTGGGGCGGACGGCGACCCATGCCCTGACGAACGCCCTGTGGCCGTTCCTGGAGGAGATCGCCCAGGTCGGGTTGGAAGAGGCCTTGGCCCGTAATCCCGCCCTGGCTCGCGGGGTCAACACCCGGGATGGCCGCGTGGTGCACCCTGAGCTGGCTCGGGTTCTGGCGATGGAAGCCTCAGTCCGTCAATAAGGAATCCGCTGCCCGGGAGGCCACGGATGTCATGGATGGAACTCTATCGTGAGAAGCTCATGACCGCTGAGGAGGCGATCCGCCGTTATATCCGATCCGGGATGCGTGTGTTCCTTTCGGGGAACTGCGGCGTCCCACAGCGGTTGTTGGCCGCTCTGGTGGAATATGCCCCGAACCTGGAGAACGTGGAGATCGTCCAGGTCCTCACCGTGGGTCCCGCGGATTACGTCGCCCCCGGTATGGAGCGGCACATCCGCGTCAACACGCTTTTCATCAGTGACAACGTCCGCCGCGCCGTCCAGGAGGGCCGGGCCGATTTCACCCCGTGCTTTCTCTCCGAGATCCCCGGCCTGTTCCGCAGCGGCCGCCTGCCCCTGGACGTCGCCCTGATCCAGGTCTCCCCGCCGGACGAGCATGGCTTCTGCTCCTTCGGGGTGGAGGTCGGGATCACGAAACCGGCGGCCCATGCCGCCCGTGTAGTGATCGCCGAGGTCAATGAGCACATGCCTCGGACCTTAGGCGATAGCTTCATCCACATCTCCCGGCTCACCGCTGTCGTCCCCGTCTCGTATCCGCTTCCCGAGATCCATATGGCCGAGCGATCCGAGGTCGCCCGTCGCATCGCGGAGCACATCGCCGCGATGATCCCCGACGGTGCCACCTTGCAGACGGGGATCGGAGCCATTCCCGACGCAGTGCTCCAGGCCTTGACGAACCATAAAGACTTGGGGATCCATACCGAGCTGTTCTCCGACGGGATCATCGACCTGGTGGAAAAGGGAGTGATCACGGGGGAACGGAAGACCCTTCACCCAGGGAAGATCGTGGCCGGCTTCATGCTGGGCACCCGGCGGCTTTACGAGTTCGTCCACGACAACCCGATCATCGAGCTGCATCCCACCGATTATGTCAACGATCCCTTCATCATCGCGCAGAACGAACGCATGGTCGCTATCAACTCCGCCATCGAGGTGGATCTGACCGGCCAGGTCTGCGCCGACAGCATCGGCCACCTGTTCTACAGCGGAGTGGGGGGGCAGCTCGACTTCATCTACGGCGCCTCGCGGTCCCGCGGGGGGCTGCCCATCATCGCCCTCCCCAGCACAGCCCGACTGAAGGATGGGACCGTGGTCAGCCGGATCGTGCCGATGCTCAAGCCGGGCGCGGGGGTGACCACCACCCGTAACCACGTCCGTTTCGTGGTCACGGAATGGGGGGTGGCGGATCTGTATGGCAAGACCATCCGCCAGCGGGCCCGCGCGCTCATCAACATCGCTCACCCGGATTTCCGCGAGGAGCTGGAGCGCAAGGCTTACGAGCTGCGCTATCTGCGGGATGACGATTAGCGAAGGGATGGTCCGGGACAAGGAGTGAGATGAAGCGGTGGACTCCGGTCGGTGGGAAGGCGATCGCAGCCCCTTTTCAAGCCCTAGCCCAAGGGTTGCTGCAGCGAGCGTTCCGCCTCCCCCTGTTTTATAAAGTGCTGATCGCCAACACGCTCCTGGTCGCAACAGGGGCGGTGGTTGGAACCACCCTGTCATTCCGGGCCGGCCATGAATTGTCTGGGGAAGCCTATCACCGATGGCATTACATCTATATCCTCCTCTTTGCCATCGGGGGCACCGCTCTCAGCGCGTTGATCTATAGTGTGTTGCTGCGCTGGGCCTTGCGCCCCTTGGAGCAGCTCCAGAGGGCCGCGGAGATGCTCCGCCAGGGCCGGATGGATGTTCGGGTCCCTGTTCATCCGTTCAGCGACAAGCAGATGGAGCAGCTGGTGGAGACCTTTAACCGGATGGTGGAGACCATCGCCAACAACAATGAGCGCCTGCACTGGCTCTCCCAACAGATCCTCCAGGCTCAGGAGGAAGAACGAGCCCGCATCGCTCGGG
The DNA here is from genome assembly GCA_035573655.1 of Thermoflexus sp. Taxonomy (GTDB): domain Bacteria; phylum Chloroflexota; class Anaerolineae; order Thermoflexales; family Thermoflexaceae; genus Thermoflexus. The sequence goes on from DATMAC010000221.1 coordinate 14,880, forward strand.
AGCTTCACGACGAGGCCGCCCAATGGCTCACCTCTCTGCTGATCCGACAGCGCTTGCTGATCCGCAACCTCCCCCCTCAGATGCGCCCGGAAGTGGAGGAGCTTCAGAAAATGACCGCGGCGGCGCTGGAGCATCTCCGTCGGATCGCGATGGAATTGCGGCCCGCGATCCTGGATGATCTGGGGCTGGTGGAGGCCCTCCGATGGCAAGCGGAAGAGTTCCAGAAGCAAACCGGGCTGCCTGTAAGGCTGGAGATCCACGGCCGCATCGCGCGTTTATCCCGAGAGGCCGAGCTGGCCCTCTATCGGGTCAGCCAAGAAGCCCTGACCAATATCGCCCGCCACGCGAGGGCCACCCACGCAGAACTCACCCTGAACTGCACAGGAGAGTATCTCGAGTTGATCGTCGCTGACGATGGGATCGGCTTTGATCCGGAGGCGGTTCGCAAGTCCCGCCCCCGCTCCCTGGGCCTAATCGGGATGGCCGAGCGCCTCTCCCTGGTAGGCGGCGTGCTGCAGATCGAGTCCGCACCCGGGAAAGGAACCCGCATCCGCGCTCGGGTCCCCGCCGGTGGACCTCAATGCGTTCCCCAGGAGGTTCTCCATGCATGGGTTGCAAAAGATCCGGATTCTGATCGCCGATGATCATCCGGTGCTCCGACGGGGCCTGAAGGCGCTGATCGAGGAGGAGCCGGATATGGAGGTGGTCGGGGAGGCCGGGAACGGCCTGGAGGCCGTGCAGCTGGCGGAACGGCTCCGGCCCGATGTGGTGATCATGGACATCTCCATGCCCGAGCTGGATGGCTTGGAGGCCACCCGGCGCATCCGGGAGCGCTCCCCCTCCACTTACGTCCTGATCCTGACCGTTCACGCCCACGAACGCTACCTCTTCCCGGTCCTCAAGGCCGGAGCCTCCGGCTACGTGCGGAAAACAGCTGCCGATGAGGAACTGATCGAAGCCATTCGGGTGGTGGCCCGGGGGGACGTCTTCCTTTACCCTTCCGCCACGCGAATGCTTCTCGATGATTATCTGGCTCAGGTGCGGGCCGGATATGAGAAAGATTCCTACGAGACCCTGAGCGATCGGGAACGGGAGATCCTCCGCCTGCTGGCAGAGGGCTACACGAACGCTGAGATCGCTCAGAAGTTGAACCTCAGTGTTAAGACCGTAGAGACCTACCGGGCTCGAATTATGGAAAAGCTTCACTTGCGCACCCGCGCGGAGCTGGTGCGCTATGCCCTCCGAAAGGGATTGATTTCGGAGGAAACAGTATAACGTTAGTGAAATGATTTTGGGGTGGGTGGGGCCGCCTTCGGCGGCCCCACCCACCCCAAAATCCCCCACCCGGTAGGTCTGGGGGAAGCTGCCTGCGGCAGCTTCCCCCAGACCTCGCCCTTCGACAAGGAAAGGTTTCACTTCTCAACGGGCTCCCCGGCTTTCTGCCAGCCCATGATGGCGGGGGTGAAGTTGCGGACGTTGTTATAGCCCAACAGTTGCAGCGCCGCCGTCGCCATCCCCGCCCGATGCCCCGTCCGACAATAAACCACCACCGGCTTGTCCTTCGGCAACTTGTCCAGATTCTTCGCCAGCG
>DATMAC010000222.1:0-3879 GCA_035573655.1 Thermoflexus sp.
GCCCGGCCCGCCCATAACCCCCCACGCGGAAGAAGCAAGTGCTGCGGTAGTGCAGGCCACAGGTGTCGTCACGGCGCATGCGCTCATGCGTCATTTCGAGGAGGAACTTGGTGCGTTTCTTGAGCTGGAATCACCGACGAAGAGTTCTGGCGTTGGGGCTGGTCATCCTGACCCTGGGAACCGGAACGATCCCTCCAAGAGCCCCACTGGCTCCTGCCGATGTGGAGAACCCTCTCTGGTATCTATGGAGCGGGTATGTCCCGCAGATCCCCCAGGAAATCGAAGCCGCCTCAAGTTCCCGGATCCTGGCCGCAGGCCTGGATCAGGCGGCCCCGTATCGGATCTATCTTCCTCTCATCTTGCGTGCCCCCGCAGCGGAGTTCCGCGCCCTCTGGATCACCCGTTTCGATTGGACGCGGGCGGATGGGACGTGGGCGCGGCCGGAAGCTCTGGTGGCCATCGCGGACCAGGCGGCTGCCGCCCGCTTCAACGTGCTGCTCTTCCAGGTCCGCGGCGTCGGCGATGCGTATTACACCCCAGGATACGAGCCATGGGCCGCGCGCCTCACCGGCACCATCACCCGCACCTTGGGGACCTCCCCCGGTTTCGATCCGCTCCGGGTGTTGCTCGATGCTGCCCACGCTCGCGGGCTGCAGGTCCACGCATATGTGAATGTCTATCCCACCTGGCTCTGCGGAGTCGGCGCCCCGCCGGATGGTCTCAACCCGCCCCATCCGTTCTGGACCTTCTCCCGGACCAACGGCAAATCCTGGAGCGCGTGGCGGGTGTATGACGCCTCTGGCAATCCGATGAACCTCATGACCTGCAGCTCCTATCTTTGGGCCACGCCCGCCTGGTCCGGGGTGCGGGATCAGGTGGTCCGAGTGGTGCGGGATCTGGTGAGCCGTTACGATCTGGATGGGGTGCATCTGGATCTGATCCGCTACCCCGGTCGCGGGTACTCTTATGATCCCTTCACGCCCACATTCAGCAATCCGGAGGAGCGAGCGGCGTGGCAGCGGGAGCAGGTGAACACGATGGTGCGGGAGATTTACATAACGGTGAAGGGGATCCGCCCGCAGGCCTGGGTGACCGCGGCCGTATGGGGGGTTTACCAGAACCGGTGGGGCTGGCCGGGTTTCACCTCAGGGTATTCGGATTATTACCAGGACTCTAAGCGCTGGCTGCGGGAGGGGTGGGTGGATGCCATCATGCCGATGATCTACCCCGCCGGCCCTTCTTCGAATTGTCCGGACACAACTCCGTGGACACTGGATCGTTTTCAGACGCTGTTGGCGGACTTTTTGACGGACGCCTCCGGGCGGTATGTGTTCCCAGGCATCCACGGCGGCTACGCCTGTTTCCAGGACATTCAGGATCGAATCAGGGTCGCGCGGGCGCTGGGGGCGCGGGGGATGGCGATCTTCGCTTACGGCCCCGTGAGCCTGCGGGGGTATTGGGACGAGTTCGCAATCCAAGCTTACCCGACGCCCGCCCCGGTCCCTCCGCTTCCGTAGCGGGCCGCGAGGACGGCCAGGACGAAGCGGGGGAGGGCAAGCATACGGCGCCAGCGCCAAGGTTGCTGAATCAGACGATACAGCCATTCCAGCCCATGCTCCCGCATCCAACGAGGGGCGCGGGGGACAACCCCGGCGATGAAGTCAAAAGCCCCCCCAACGCCCATGGCGACCGGGATGCGAAGCTCCGGCTGGTAGCGAGCGATCCATAGGTCCTGTTGGGGGGCACCATAGGCGACGAAGAGGAGGTCCGGCCGGGCTTTCCGAAGGCGCTCCAAGATCTCGGGGGCGTCTTCCGGCCGAGGGGAGCCGGCGAAGGTTCCAGCGATGGTCAGGCCTGGATATCGGGACTGGAGGACTGCGGCTGCACGGGCGGCCACTCCTTCCGCGGCTCCTAAGAGGAAAACCCGCCATCCCCGCTCCGCCGCCCGAGCGGCCAGGGCTTCCATAAACTCCACCCCCGGCACCCGCTCTCGCAGCGGTTGGTTCAGGATCCGACCCGCCCAGAGCAGCCCTACGCCATCAGGGACGTTCAAGTCTGCGCGTTCCAGCACCTCGAAGAATGCGGGGTTCCGCCGGGCATGCATCACGAACTCGGGGTTCACCGTGCAGATCTGATGGGACCCGCCTTCGGCAAGGAAGGCATCCGCGATGCGGAGCGCCTCCTCCATCGTGACGTCGTGAACCCGAACCCCCAGGATGCGCCGAACGGGCGCTTCGATCATAGGCGATGGTCGGGGCATAAGATCGGTGGGCCAATTCGGAACCGATGATCCTCCATTATTCTATTGTTGCACCGTTGATTTCCGACGACACAAGAGGTGCCGACTGAAGTCGCCCTCCTGAGGCCTACGGCCGGTGGTCGGCCTGCGCCGACCAATGTTCCACGTCCGCGGAGGCCGACGCCCGGCGCGAAGCGCCCCAGGAAGGCCGATTGCCAATTGGCGCGGGGAAACTGCCGCGTCAGCTATTGCATCCCACGGATCCGCCATGGGGCTGTATAAACGTTGGCCCCGCCTTCCTGCAGGAACCCCACCACGGTCATGCCGACGGCCTGGGCGAGCTCCAGGGTGAGGCTGGAAGGCGCCCCCAGAGCGGCCAGGATGGGGATGCCGGCCCGCAGCGTTTTCTGGGCGATTTCAAAGCCCGCCCGACCGCTCACGAGCATGATGGCGTTGTGGAGGGGCAGACGACCTTCCAGAAGGGCGGCCCCGATGACCTTGTCCACCGCGTTATGGCGACCCACATCCTCCCGGAGCCAAAGCAATTGGCCCTGGGGATCGAAAATCGCCGCTGCGTGCAGCCCACCGGTCCGGCGGAAAAGAGACTGAGCCGCGCGAAGCCGTCGGGGAAGATCATAGAGGACCGCCAGGGGGACGATCGGCTCCGTTTCCGGTAGTGGCGGATACCCCTGGACGAAAACCGCTTCGATGGCGGCTTTCCCACACACTCCACAACTGCTGGTCATATAGAAATGCCGGGTCAAGCGCTCGCGATCGATTCGAATCGAAGGGGGAAGGAGAACCTGAATCTCGTTCGCAGAGGGGCGCTCCAGCGTCAGGCCATGGGGGATGGCCTGCAGATCGTTGATCAAGCCTTCCGTGTAGAGGAAACCCAGGGCCAATTCCTCATCGTGCCCCGGGGTCCGCATGGTGACAGCGACCGGGAGGGTCTCCATCCCTCCATCGCCCAGGAGCGCGACCTGGATCTCCAGGGGCTCCTCGGCGATCACCACATCCTCCCGCCGCTCGGCGTGGCTTCCCCGCCAGCCGGTGATGGGCCATCCTTTCAAGGCGCCATCCTGGCCCATCGGCGTCTCCCTTCCGGATTGGGAATCGGAGAGAAGGACTTTGGCTTTACCCTTCCGACGTGCTCGTTCGCTGTTGGACGCGTTCCCTATCGTTAGCGTTCAGAGAGTGCCTCGCTGCGGTGGGGGATTCATCCCATTCGCTTTTCTAAGTAAGCGACGATCGCCTTATAAGCGGGGATGCCTGCCAAAGGGGAGCGGGCGTCCGGGGCGGCCAGGACGTTCCCTTCCGGCCAGTGAATCTGGAGGGTGCCCGGCTTGACCTCCCCCAGGAACACCCGGCCGTGGAATTCCCCGTATTGGTTCCAGAGGCGAACGGGATCCCCAGCCTGAAGCTCGAGGCGCGCGGCGTCGGAGGGATGCATCAACACCGCGTCCCGTGGGAGGCCATTGAGGGGATCCACGTCCTCCTGAACCATGCTGTTGAATTGCTTCCCTCGGCGGGTCGCTACCAAGAAGGCGCCTTCCGGGATCTCCCGCCGCGGCGGTTGCACGGCTTTGAAGTGGGCCTTGCCGTCCGGGGTGGGGAAACGCCACCCATCGCACAGCCGGGGC
>DATMAC010000223.1:0-12997 GCA_035573655.1 Thermoflexus sp.
GTGGGGAGGGGGGATAAAGGGGGGTGGGGCCATCCACTTCCCCCACGGCATAAGCGTGAAATGTCCGAACTAATAAATTTCATAAATCGACCTTGATAGGCGCTTCGTGCCAGGCGTCCGCCTACGCGGACGTACAACTTCGATCATCGAAGGCCAAGCGTTGTGACTTTGCCGCATGGGATAGGGAATTCGGCTTTTCTGCAGAGTGCGGGCTGCCGAAGGTAGCCTGCACCCCGCAAGGCAGATCTCAGCATCACCAAGCATGAAGGGAGCACTGATCTCCCAGATCAGGGGGAACCTATGGGAACATCCCACTCGCGACGCCCTCGCCGGATGGCCCTCCGCACGATCCGGGGGATCCCGCCGCTTTCCGGGCTGATCGGTCTGTTGTTCCTGGCCATCCTGGCGCTCGCCGCTCAATATTGCCTGAACCGTCCGGCCGCTCCACCCCCTGCATCCCCGGAGGGGACGGGATCCCGCTGGTATGAGGTCTTCTTCACCACGCCCCGTTTCCCGGACGACCCCGGTTTCCATCGCGGGGGTGTGGTGGATGCGTTGATCGCGGCCATCGACGGCGCGCGCCGAACCCTGGACGTGGCGGTTTACGATATCGACTTGATGCCGGTCGCGGAGGCCCTGTTGCGGGCCCGGGATCGCGGCGTTCGCGTTCGGGTGGTCACCGAGACCGACAACGCCGACACCCGGGCGATCGCCCGCCTGCGGGCGGGGGGCATCCCCGTGGTGACCGATGAGCGGCCCGGCTACATGCACAACAAATTCATGGTCATCGACGGCGAGCTCGTGTGGACCGGCTCGATGAATTTCACCGACAACGACGCCTATCAGAACAACAACAACGCGGCCCTGATCCGCTCGCCGGACTTAGCCCGCAATTATGCGGTCAAGTTCGCCGCGATGTTTGAGCGACGGGCCTTCGGCCCAGCCCGCCCCTCCGGCGACACCGTCCCCCGATTGACCATCGAGGGCGTTCCGGTGGAAAATTACTTCGCGCCGGAGGATCCCACCGTTGAAGCGATCCAGCGAGCCCTCCAGGGCGCGCGGGAACGGATCGTGTTCATGGCCTTCGCCTTCACCCATCCGCAGATCGCGAACGTCCTGCTGGAGCGCGCCCGATCGGGGGTGGAGATCCATGGGGTGTTCGAGACCGTGGGGGCGGAGGCGCCGGCCAGCCAGTTCCGGCGCCTCCGGCAGGCCGGGATCGATGTGCTGAAGGATGGCAATCCGTACAATATGCATCATAAGGTGTTCGTCATCGATCGCCGGGTGGTGATCTTCGGCTCGTATAATTTCTCCCGGAACGCCGCCCAGGACAACGATGAGAACTTCCTGATCGTGGCGGACCCGGGGATGGCCGCCCTCTTTGAGGCGGAGTTCGCTCGGGTGTACGAGCAGGCGCTGAATCCGCCTCGTACTGGATGGCTGGGCATCGAACAGGCCTGGGTGAGGGGGTGGTAGCGCCTTGTCCATCAATTGGGGGTTGGGATCCATCTGTCTTCCCAACGGCATACCCCAAAAACAAAACGAGATGAGGCAGTAGTGCTTCATCCGAATTTGTTTTGAGGATATGAGATGGTGCGGGCCAATGGCTCCACCGGGGATAAAAGATATTTTAGGCGCTCGGCTCGCCCCCACATCCTCAAGGGACCAAAACCAAAAATCCAATCCGGAAGGAGCAGTAGCGGTTTCTCTCGAACGAATCCCATCGATCAGGAGTGTGTAGACGATGTCCACTCGCTCATCGCCGCGTTCCCCAACGGAAGAGTTGGAGCCGGCCCCGCCTTGGGGGATCGGCTTCGCCGTATCCGCTCTGGCGTATTTCCTGATGGCCCAGTTCATGCTCGGCGTCCTCCTCTTCCTGATCTACTGGGTGCTCCTTGAGCCCAACCAGCCCTTCGAGGCGGTCTTTCAGCGTGCATCCTCCAGCGGGCGTTTCATGGGGCTCGCCAACACTCTCATTTACCTGTTTATCTTGCTGACGTTGGGGGCTGGCCTGCGCCTGTGGGTGCGGGGGCCGCTCCGCCAGGCCCTCCGTCTGGTCCCCCCAATCCGGATCCCGCTGTGGGCGGTGCCCTTCCTGGCCCTGGGCTTGGGGATCGCGCTGGACGCGGTGACCATGGCCCTGGGGCGCCCGGTGATCCCGGAGACATTGGCCCCCATGTTCCGGGGAAGGGATCCCCTGGGATGGGCGGCGATGGGGATGCTCACGGTTCTGGTCGGGCCGCCGACCGAGGAGTTGCTCTTCCGGGGTTTGCTCTACCCGGCCCTCGCGGCGCGGGTGGGCCCGATGTTCTCCATCTATCTGGTCTCCCTGATCTTCGCGCTGTTCCATCTGCTTACCTATGGTGGCACAGCGGATCAGTGGTTCTGGATCGCTCAGGCGTTCCTGGTCGGATTGGCGCTGACGGGCCTGCGAGCGCGCACCCGTTCCCTGTGGCCGCCCATCCTGATGCATATGACGTTGAACCTTTATGCGACGGTGGAGGCGATCTTCCTCCTGAACTTCCGAGCGTAAACCGAGTTACGCCGTTGGTTTTCTCCTGGGGGTTTGGGGGGTGGAGCTGCGCGTCGAAGGCGTGCGGTTCCACCCCCAAAAATATTTACGGCCTAAAGGGCCGTGTGGAGGGGGATGAAGGGAGGTGAGGCCATTCCACCTCTTCCTGGGGGCTCCGAACTGTGTAACTCCTACAACGAAGGGGGAGCTATGACCGCCTACACTTCGATCCTCGTGGAAACGATAGAGAACGTGGGGTTGATTCGTTTAAACCGGCCCCAGCAGCTCAACGCCCTCAACAGCGTCCTCATGGAGGAGCTGGCCACCGCCCTAGAGGAGTTCGATCGAGACGAGCGGATCCGCTGCATCGTGATCACCGGCAACGAGCGGGCCTTCGCCGCCGGGGCGGATATCAAAGAGATGGCGGAGGCCAGCGCGGTGGAGATGTTGCTCCGGGACAACATCGCCCGCTGGGATCGGATCCAGCGGATCCGCAAGCCGATCATCGCGGCCGTCTCAGGGTGGTGTCTGGGCGGAGGGTGTGAGCTGGCGATGGCCTGTGACATCATCATCGCCTCCGAGACCGCCGTCTTCGGCCAGCCGGAGATCAACATCGGGGTGATGCCCGGGGCGGGGGGCACCCAGCGGCTGACCCGAGCCATCGGCAAGTCCAAGGCGATGGAGATGATCCTCACCGGCCGCTATATGAGTGCCCGCGAGGCCGAAGCTGCCGGGCTGGTCTCCCGCGTGGTCCCGGTGGAAACCTATCTGGAGGAAGCGATCCGCTTGGCGAAGGAGATCGCTGTTCGGCCCCCCATCGCCGTGCGCCTGGCCAAGGAGGCGGTGAACAAAGCCTTCGAGACCAGCCTGCGGGATGGCCTGGACTACGAGCGGCGGCTGTTCTACTTCCTGTTCTCCACTGAGGATCAGAAAGAGGGCATGCAAGCTTTCATTGAGAAGCGGAAGCCGGAGTGGAAAGGACGCTGAGCCCAGTGAGTGCACCAATCGGTTTCCGGACCCTGACCCTGGCCCTGGAGGCCGTTCGCTGGAACCCGGAGGGCCCGGCGCTCATCCTGGTGGCCCCTGAAGCAGCGAATGGGGTGCGGGGGGGTATCGCCACCGTGGCGGGGGCAGTTCAAGCGGCGATGCGGGGGGCCACGTGGCTGATCCCTGCCTTCACCTCTCGGACGATGGTCTACCCCCGGGTGGGGCCGCCGGACAACGGGGTGGTCTACCTGGCGATGCAGGGGGCCAACGCGCGGGCGACTTTCTTTCACCCCGATTTGCCGCCGGACCCGGAGTGGGAGCCGTTCTGGGAGGTGGCGCGGCGCCTGCCGGGTGCGCGCCGCAGCGAGCATCCGGTTCTGTCGTTCCTCGCGGTGGGCCCGCAGGCAGGGGCGGCGGCTTCCGCCCAATCCATCCTGGATCCGTGGGGGCCGATCCGCTGGCTCCACGCGGAGGGCGGCGATGTGATCCTGGTGGGGGCGGATCACACCATGAACGTGGCCATCCATTATGTGGAAGCCATGGCGGGGCGGAAGACCTTTGTGCGCTGGGCGTTGATGGACCGGCGGGTGGTGGAGCTGCCGGGTTTCCCGGGGTGTCGTCGGGGGTTCGAGGCAGCGGGCCCGTGCTTGGAGCCCGTCACTCGGCGGGTCTATATAGGGGAATGGACGGTCCAGGGGCTCCCCCTCAAGCCGATGGTTGAGCGCCTGTTGGAAGTCCTGCGCCGAGATCCGATGGCGTTGCTCTGCGAGGATCCCCTCTGCTTGTCCTGCCATGCCATCCGACAGCACGTGCTGTATGGATCGCGCTCCGCGTAGGATCACCCTGACGGACATCTTTTTGCTAGGAGGGGAAAAGATGGCCCGGGAAGCGATTTCCACGGAGAGGGCCCCGGCGGCGGTGGGCCCGTACTCACAGGCCATCCGGGTGGGGAACCTGATCTTCACCGCGGGGCAGCTCGGCCTGGTGCCGGAGACCCGCGAGCTGGCGGGGCCGGACATCGAGCGCCAGACCCGGCAAGCGCTGGAGAACCTACGGGCCATCCTGGAGGCGGCGGGGTCGTGCTTGCGCCACGTGGTGAAGACGACGGTCTTTTTGGTCGATCTTTCGGAGTGGCCTCGGATGAACGCGGTGTATGCCGAGTTCTTTCCGGAGCGCCCGCCGGCGCGTTCGGCGGTGGGCGTGGCGGCCCTTCCGATGGGGGCCCGGGTGGAGATCGAGGCGATCGCCGAGGTCTGTGATTGCCCGTCGCCGGAGGCGTGCGGGTGCCGTTGAGGGCCCTCACCGGGGTGCGATGGAGGGCGACTCAGGGTGCCGAGCCCCCGATGTCGGGGGCTCGTTTATTATCGCACATCGCTCTATCGAATCCCCGCCAAATCCGCGCGAGCTGAAGGCCGCCCCTGCATCGTTCGATCGAAGCCGCGCTCGTCCCAACTCACAGCCCGAGTAAGCGTAGAAGCGCTTCGATCAACTTACGCCTCAACTTCCGTTTGATCCCTGTCCGGGTCGTGGGGATGCCGGTTTTTCGCGCGATCCGATAGCGAGCGCGACTTAAACCCAGGGCGCGCTTCCAGGAGAAGGAAAGCCCGCGTCTCCAGGAAAAGGAGAGCCCTGGGATTCGGGTCTTGAACCTCCTTCGTTTCCTGGTCATCTTGATCCTCATCTCCTTAGACTTGGGCTTTTCTCTCTTGCCGGGAGCGCAAATCGTAAGATCATCTGATCATCGTGGAGCACCGTGACCCTTACACCACGCGTGCTGGTTCAATGGAGGCTGCCCATCTGTGACGCGATGGAAATTGTGTCGCGGAGTTTCAATCCCACGCTGGTTCAATTAAGGCCCTACGATTTCGTAAATGAGAGTGGAGGAGTATAGATTATCGAAGACAACTCTGAAAAGAAATATATTGCTGGTTGCTCGATTTGCCAACAGATTTTGGGGCGTTGAGGTTGACGAACGAATTGTTTTTGGATCTTGTTCATACATCCGTGGATCCCGGTTGCCGAAACTTCCTGGGGAGTTGCGGAACACGCTTGAGCCACGTAAACGCAAGGAAGCGCTTAGCGGTTGCAAAGGGAGGATTCGGACCCTTCGGGTAATGAGGACCTCAGCTCGATTAAGGCTCCCCGGGTGGAGGCCGCTGTCCTCCTCGAAAATTCAGTCCTCCCCCAACGCCGTCCTTGTCCGTATCGATTCGCTTCTTCGCTGAGTAGGAAAATCCTATCCACGGACAGTCTGCCGCGCCGTGTGCCGTGACCCTCGGAGCCTTCGAATGGCGGCGTGTGCCTTGACAGTGATCATGCCTTCAAGGTAAAATAAATCGCGACAGTGGGGCCGTAGCTCAGCTGGGAGAGCGCTCCTCTCGCACGGGAGAGGTCGCCGGTTCGAATCCGGTCGGCTCCACTGGGTCATCGCGTGGGCCCGTAGCGCAGCTGGGAGCGCGCCTCAATGGCATTGAGGAGGTCACGGGTTCGAATCCCGTCGGGTCCACCTCTCTCAGGTTCGAACGGGGCGCGGGTGCGCCCCATTCTTTTATCGAAGCCGAAGGCCCATAAAGGCGGAGAAGGGGAGTAGTAGGCCATCCCTCAGCGAGCGGCCGGTCGGTGCAAGGCCGCATGGCCCCCAGGGAGGGCCTGGGAAGCCTCCGGGTTTCCCAAAGGCCGAACTCGCCCCGGAGCCGCCGGGGTGACCGCGAGCATCGCCGTAGCTCCGGACGGGTTGCGCCCGTTATCGCGCCCAAAGCGCACTGGAAGGCGGAACCCCGCTTCCAGTGAAGCAGGGTGGGACCGCGGAGGAACCCCCCTTCGTCCCTGACGGAGGGGGGTTCCTTGTTTTTGGACGAATGGGCTTGGTCGCAGGAAATCTACTCCTTTCAGGTCGGAGGATCCGATGACGGTGATGGCCCACGCCGCGGCCGGTGTGGTGGCCGTTTATGTGATCCAACGCGCCACCCATCAGCCGTTCCATCTGGGGGTCGCTGGCTTGGCCGCTCTGCTCAGCGGGTTGCCGGATATCGATCTGCTGTGGGGCTGGTGGCACCAGCGGCGGGCTCATCGCGCGGGCCACAACCCCCATCACACCCTCTGGACCCATACGCCGCTGTTCTGGGCGATTTGGGGTGCTCTGCTGGCGTGGGGGTTCCATCTGCCGGTGGGGCTGGTGGTTGGGCTGGCGCTGCTGCATCTGGCCTTAGACAGCGTGGGAACCGATGATGGGATCATGTGGCTTTGGCCCTGGCGGCGCCGTCAATACGGCCTGTGGCCTCGGGACCTCCATCAAACCGGCGCTCGAGGGATCGCGTTCTACCGACGGTATTACCGACAGCCCATGCTCCTGGCGATCGAGCTCTGTCTCCTCACCGCCGCTCTGGTGATCATCGGCTGGGAGGTCATTGGGTAGGGCTCGCTCATTGAAATTCTCTCCAGGAGGGATAGGTTTCCATGGCGCCGAGAAGCGACTGGATCTGGTGGAACGGGCGGCTGGTGCCCTGGGATCAGGCGACGGTCCATGTAACAGCCCACGCGCTTCACTACGGGACCAGTGTGTTCGAGGGGATCCGGGCCTATGAGACCCCCCAGGGGGCGGCGATCTTCCGCCTGCGCCCGCACTTGGCCCGCCTCCTCTTCTCCGCCCGGCTCCTGCGCTTCGATGTTCCCTATACGGAGGACCAGCTGGCGCAGGCGGTGGTGGAAACGGTGCGGGCGAACGGGCACGCCTCCTGCTACATCCGCCCGTTGATCTTTCGGGGGGTCGGCGGCCTGGCCGTCGACGGCCGCTCCTGTCCGGTGGAAGTGGTGATCATCACCTTCGAATGGGGACGGTATCTGGGGCAGGAGGCCTTGGAGAAGGGGGTGGACGTCATCGTCTCCTCGTGGCGCCGGATGGCCCCGGATACCTTCCCGGCTCTGGGGAAGATCGGGGGGCAATACGTCAACTCCCAGTTCGCGGCGATGGAGGCCCACGACCTGGGGTACGCGGAAGCGATCATGCTGGATGCTTACGGGTATGTGGCGGAGGGAAGCGGGGAGAACCTGTTCCTGGTCAAGGACGGCGTGCTGTATACACCGCCCTTGCACAACTCCATCCTGCTGGGGGTGACCCGGGACGCGGTGCTGGCCCTGGCCCGGGAGCAAGGGATCGAGGTGCGGGAACAGCCGATCCCGCGGGAATGGCTCTACGCGGCGGACGAGATCTTCATGACCGGGACGGCGGCGGAGATCACCCCGGTGCGCTCCGTGGATCGCATCCCCGTCGGATGCGGGCAGCCTGGCCCGATCACCCGCCGGCTTCAGGAGCGTTTCTTCGCCATCGTAACCGGCCAGGCGCCGGACGTTTACGGGTGGTTGACCCTGGTTCGGTGATCCTGCTCCTTGGGGGTGGGGCCGTTGGCCTGCCCCATCCCATATCCTCAAAACAAATCGGGATGAAGCAATACGCCTTTGAGCGAGTAAACTTTATTATGATCATTCCTTCGTGGGGTGCGGGCAGCCCGCATCCCACGGAAGGTTCACGAATCGAAAGATCATCGTCACGGATCAAGCTGACTTTATGGATGAGGGGATCATCGGGAGGCGGAAATGGAGCGCTATGAGCCACAGGTGATCGAGCCGAAATGGCAGCAACGCTGGGAGGAAACGGGGATTTATCGAGCGGTCCGGGACCCGAGCCGGCCCAAGTTCTACTTCTTGACGATGTTCCCTTACCCGTCGGGCGACCTGCATATGGGGCACTGGTTCGCCATGGCCCCCAGCGACGCCGTGGCCCGCTACCTGCGCATGAAGGGCTACAACGTCCTCTTCCCCATCGGCTTCGACGCCTTCGGGCTGCCGGCGGAGAACGCGGCCATCAAACATAACACCCACCCCAAGACCTGGACCTACGCCAACATCGAGCGGATGCGCCGGCAGCTGCGCAGCATGGGGGCGTCCTTCGATTGGAGCCGGGAGGTGATCACCTGCGAGCCCGAGTACTACAAGTGGAACCAGTGGTTCTTCATCCAGTTCTACAAACGGGGGCTGGCCTATCGGAAGCGCTCGGCGGTGGATTTCTGCCCTCGATGCAACACCACCCTGGCCCGGGAACAGGTGGTCTCCCATAACGGCGAGCGGGTCTGCGAGCGGTGCGGGACGCCGGTGATCAAGAAGGAACTGGAGCAGTGGTTCCTCCGCATCACCGCTTACGCCGATGAGCTCTTGGATCACAGCCGGCTGGATTGGCCGGAGCGGGTGTGCACGATGCAGAAGAACTGGATCGGCCGGAGCGAGGGGGCCGAGATCGTCTTCCCCACCGAGGGGGAGGACTCCATCGTGGTCTTCACCACCCGGCCCGACACCTTATTCGGCGCCACCTTCGTAGTGCTGGCCCCGGAGCACCCCCTGGTGCCCAAGCTCACCGCCCCCGACCGCTGGGCGGAGGTGGAGGCGTATATCCGCGAGGCGCAGCGCCGCACGGAGATCGAGCGGCTCTCCCTGGAGCGGGAGAAGACGGGGGTGTTCATCGGCGCCTATGCCCGGCACCCGCTGACGGAGGAGCGGCTCCCCATCTGGATCTCGGACTACGTGCTGATGGAATACGGGACCGGGGCGGTGATGGGGGTCCCCGCGCACGATCAGCGGGACTTCGAGTTCGCGGTGAAGTTCGGTCTGCCCATCCGGGTGGTGATCGCCCCGCCGGGCTGGCAGGGGGAGGAGCTCACGGCGGCCTATGAAGGGCCCGGTGTGATGGTGAACTCCGGCCCCTTCGACGGGCTGCCCAGCGAAGAGGGGAAGAAGGCGGTGGTGGCGGAGCTGGAGCGGCGGGGCCTGGGCCGGCCGGCCGTCTCCTACCGGCTGCGGGATTGGTGCATCAGCCGCCAGCGCTACTGGGGCACCCCCATCCCCATCATCTACTGCCCGAAGTGCGGCACCGTCCCCGTGCCCGAGGATCAGCTGCCGGTGCTGTTGCCGGAGAGCGTCAACGTGCTGCCCACCGGCGAGTCCCCGCTGAAGTACCTGGAGGATTTCGTGAAGACCACCTGCCCGCAATGCGGCGGGCCCGCGGAGCGGGAGACGGACACCATGGACACCTTCGTGGACTCCTCGTGGTATCAATACCGCTACCTGAGCCCGCACCTGGACGCTGCGCCGTGGGATGAGGAGGAAGCCCGTTACTGGCTGCCGGTCGATCTGTACACCGGCGGCGTGGAGCATGCGACCATGCACCTCTTGTACACCCGCTTCTGGACCAAGGTCCTGCGGGATATGGGGATGGTCTGGTTCGACGAGCCGATGATCCGCCTGCGGAACCAGGGCGTCATCCTGGGGGAGGACCGGGAGAAGATGTCCAAGTCCCGGGGCAACGTGGTGGCGCCCGATGAGCTGGTCATGCGGTACGGGGCGGACACGGTGCGGGCGTACCTGATGTTCGGTTTCCGCTGGGACATGGGCGGGCCGTGGAGCTCCACGGGCATCGAAGGGGTGCACCGTTGGCTGCACCGGGTGTGGAACTTGGTGTTGGAGCCCGCTGAGGCGGATGGGGAACCGACCCCCGAGCAGGTGGCCGCCCTGCGGCGTTGGACCCACCGGACCATCAAGCGGGTGAGCCGGGATCTGGAGGACTTCGAGTTCAACACGGCGATCGCTGCCTTAATGGAGTTCACGAATTACCTCCAGGACGCGAAGGCCACCCCCGTTGTCCGTCACGAGGCGTGGTCGGAGGCCATCCGGACCCTGCTGTTGCTGCTGGCGCCCTTCGTGCCGCATCTGGCGGAGGAACTATGGGAGCGGCTGGGGTATCCGTATAGCATCCATCAGCAGCCTTGGCCTCAGTGGGACGAGGAGCTGGCCCGGGCGGATACGATCACCTTGGTGATCCAGATCAACGGCCGGGTGAGGGATCGGGTGGAGGTGCCGGCCTCGATCACCGAGGAGGAGGCGCGGCGGATCGCCCTGGATCGGGCCAACGTCCGTCGGCACCTGGGCGACCGACAGCCCCAGCGCTTCATTTATGTGCCGGGCCGGCTGATCAACATTGTGGTGGAGTGAGGACGAGCGTAACGATTCAGCCGTTCTCACGCAACGCCAATATATAGGACAGTTCCTCCTGGGGGCTTTGGGGGCCGAGCCACGCGCTGAAGGCGCGTGGCTCGGCCCCCAAGTATTTTTTCATCCCCCCTCCCTACGGCCGTGGAAATGGGCGCTATTGTGGCTTAACAAAGTTATTTGGGCAATCGCCTGGGGCGGAATTTGCTCCCTCATCCTCCCTTGTCCCTCTTCTCCCTCCGTTTCTGGGGGGAGAGGAGGGGATAGTAGTTGATTGCCCAAAATAATTTTTCCAGTTGCAGCACTGCTCGTCCCACGTGTCAGACAAAGAACGGGCCTCCACTTGCCGACTGGCGTGTGAAAGGCCCTCCAGGCCATCAGATGCCAGAGGAAACCAAAGACCCGCAATGAATGTTAACAAGAAAAAACGGGCGCTAAAGCGCCCTACTACGAACAAAATCCCGTTCGTAGTAGGGCACTTCAGTGCCCGTCTCACGCGTCAGACAAAGAACGGGCCTCCACTCGCCAAATGGCGTGTGAAAGGTCCTCCAGGCCATCAGACGCCAGAGGAAACCGAGAGCCTGTGACGGGATATTCGCAAGAAAAACAGGCGAAACAGGCGCTATTGCGGCTGAACAAATTATTTGGGCAATCCCCTGGGGCGGAATTTGCCCCCTCATTCCTCCTTGCCTCTCTTCTCCCCCATGGAATGGAACCGGACTGAATCGTTACGGACGAGCCAAGCATTCAAGACCGGTGCAGGGAGAGATTTGGTAGAGGAGCGTGCGAGCCAGATGGAAGAACAGATCGTACGGCGTCGGTACGAGCCCGGAGCAGATGAGCTGGCCCGTCGATTGGGATGGGCGCTCTATAGGGATCCGGAGGAGATTCCAGGGTGAGGGTGGATAACAAATGCGGGGCCGCGCAGGCGGCCCCGCATCGGGTTCGGTACGTCGCAGGCTCTGCCTCTGAGGTCTCCTAAGGAACCGATGGCGAAGCCTCTGCTGGATTTCCGACCGGAACTCCCTGAAGCGACCAGGCGCCGGCCGAGGTGATGCGGACCTGGACCAGCTGGCCGCGCCAGTCGCGGTCTCCGTCCTCGAAGAACACCAGTTTGTTGTTACGGGTTCGCCCGAACCACTTCCCCTTTTCGTTGCGATCCTCGACCAGGATCTCCACCGTCTGCCCGATGAGGGCCTCGTTCTTGCGGCGGGCGATCCGCTCGTAGAGCTCCTCCAGCATGCGGAAGCGGCGCTCCTTTTCCTCCGGCGGCACGTCGTCGGCCATGCGGCGCCAGGCCACCGTCCCCGGCCGCGGGGAGTATTTCGCGATGTGGACCACGTCGAATTCCAATTCCTCCACCAGCCGGTAGGTGTCCATGAACTGTTCCTCGGTCTCCCCGCAGAAGCCCACGATGATGTCGGTGGCGATGGAGGCGTTCGGGATGCGCCGGCGGATCTTCTCCACGATCCGCTTGTAGTCGGCCACCGTGTAGCCCCGGCGCATTCGAGCCAACACTTCGTCGTTGCCCGCCTGAACGGGGATCTCGATGTGTTCACAGACTTTGGGCAGCTCGGCCACCGCGTCGAGGATCTTATCGGTCATGAAGTTGGGATGGGAGGTGAGGAAGCGGATGCGCACGATCCCTTCCACCTCGTGGACCACCCGCAGCAAGTCCGCCAGATCCGGGCCGTCCGGGATATCCTTGCCGTAGCGGTCCACGATTTGACCCAGGAGGGTGACCTCCTTCACGCCCTGTTCCGCCAGGGCACGGACCTCGGCCACGATCTGCCCGACCGGCCGGCTCCGCTCGGGGCCACGGCGGTAGGGGATGATGCAGAAGGTGCAGCCGAAGGAGCATCCGTGCACCACCGGCACGTAAGCGGTCACCTTGCGGCCCCGCTCGGCGGCCGGCAGCACCAGCTCCTCGTCCTGGAGGGCGTAGCGGACCATCCGCTCCAAATCGGCGACGGCGCGCCCCTCATCGATCCGCCTCGCCAGGAAGTCCACCAGCGGGCGGGGGTCCGCCGGAGGCATGAAAACATCCACCCACGGGAAGGCGCGGCGGAGCCCCTCGTTCCCCTTAACCCCGACCAAGCAGCCCATCACGGCGACCACCCGGTCGGGCCGCCGCTCCTTGAGGGGGCGGACCATATGGAGCCAGCCGTAGGCCTTCTCCTCGGCCGACTGGCGGACCACGCAGGTGTTGACGACGAGCACATCGGCGTGTTCCGGTCGCTCGGCCATCTGATAGCCGAGCTTCTCCAAGGCCGAGGCCAGCCGCTCGCTATCGGCGACGTTCATTTGACAGCCAAAAGTGTGAATGTAATACCGCATCGAGCTCTTGTTCTCCTACTGCCTTGGCTCTTGCTGTTCTCAGGCAACCCCAATACGGATATCAGCGGGTTCCTCCTGGGGGCTTTGGGGGGCCGAGCCGCGCGCCGAAGGCGCGCGGCTCGGCCC
>DATMAC010000224.1:0-5919 GCA_035573655.1 Thermoflexus sp.
CTCTAGGCTGCGAGCGCCTCCCCGTTTGAGCGGGGGGTGGGGAGGTGCTCGCAGCCGGCCGCCGCGCCCGCCTGATCGATCCGCCCCCACACCTCGATGCGGCGCCCCAGGGCTCATCGGGGCCCTGCCGAGAGGCTGGGCGCGTCCCCTCTCCGCCGCGCCTGCCCCATCCCCGTCGTCGTCTGATACCCCACCCCCGCATAGAAGGCGTAATCGGTCAGCGCGTGCACCATCGCCAGCCAGTAGGGGTCGGCCCGCAGGACCACGTAGCGACAACGGCCGACGAAGCCAATTTGCAGGCCCTCCCCTTTCCCCGGCACCGCCTCGGTCGAAAGATGATACCGGCTGATGGCCATGCACTCCTGGGCGAACCGCCGCACCTCCGACGGGATCGCCACCGGGGAGAAGTCGTTCCACTTCTCCACCAGACCCCCGTAGACCAAATCCGGCAGCGGCACCGGCACGTTCCGTCCCCCGGAATGAAACGTTGTGGGCGAGAGGAACTCCAGCTCCAGTTGGCGCGGCAACGCGGAGTCCGCCGACAGGAAGCGCCGCAGGAGCGCCCCATACGTCGTCTGCCCGGCCAGGGGATGGACCGCGGGGTCCAACGTCGCGCCCCGGACGACCAACCGGACCCCCTCGATCTCGACGAAGGGAGGGGGCGATTCGGCCCAGCGGATTAGGTGCGCCGAGACCTCCTCCGTCAGCCCTGTGTAGCGCAGGAAGAGGGGGCGCTGAGGAAGGACGCGGGCTCTCGGTTCCCCCGCTACCCGCTCCACGCGAACCCCCAATAGGGAGGAACATGTGAAGGGGCGGCGCTCGCCCGGCGCGTGCAACCGCTCGGCCAGGGCGGGATCCCGTTGGGCGATCCCCTTCAGGAACAGCGCGTGGCTCGCCCGCCCCAAATGAGGCGGCAAGACCGCCTCCGCTTCCGCCTCAAGAGTCAAGACCAGGCTGGTCAGCATACGTGGAATATGCGCTGTAGGAATTACGCAGCTCGGACCCGCGAGAAGCGGTGGAAGCGCTCCGCCCGTTATCCCCTTCCCACGACCCTTGGGGCCGTGGGAAGGGGATAAAATTCTGGGGGCGGAACGGCGCGCCGCTCCGCCCCCAAAGCCCCTCGAAGACAATGGACTGCGTAACGCTGAATCCGCTCCGTTGCGAAGGGTGGACCGCCTACGCGGCCACCCTCACGGAAATCCCACACCCCTTAATGCGCCTGCCGCCTCAGCCACTCGGAGACCAGGCGAGGAGCCTGGTGGAGGGCCTCGCCGATCTTGCTGACGTCCCGGCCGCCCGCCTGGGCGAGGGTCGGCCGGCCGCCGCCGCTCCCGCCGACCACCTGGGCGACCGCCCGCACCACCCGTACGGCATCCAAGCCCCGCTCGACGAGGTCGGGGGTCACCGCCGCCACGAAGCTCGGCCGGCCGCCGATCACCGAGGCCAGCACGATCACCCCGTTGGTCCGCACCCGCTCCCGGAACCAGTCGGTCATCTCCCGGAGCTGTTCGATGTCCCCGACCCGGCTCTGGGCGGCCAGCACCGTGACCTCCCCCACCCGCTCCGCGCGGCGGAACATGTCCTCGAACTCCTGGCGGGCGACCTCCCGGCGCAGCCGCGCCAGCTCCTTCTCCAGCGACTGGATCCGATCCAGAAGGTCCAGGACCTTGCGGTCCACCTCCTCGGGCCGGACCTCCAGGTAGGTGGCGGCGTGGGTGAGGCGCCGCATGCGATCCTGGATCAGGCGCACGGCCTCGCGGCCGGTGACCACCTCCAGCCGGCGGACGCCCGAGCCCACGCTGCCCTCGTAGGTGATCACGAAGGCGCCGATCTGGGAGGTGTTGTAGACGTGGGTGCCGCCGCACAGCTCCGCGCTGATGGGCGGCTCGTCGGGCCACCCGATGCGGACCACCCGCACGATCTCGCCGTACTTCTCGCCGAACAGGGCCATGGCGCCGCTGGCGATGGCCTGCTGATAGGGCTCGTAGCTGACGTTCACCGGGTAGTCCATCAGGATGGCCGTGTTGACGTCGTAGACGATGGCGTCCAGCTCATCCTGGCTGAGCATGGCGCCGTGGGTGAAGTCGAAGCGGAGCCGGTCGGGCGCCACCAGGGAGCCCGCCTGGACCACGTGGGAGCCCAGGAGGGAGCGCAGCTCCGCGTGGAGGAGATGGGTAGCGGTGTGGTTGCGCATGATGTCCCAGCGGCGCTCGAAATCCACCACCGCCCACGCCGGATCCCCCACCCGGGGATGGCCGGACTTCACCCGGCCGATGTGGACGATGAGGCCGGGGATCGGCTGGCGGGTGTCCTCCACTTCGATTTCCCAAAGCGGGTCGCCGCCCCCCTCCGGGTAGCGGGCGATGTGGCCGGTGTCGCTCACCTGGCCGCCGCTCTCCACGTAGAAGCAGGTGGCCGGGAGGACCACCTCCACGCGGTCCCCTGGCCGGGCGACCTGCACCATCTCCCCGTTCACCAGGAGGGCAGCGACCGTGGTCTCCCGTTCGGTCCCGCTGTACGGATCGTATTCCACCCCCTGATCGCCCACCAGGCCTTTGTCCTGAAGGGTCGCCAGCACCCGGCGGTACCGAGCGAGCTGCTCCGTGTCCAGCTCGAAGCGCTCCGCCGCCCGGGCCCGCTCCCGCTGCTGGGCCATCGCCCGCTGGAACCCGGCCTCATCCACCACAAAGCCCCGCTCCCGGGCCACGTCCCGGGTGATCTCCAGCGGCAGGCCGTACGAATCGTAGAGCCGGAAGGCCTCCTCCCCGGGCACGATCCGGTCGCCCCGGGCGGCGACCCCTTCCAATACCTCCTCCAGCCGCGAGAGCCCCAAGTCCAAGGTGCGCAGGAAGCGTTCCTCCTCTTGGGTCAGGGTGCGCAGGATGTGCTCCCGACGGTCGACCAACTCCCGGTAATGGCCGCCCATCAGCTCGATCACCGCCTCGGCGACGCGGGCCAGGAACGGCTCCTCGAAACCGATCTTGCGGCCGAAGCGGGCGGCGCGGCGGATGATCATCCGCAGCACGTAGCCCCGGCCCACGTTCCCCGGCAACACCCCATCGGCGATCAGGAAGGAGGCCGCGCGGGTGTGGTCGGCGATCACCCGATAGGCGACGATGTGGGCCTTCATTTCCTCGCTGGTATGGCCGCGCACCTCCCGCGTTCGCTCCATAATGGGGACGAAGAGGTCCGTCTCGTAATTCGAGAAGACCCCTTGAAGCACGGCCGCCAGGCGCTCCAGGCCCATCCCCGTATCCACCCCCGGCCGGGGGAGCGGGACCCGCGTGCCGTCGGCCCGCTGATCGAACTGCATGAACACCAGGTTCCACAGCTCCAGCCAACGATCGCACCCGTTGTCCAGGGCCACGCTGCAATTCGGGTCCCCGCAGGTGCAGTACTCCGGCCCCCAGTCGTAATGGATCTCCGAGGTCGGCCCGCAGGGGCCGGTGTCCCCCATCATCCAGAAGTTGGTCTTATCGCCCATGCGGAAGACCCGCTCCGGGGGGACGCCGATCTCCTCCACCCACACCCGGTAGGCCTCGTCGTCGTCCTGGTGCACCGTGAAGACCAACCGCTCGGGGTCCAGGCCGTAGACCTGGGTCAAGCACTCGAAGGCGTAATGGATGGCCTCCCGCTTGAAGTAATCGCCGAAGGAGAAGTTGCCCAGCATCTCGAAGAAGGTGTGGTGGCGCGGGCTGGGGCCGACGTTCTCCAGGTCGTTGTGCTTCCCGGAGACCCGCATGCATTTCTGAACGGAGGTCGCCCGCTTGTAGGGGCGGGTCTCCAGGCCCAGGAAAACGTTCTTGAACTGGTTCATCCCCGCGTTGGTGAACAGCAACGTCGGATCCCCCACAGGCACCAGGGAGGAGCTGGGGACAACCGTGTGGCCCCGGGCGGCGAAGAAGTCGAGGAAAGCCTGGCGGATCTGCGCGCCGCTCATCCGGATCGGATTTCGCTTTTCCATAGCCTTCCTATCTCCCCAAGTGGAAGTTCATTTGGTGAGGCGGGACGTCCCCGTCCCTCTCTTCAACCGGTTGTGCCGTATCTCTAAATTTTATAGCATTCGATCCGATTCGATGTAAAAACAAACGAGCGCAAGGCACGCCCCGCCGAAGCGCGGCTCGCCGTCGGGCCCATGAGCCTTTCCAGTCATCCGACGCTCTGAGGAGACCGAAGGGCCAGGAAGGATGTTCGCAAAAGTAAACGGGCGTCCAAGCGCCCGCCTACGATGGGGGTTTGGGGGCGAGGTGGGCGCCGAAGGCGCCCACCTCGCCCCCAAAATATGTTTTCTCCCCCTCCCCACGGCCCTTCGGGCCGTGGGGAGGGAGGATCCAGGGGGTGGGGCCATCTACTTCCCCACGGTATCAGCGTGGAATGTCCGAACGAATTGGTTAAATTTCATCAGTGCCCGTTCGATCCGCTGACCAGATCGCGTGCGGAGGGCCCTCTTCACGATCAAACACCAATGAGTGACCGAGAAGCTGTAGCTCGTGTTCACAAAAAGGAAACGGGCGCTAAAGCGCCCTACTACGAACAAAAAACCTCGTTCGTAGTAGGGCACTTCAGTGCCCGTCCCATGCGTCAGATAGAAAACAAGCCTCCGCCCCCAGATGATGCACGAAAGCCCTTCCCCGCTATCAGACGCCAAGGAAAACCGAAGGGCCGGGACCCAATGTTCACAAAAAGAAAACGGGCACTCAAGTGTTTTGCTACAAGCAAAGCTGGTTCATCGTAGGGCACTTCAAGTTTAGGAGCGAGCTTGGCGCTTTGACGCCCGGCTCGCCCCTAAACGATCCCCCTCCCTACCCCGAACGCTCACACGCGTTTTTCGTAGCCGCGGTGGCTCAAGCGGGGATCCAAGGCATCCCGCAGGCCGTCCCCCAGGAGGTTGAAGGACAACACCGTGAGCATGATGGCCAGGCCGGGGAAGAACACCAGATGCGGCGCGTTGAAGACGCTGTTTCGCTCCTCCCCGAGCATCAGCCCCCATTCCGGCTTCGGCACCTCCGCCCCCAGCCCCAGGAAGGAGAGCGCCGCTGCGTCGAGGATCGCGGTGGCGATCCCCAGGGTGCCCTGGACGATCAAGGGGGTCAGGGCGTTGGGGAGGATGTGGACGAAGAGGACCCGGATCGGGGAGGCGCCCACCGCGCGGGCCGCCATCACGTAATCCAGCTCCTTGACCGCCAGCACGCTCGCCCGGAGGATCCGGGCATAAACGGGGATGGAGACGAAACCGATGGCCAGCAGCGCGTTGATGAGCCCCGGCCCCAACACGCTGACGATGGCGATCGCCAACAACAGGCTGGGGAAGGCCAGGATCACATCCATCACCCGCATGATCGCATTGTCCAACCACCCTCCCGCGTACCCCGCGATCGCCCCCAGCAGCCCTCCCACGATGATCGCGAAGGTGATGGTGGCGAAACCGATCTGCAACGACAGCCGGGAGCCGTAGATCACCCGGGAGAACAGATCCCGGTTGTTGCCGTCGATCCCGAAGAGATGCTGCGGCTGATCCGGCGGGCAACCCAACAAATGGATGCAAGGCGGGGCCCGACGCTGCACGTTCGGCAAGGGCTTGATCGGGTCGTAAGGCGCGATGACATCCGCGAAGATCGCCGCGAAGACCATCAGGCCCAGCAGGAAAAGGCCCACCTGCGCGGACCGATGGCGGATCAGGCGGCGCAGCGCTTCGATCGTCGGCGAACGCCGGGGTGTGACCAGCTCTCGGGTCAAGGGCGGCGCAATCGCACTCATCGTCGCTGATCCCTCAAAAAACCGAATATCGTAGGGATAGGCCTTGTGCCTGCCCCCAGGGCACCCACGAGGAGTGCCCCTACCAAAGGCGGATGCCCGTTGGAGGAGCAGGCCTTGTGCCTGCCCCACAGGGGCGCCCCTGCGCCCAGCGCTTCGCCCCTG
>DATMAC010000225.1:0-4030 GCA_035573655.1 Thermoflexus sp.
GGAGAAAGGGGGGAGGGGTCATCCCGCTCTTCACCGAGAAGGAGTGAGGAACCCCTTGTCCCAACTTATGTCCGAACCTCAGAGATCCGGCTTGTATTTCGTCGCGAACGGGACACGGAGCTTGTTGGGGAAGAGCGGGGATCGACGAAATCGTTGAGGTGGCGCTTTCCCTTACCTCCGGTACCATGGAAAGATGAATTCAACGGTTTTCATCTGGACTGCGCGCAGATAACTGCTGCTTCTTCGTTTTGGGATATGCAGTGGGAGACCATCTCCCTCTCCCTGCGAGCCAGGAGGCTGCAGGGAAAGGAGAAAAAACCCTTAGGGGTTGAGGGCCGCCTTTGGCGGCCCTCAACCCCTAAGGATCCCCAAGGACCACAACCTTCTGGCTCTTCGCAGGGGATCCGAGCCGAAGGCGGCCAGGCCGAATGGTTACGAAAACCGATAGAATACGACGTGGAGCATATCCGTTGAGCGCCTTGGGCGCAGCGGGCTTGCCTTAAAATCCTGTCCGGAGGTGCCATCATGTCGAGCGTGCATGGCGGGCGGCTGGTGGCGAAGGCTTTGAAGGCAGCCGGGGTGGAGGTGATCTTCACCCTCTGCGGTGGTCACATCCTGCCCATCTATGATGGGTGCCTGGATGAGGGGATCCGCATCATCGATGTCCGCCACGAACAGGCGGCGGTCCACGCCGCCGATGCCTGGGCTCGCCTCACCGGCCGGCCCGGCGTGGCCGTGGTCACGGCCGGCCCCGGGGTCACCGACAGCGTCACGGGGGTGGCCAACGCCTTCCGGGCCAACAGCCCCGTGCTGGTCATCGGCGGCCAGGGACCCTTCGCCCAGCTCGGCCGCGGGTCGCTGCAAGAGATGGACCACGTGGCTTTGATGCGTCCGATCACCAAGTGGGCTGGGGCGGTGTATGAGACCGAGCGGATCCCTGAGTTCATCGAGGTAGCCCTCCGCCACGCCATGAGCGGCCGCCCTGGCCCGGTCTTCTTGGAGATCCCCCTCGATGTCCTCTTTCGGGTGGTGGAGGAGCGCCACGTGAACTTCCCGCGCTTCGAGCGCGATGTGCCGCGACCCGGCCCCGCGAAGCCAGCCCTGGAACAGGCGGCGAGGATGCTCGCTGAAGCGGAGCGGCCCGTGGTGATGGCCGGGAGCGCCGTCCGCTGGTGCAATGCGTATGGCGCCCTCGCTCGGTTTGTGGAGGAGCTGGACCTCCCCCTGTTCACCAACGGGATGGCGCGGGGGACGCTGCCGCCCGATTCCCCCCAGTTCTTCCAGCACGCCCGGCGCAAGGCCTTCGCTCAAACGGACCTGCTCATCTTGGTGGGTGGGGAGTTCGACTTCCGGCTGAGGTTCGGGCAGGAGATCGCCGCGACGGCGCGGATCATCCACGTGGACCTGGAGCCGACGGTGATCGGCCACAACCGGGCGGTGGACCTGGGGCTGGTGGGGGATATCGGGATCGTTCTGGAGGAGTGGCGGCTGGCCATGAGGGCCCAGGCGCCGGGGCGGCGATGGACGGCGTGGCGGGAGACGTTGCGAGCGGTCGAGGAGAGCGAGGGGGCCTTCTGGGCTCAGGGGAAGGACGCCGCGGACGTCCCGATCCACCCGCTGCGGTTGTGCCACGAGCTGGCGCGATGGATCGACGAGCGGACCATTGTGATCGGCGACGGCGGGGATATCGTAGCGGCGGCCTCTCGGATCCTTCCCGTTTACCGGCCGGAGAACTGGATGGATCCGGGGCCCTTCGGATGTCTGGGGATCGGGGCTCCTTTTGCCATTGCAGCCCAGCTAGCCTATCCGGACCGGCGGGTGGTGGTGCTGTTCGGGGACGGGGCCTTTGGCTTCAACGGGTTCGAGTTCGACACGGCGGTCCGCTTCCAGCTCCCCATTATGGGCGTGGTGGCCAACGACGCGGCGTGGAGCCAGATCCGGCGGCCGCAGATCGAGATGCTGGGCGAGGCGCGGGCGGTGGCAACCGCGCTGGCCCCGACCCGCTACGATCGGGTGGTGGAGGCCCTTGGGGGCTATGGGGAGCTGGTGGAGCGCCCGGAGGAGATCCGGCCAGCGTTGGAGCGGATGGCCGCGGCACGCCGCCCCGCTTGCCTGAACGTCCGCACGCAGCCGCTTCCACCCGGGGTGCTTTCCGCTCGATATTTCTGAGCTCGCGCGGCGCAGGAGGCAAGCGATGCGGGTGCTTCTCACCGGCGGCACCGGGATGCTGGGGCGGGCGATCCTGGAGATCTGGGGGCCACAACATGAGGTCATCGCGCCGCCTCGCTCGGAGCTCGATCTTGCCCACCCCCCGCAAATCTTCGAGGCGGTCGCGCGGATCCACCCCGAGGTGATCCTCCATACGGCCGCTATCGCCGATGTGGACCGATGCGAGGCGGAGCCCGACCTGGCGTTCCGGGTGAACACGGTGGGCACGGCCTGCCTGGCCGCGGCCGCCCGCGAGATCGGGGCGGTCCTCATTTTCATCAGCACGGATTACGTATTCGACGGCACGAAAGGAGCCCCCTACACGGAATTCGACGCCCCCAACCCGATCAATGTCTACGGGCGCAGCAAGCTGCGGGCAGAGGAATATGTGCGGACGCTATGCCCGCGGCATTTCATCGTGCGGACGGCCTGGCTGTTCGCGCCGTGGGGGCGGCACTTTGTGAGCCAGACGGTGGAGCGCATCCGACGGGGGGAGCCGGTAGGGGGGATCGCCCAGACCAGTTCGCCGACCTCCGTCCTGGATCTGGCCCGCGCGATGCTTCACCTCTTGGAGCTTCCGGCCTATGGGATTTATCACATCGTCAATCACGGATCCGCTTCCCGTTACGAGATGGCGCGAACGATCCTGGCGATGCTGGGGCGGAATCCGGAGGAGGCGGTGAGGCTATCCGCCGTATCCGGCCGGCGGGCCCCACGGCCGGATCGGACCCCGTTGCGGAACTACGTGCTGGAGTTGCAAGGCCGCGACCCCATGCGACCCTGGACGGAGGCCTTGGCGGAGTGTTTGCAACGGATGGGGCTCCCCGTGCTTCATTCCTCTGAATAATCTCGTGGCGCTCAGGCCTGGGGGCGTATTGGAGGGGCATCCCCCCGGCCTTCAGACCCCTCTTTAACAGGAAAGGCTCACACGTGCACCCGTTGCCATGCCCCGCTGATGAAGCGCCAACCGAAGAGCACGGCCCGCACGGAGAAATCCGCCAGCATACCCAACCAGGCCCCGGGCAATCCCCAGCCCAGGCTGTGGGCGAAGAGAATCGCGATCGGAAGCCGGACGAACCAGATGGAGGTGGCTGTGATCAGCAATGTATAACGCGTATCCCCGGCCCCGCGCAGGGCGCCGGAGAACACAAAGCTGAGCGCCATCATCGGCTGGATCAGGGCCGCGATCCGTGCTTCACCCGAAAGCCGATATGCGCCTTGGCGAAGACCGCTCACGTCCTCTCCGCCGACCTTCCCCTGGGCTGGATGGGGAGCCCGAGATCGAGGCGGGTCGACCTGTGGATTCCTACAGGTTGAAAGCCCGTAATTTCCACAGTAGACAAGGAATTCCCGGTGGGTTAAAAGAGAGAGAGTGTCTCGCAGTGAGGCGGGTGGGCCTTCGAGGGATCCGGAGGGGGAGCGCCGGTCGCTGGAGGGGAACGGCAATGGCGGTGGCCCTGGTTTGCCGCTGCGCCCTGCGCGCCTTCGGCCTGCAGAGCTTGCTCACCGATCTCGGCAAGCCCCCCGCCTGGATCGCCTCCACCGCCGCCGAGGCGACCCATTGGCTGGCGCGCCATCCCCCCACCCATCTCCTGGTCGACTTTGTCCTACCCGATGCCTCCGGTCCGCGTGGGCTGGCCGCTCTCCGCCTCGTCCATCCGGACCTGGCGGCGGTCCTTCTGGTCGAGGACCTCCATCCGGCGGTCCTGGCCTTAGCCGTGCGGGCAGGCGCCTGTGCGGCGTTGTGCACCGCCCTTCCCCAGGCTACCCTGCGGGCGCGCCTGCAGGCCTTCCTGGCGGGGAAGCTCACCTGGACCCCGGC
>DATMAC010000226.1:0-3336 GCA_035573655.1 Thermoflexus sp.
AAGGGGCCTGGCGGACCCGCCTGCAGGCGTTGGGCCTCTATGTTACACCGGTGATGGATCGCAAATACTTCCGCTCGATCTACTTCCGGGAGCCCGGGGGGGTGCTCTTTGAGATCGCCACCGATCCGCCGGGGCTCACCGTGGATGAGGCGCCGGAGCGCTTGGGGACCGGGCTGATGTTGCCTCCATGGCTGGAACCGTTGCGGGCGGAGATCGAGGCGGCGTTGCCGCCGCTTGTGATTTCCACAATGTGAATCGTGAAACCGTCATCCTGACGCGTGGGAATGATTTTTCCACAGAGGATTTCAATGGAATGGGATGAAGGGCACCCACAAGGGGTGCCCCTACAAGGGATGCCTTATTGGCCCATTTCGGGGGGCGAGATCGGATGAGCGAACAACGGCTTCAGGGTGCTCATATCGGATATGCCCATCTCCAGGTCCGCGATCTGGGGCGCGCCCTGGCGTTTTATCGGGATCTCCTCGGGTTCCGGGAGATCGGACGGGAAGGCCCCACAGTTCTCCTTTCGGCCGCCGGGTCCCTTCCTCCGTTGCTGATCCTGACGGAGCATCGGGGGGCCCGGCCGAAGCCGCCTCGGACCACCGGGCTTTATCACGTCGCCATCCGTGTCCCAACCCGGCGGGATCTGGCCCGGGTTTTCCGGCGGCTGTTGGAGCATGAGTGGCCGTTCCAGGGGTTCTCGGACCACGGCGTCAGCGAAGCCCTTTATCTTCCGGATCCGGACGGGAACGGCTTGGAGATCTATCGGGATCGACCGCGGGCGCAGTGGCCCTGGCGGGAGGGGCGCCTGGCGATGGTGACGAAGCCCCTGGATGTGGAGGATCTGCTCGGGGAGGCGAGCCCTGAGCCGTGGGAGGGGCTTCCGTCGGGGACCGACATCGGCCACATCCACCTGCACGTCGCCGATCTAGAGGAGGCGGAGAGGTTCTACGTCGGGATCCTGGGCCTGGAGGTGACCCAGCGGGATTATCCAGGGGCCCGTTTCTTCGCCGCGGGGGGATATCACCATCACGTGGGGACCAACATCTGGGCCGGCCAGGGCGCCCCGCCGCCTCCAGCGGATGCGGTCGGTCTCCGGTCGTTTTCCCTGGTGGTGCCCGATGAGGCGTCCTGGATCGGGATTCGGGAGCGGGCTCTTGCCGCCGGCCTGCCTGTCCGCGAAGGGTCTGGGGTGCTCTTCCTGCAAGATCCTTCCGCCAACCGCCTTCAGGTCGTCCTGGAAGGCCGTTTCGCCCTGGACGAAGCGCTTGGATGAATGATCCGGCAGGCTGGGTCTGACCATCGCTCCCCTCTCACCAGCGTGCGCTTCAGCGAGGAGTGTTGGGCGGATCAGCGGCTGATCCCGCCCGGTGGGAGCGGGGGATCTCAGGATCCCCCGCTCCCACCGGGCGAAAGCCCACATCAGTCCACATCTTAACTTAACCGTTGCGGAGGTGCACGATGGAGGTCGTATTCCTTATTGGCCGGATCATCGTTGGGGTTTATTATCTGTTCAACGCGGCGAACCATCTGATCATGGGCACCGAGCAGCTCACCCAGTATGCGCAATATAAGGGGGTGCCTGCGCCGCGGCTGGCGGTGATCGTGACAGGGATCCTCCTGCTGATTGGGGGCCTGAGCTTCCTGCTCGGGGTTTACCCGGGCATCGGGGTGCTCAGCGTGGTCCTGTTCTTACTGCCGGTCAGCTTCAAGATGCACAATTTTTGGGCTGTGCAGGACCAGCAGCAGCGGATGTTCGAGATGGTGAATTTCACCAAGAACATGGCCTTGATGGGCTCTGCGCTGATGTTCCTGCTGATCGAACGCTGGCCGTTCAGCCTGATCCCCCAACTGTGGCCATAGGAAACCCGGAGGGGGCGGCCTGAAAGGCCGGCGGATGGCCCTCGGCCAACGATCGGCCTTGGGGGTTAGGACCGCTGGAGGCGGTCCCTAACCCCCAAGGATTTTTTCTCCCCTCTCCACCGTCCTTCAGGCTGTGCGGGGGGAGAGGGGCCATCGATGCTGGAAGGGGGTTTGCCTTTCTCCCCCCCGTGTGTTGCAGGGTTTGGAAAGGAGGGATGGATGGCCTTTTATCTGGTGCGTGCCCGGTTGCAGATGGGGCGTGCAGCGGAGCTGCGGGCCCGGCTGGAACGCGGGGAGTTCCGAGCCCTACAGCCGTTCGGGCC
The DNA here is from genome assembly GCA_035573655.1 of Thermoflexus sp. Classification (GTDB taxonomy): domain Bacteria; phylum Chloroflexota; class Anaerolineae; order Thermoflexales; family Thermoflexaceae; genus Thermoflexus. The sequence continues at coordinate 2,187 of DATMAC010000226.1, forward strand.
GGCCTTAACGGCCTCGCTGGAGAACGCCCGTTGGGATCCCGAGGCCGGCGAAGCGGTGTGGGAGGAAGAAGATTACTGCTCCCCGCCGCTGGCCATGGAGCGGGCCGCGGTCCTGGATCATTATTTCGAGGACCTTCGGGTAGAACGGGTGCCGGCGGGGGAAGGTTGGCGTCGGATCGCCGAGCTCCCTGCTTTATGGGATCAGCCGTTTGTTCAGGAGCCTGAGATCCTGCCCGGCGAGGGGGAAGGGCCTGTGTGCGATCTCGCCAACGGGTGGTGCAGCGGTTGAGGTTGGCGATCTTGGGGGCGAGCGGGCGCCTTCTATGTGGGGTGAGGGTGGTTGCCTTCGTCGCCCAGCAGGTCAACGATGAAGACAGGCCTGCCGCATGGCCAGCTTCTCCATACTACTTCACTAAGGGAAAGGCTCGGAGGATGAACCGCCTCCCGTGGGATCAGTGGCTTCCACCCGGGGATGCGCTCCGTCTCCTGGATATCGGTTGCGGGACGGCGGAGGAGGCGGGGGCGCTCATCGCCTCCGGGCGGGTGAGGGATTTCCTCGGTGTCGATCTCGATGAGGAAGCCATCGTGAGGGCACGCGCCCGATGGCGAGGGACTCGCTTCGTCTGCGCCGATGCCGCCCGGCTCCGGCCGGAGCACGTGGGGCTGTTCGACGTCATCCTCCTTCGGCGGCCGGACCTTCTGGCCCAACCCGGGCGATGGCGAGCGGTCTTCGCACGGCTGCCCGCGTTGCTTTCCTCGGGCGGCCGCGTGATCGTCACCGTCATCGACGAAGGGGAAGCGCTTCTGGCCCGGCGCTGGCTGGAAGAGGCGGGCCTGTGCCTCCTTCGGGTCGAACCCTTACCGGAGCCTGAGGAGCGGATCCTGCTTGTAGGAGGCTTCGTCGCACCAAGGGAGGTGGCCTTTGATGGGCGCCCTGTGAATGATGGAGATGCCGATGGCAAAGCAGGCTTTGTGCCTGGCGCCTATTTCCGGTGCGCTCACGAATGACAGCAGTGTAGGTCGTAGGAGGCCTCGTACCTGCCCGCCTTTCCTGGCCTGTGCGATATTCCCAGCGAAACGGAGCTCTAAGAGAGTGTCTGAGAAATATGCAGGAAGCCAGGTCGCAATTCCGTCCTTCTCCCGCAACGCC
>DATMAC010000227.1:0-14064 GCA_035573655.1 Thermoflexus sp.
GCGGGCGCCTTGGGCGCCCGCCTCGCCCTCCCCACGGCCCTTTGGGCCGTGGGGAGGGGGGATAAAGGGGGGTGGGGCCCTTCCGCCTTCTCCCAAGTGCTCCCAACCGAATGGGACCCGCTTGAATTGTTACGCTAGAACTTTGAAAAGCCCTGGCGCTCCCCCATATCGTTGCCGGAACGCAATCGTGGCCATTACAATGGGTGTGTCTCAAGCTTCTCTCCTTGGCGGTGGGGAGGCTGCTGAGAGCGGCTCACATCCCACGAAGGAACGCATTCCCTCCTTCCCCGTGCAGCTGTGCCACGCCGGGAAGGAGAGTGGGACAATTCCTCTCGCTGCATCGCTCGGTTTGAATGTATAACAGCGAACACTATTCGCGATTTCTCCCTACGAAGCGAGGACACACTCCTCAACGGAAGTTTTTCTCCCTAGCCCAAAGGCCGCGGGGAGGAATTAAGGAGGAGAGGAGTAGATGACCGTAGATCCCAAGGATCAAGTGCGGGATTTCTTTTCCCAGCATGCCTCCAGCTATGCGGTCAGCGCCTCGCACCGGGCGGGTCGGGATCTGGAACGGCTGGTGGCGTTGCTGGCGCCCACCGGCGTGGAGCGGCTGCTCGATGTGGCCACTGGCACCGGCCACACGGCCCTGGCGCTGGCGCCCCAAGTCCGGGAGGTGATCGGGCTGGATCTTACCCTGGCTATGGGGAAGGAATTCGCCGCTTTGGCCCGGGAGCGGGGCTTCCCCCACGCCCGCTTTGTGGTCGGAGATGTAGAGGCCGTGCCGTTCCCGGAGGCCTGCTTTGAGTTGGTCACGTGCCGGCGGGCGGCCCACCATTTTCCCAACCCAGCCCGGGCCTTGGCCGAGATGGCTCGGGTTCTGAGCGCCGGGGGCCGGCTGGGCCTGGTGGATATGGTGGCCCCTGAGGACCCCGCCAGCGCCCAGTTCCTCAATCAACTGGAGCGCGCGCGGGACACCTCTCACCAGCGGGCCTTGTCCGTCAGCGAGTGGCTGGCCTTGGTGGAGGCCAGCGGGCTCCGGGTCCGCATCTGGGAGGTGATGGAAGAGCAGTATCTTTGGTCCCAATGGCTCTACCCTGTCCCCGCGGATACCCCCGCCGCCGCTCGGGCCTTGGCCCTGGCTCAGACGGCGGGACCGGATCTGGCCGACGTGGTCGTCACGACCGCCCAGGGGGACCTGATCATCCGTAAGCGCCGGATCATCTTGGTGGCGGATAAGAGCGGAGCACGGCGGTAACTACCTACCCATCGGACCATTAGTCTCCTCGGACGGTGTAGGGGTTTCCGGATGGGGACTTTGTGGGCTGAGCCGCGCGCCGAAGGCGCGCGGCTCAGCCCACAAAAAATTTTGGGGGTGGGGCTCTTCCCCCCTTGGGTAGTTACACGCGGTGGCAGAAATAGCCGTAGGGGAGGCACGAGGTCTGCCCTGAGGCACCTGGGTAGGGGCACCCGCAAAGGATGTCCCTGCTGGAAACCCAATGGCCGATTCCCCCGCTTTCGATTACGATTAGTTCAGGGCAACTACAGACCGAACCCAACGCGAGGGCTGTGAGCGAGGCGTCGATGAGGATGCGTTCTGCGCCGTCATCGCCAACCGATACCGCCCAGGTGGAGTGGATCCTGGGCAACCTGCGATGGCTGCTCATTGTCGCGATGGCCTTGACAGCAGCCCTTAATCCCGGCGCGTGGGAGGCGTCCGAAATCGCCTTCATCGCCCTTCTGCTCCTCACCGGCGTCTATAATTTCCTGGTCCTCCTTGCCCTGCTCTTCGTGCGCTCCCCGCTTCCCCTTCCGGCGATCACCCTGGCCGGCGACACGCTGATCACCCTTTCCTTCATTGCGCTCACGGGCGGCCTGAACAGCCCCTTGCTTTTCTTCGCCTTCCTGCCCATCCTGACAGCTGCGCTGCGCATCAGCTGGTGGGCAGGGGAGCTGGTGACGTTCGGCTTAATCGGCGGGTTGGTCCTGTGGGAAGGAATTCAAGGAGGGGAGGGAATCCCGATCACCCCGGCTTTGATCCAGGGGAGCGTGCTGGCGCTGGCCGCGCTGCTCACTGGGATCGTCGGCGATCGTCTGAAGCAGGAGATCCTTCAGGAGCTTCGTGCCCAGGAAGCCGCTCAACGCCGGTTGCTGACGCAAACCCGCCAGCAGCTTCAAGGGATCTTCGAGCTGGCTGCTGCGCTGGGGCAAATGCGGCGGATCGAGGAGATCCTCCACGCCGCCTTGGAGGTCAGCGAAAGCCTGTTCCGGGGCTCCGGGCACCCTGCCCCGCCGATGTTCATTGCGCTTTTGGAGCCGGAGGGATTGCGCGTGGCCGCCGCTCGTCGCTTGCCGCCCCGGGATGAGCGAACCCGCCTGCCGGGCCTGGCGGGAGCGATCCGGGAGGCGCTGGAAAGCGGGGAGGCCACGATATGTTCCCAGCCGGCGCAGGATCCTGAACTGGGGCAGCTGGTCAGCACCCGCATCGCTCAGGCCGTGATCGTCATTCCCCTGGGGATCGGCCCCGAGCGTTATGGGGTTCTGGTGATCGCAAGCCCGGATCCCCAGGCGTTCACCAGCGAACGGCGGGATCTCCTCCGCATCATCGCCATCCAGGCTTCCATTGCCTTGCAAAACGCGCTGCTCTATCACACCTTGCAGCGGGAGAAAGAGCGTTTGGTCGAAGTGGAAGAGGAAGCCCGACGGCGGCTGGCCCGCGAGCTGCATGACGGCCCGACCCAGAGCGTGGCCGCCCTGGCGATGCGGTTGAATTTCCTCCAGAAGCTGTTCCAGCATTCCCCGGACCAACTTCCTGTCGAGCTGGAGAAAACCGAACAAATGGCCCGGCAAGCTGTCCAGGAACTGCGCCAATTCCTCTTTCGTTTACGGCCGCTGATCCTGGAATCCCAGGGCCTGGTGGCCGCGCTCACCCATCTGGCGGAGCGGTTGCAAGAAACCGAGCCTTTTGCGATCCATGCGGACATCGACCCAGCGGTCGATCAGGTGCTGGATCCGAACGCCAAGGGGCTGGTGTTCTCGATCATCGAGGAAGCGCTGAATAACGCCCGCAAACATGCCGAGCCGCAGAACGTGTGGATCCGCGCGCGGATCGAAGGGGATCAGCTCGTCGTGAGCGTGGAGGACGATGGGCATGGGTTCGATCCCCACGCCGTATGGGCGGAATACAGCCGCCGGGGCAGCATCGGGATGCTGAATATGACGGAACGGGCAGAGTTGCTGCAGGGAGAGCTCCAAATCGAATCCGCCCCAGGACAAGGCACGCGGGTCCGGCTTCGGGTCCCGCTCCCCGGCGCCGCGCTGGACCCAAAGCCTTCTGCTCAGGGAGAAGCGCGATGAACCGCTGGGCACCTGCCCTGCTAGTCGGCCTCCTCGCGCTCGCCGTGGAGATCATCTTCCCGTGGTTTCAGCGCCGCGTTCCCCCCAGGGGAAGATTCCTGATCGAGGGGAGTGGGCCCTTTCTCTATGGCTTCCTCCCGCTTTGGATCGCGCTGGAGCGGGGATGGCTGAGCTTGCGGGAAGTCGGGCTGATCGGCCCGCTCCTCCTGACCCCTGGGACGCTCTTGGGATGGTCGGCCGCCGATTGGGTTCGGGGCCTCGGGTTGGCCGGGCTGTATGGGGGGATCACCTGGCTGGCCCTTTGGGGCTTGGGCCTTTGGAGGCCGCCTCTCCCCCGATGGATCGAGGGCATCGAGCACGGTTTCCAAGCGATGGCCCGGGAAGGGCTGCTCGCGCTGTGGCGGGGGGTCCTTGCCGCAGCGGCCTTTCCTCAGGATCCGCTTCCGGCGGCCTGGGGGGCCTTCGGGCTCTGGTGGGGCGCGGAATGGGGGATCCGGGCGCGGTGGGGCGGCCGGCCCACGCCTGCCCTCTGGGGAGGTGCACTGGCGGCCACCGCGCTCTTCGGGCTCACCGGCAACCTCTGGCTCAGCGCGATCGTTCACACCCTCGTCGCCGGGCTCACAGCGGGGGTGGAGCCTTTCTCGGCATCTTCCGGTCCAGGGCATCCTTTGTCCCGAACCGCAAGAGCACCCCACAGCTGCCACCCTTCATCCCAGACCGACCACTCCTGAAGGCGCAACCCTGCCTCTTGCGCCAGGGTACGGAACTGCTCTCCGGGCCGGGCTGCATCCGGACGGACGGCCCAGCGGAAGAGGATCCGAAGGGCCCAGGCCCAGGGCGTACGCCCGGAGGGCCAGGCCCCCCATAAGACGACAAAGCGGCCTCCGGGGCGCAGCACCCGAGCGGCCTCCCGCCAAGTCGCCGGCTCCAGGATGAAAGGGGCGGGAAACGTGGTCACCACGGTGTCAAAGGATCCGCGGCGGAACGGGAGCGCCTGGGCCTGGCCTTGCACCAATGGAACGGAGCAGCCGACCCTTCGATGGGCCTGGCGCGCCATCGCGGGGGAGCGATCGATCCCCACCGGGCGAAGGCCCCGGCGCGCCATCGCGGTGAGGAGATGTCCCGGGCCGAACCCGATCTCCAGCACTCGTTCCCCATGGATGTGGTCCAGCGCCCGGGTCACCCAATGCACCCATCGCCCCCCCGAGACCAGCGCAGCGACCCCATCATAGGCCCAGGCGCCTTGATGATAAAGCCAGTGGAAGAAAACTTGAAACAGGCTCGAGATCCCCCCCATGGTCCTTATCCCTGAAGAAGTTCATTCATAGCGCCCGTTCTGGGTCATCGACTCAGCCCCCGAACAAATAGACCTGTTGCATGATTCCTGTGGAGGCTTTTTTGGGCTGGGAAGGCCGCCGAAGGCGGCCTTCCCAGCCCAAAAAACTTGTTTTTCTTCCTCCCCACGCCCAAAGAGCCATGAGTAGAAAACTCTCCGTCGGATTATGCGACAAGTCTAATTTTTCCTCCTCCTCCGCCCTGCGGCCCAAAAGCGGCGGAGAGGAGGATGGGACGCTCCCCTTCCTCACCGTCACGTTGAAAAGCCTTGTCCAGCATGGGCGGATCCGCATGGAATCCGACGTCGAAAGCACCTGATCCCATCGTACGCTCCCCGCAGCTCATTGGGAAACAGGGAGGAACCATAATGGGCCTTCCTGATAGGGCTTGGGATTTCGCCGCTTGCGAATGCCTTGCCTGCTTCTGACTTGACAGATATTCTCCATTCGAATAAAATAAAAGCGCTTTACAAAAGCGCTTTACTAACCCAGCACGAAAGGATCCTCCGCCTGGAATGGGGACGAGCGCAGGCCGCCTGGGCGGATCTTTCCTGGGTTGAGAGGCTATGCCCACGATTTACGACATCGCGCGGGAAGCGGGTGTTTCCATCACCACCGTCTCTAACATCTTGAACAACAAGGGGCGCTTCAAGCCGGAGACGGTGGCCCGGGTGCTGGAGGCGGTGGAGCGGCTGAAATACCGCCCGAACTTCGCCGCCCGGAGCCTGGCGGCCCGCCGGACCAATACGGTGGCCCTCTCCGCGCTGCTCACCCCCGGATCCTTCGACCCCTTGAACCTCCAGTATTTCGGCGCCATCGCTCAAGCCATCAGCCGCTCTGGGTTCAATTTCTTGCTCCACATCAGCCATGACCTCGAGTCCTTCGAGCGCTTCGCCTCCACCGGGATCTGCGACGGCTGGATGCTGATGATGGTCCGTCGTCAGGATGAGCGCATCGCCCTTCTGAAGGAGTTGGGTGTTCCTTTCGTTTCCATTGGCCGGCCGGATGAGGTAGAAGGGATCGATGTAGTGGACACGGATTTCGAACAAACGGCCCGCCTGGCGCTGGAGCACCTGCTCGCTTTGGGGCATCGGCGGATCGCTTACCTGGCGGAACCCTTGGAGTTCGGCTACTCCGCGATCCGCCTTCAGGCCTATCTCGCTTGCCTAAGGGAATACGGTCTGGAGGAGAACGCGGACCTGGTGGCGGAAACGGATGGGACGGAGGCGGGGACCGTGCGGGCGTTGGAGGTGCTATGGGCCAAGGGACGCCCGATCACGGCGATCATCACCCATGATATCCCTGCGCTGACGGTGTTGCAGACCCTGAAGAGCTGGGGCCTGCGGGTCCCGGAGGACGTCTCGGTGGTCGGCTGCTCGGACTCCCCGCTGGCGGCCCTGGCGGACCCACCGCTGACGACCATCAACCTGTATGTGTCTCAGATCGCCGAGGCCGCCGCGGAAACCCTGGCCCGCCGGCTCCAGGACCCAGACGCCCCACCGGCTCGCATCCTGATCCCGGCCCAGCTGGTGGTGCGGAGTTCAACGGGCCCTGTAGGGATCGGGAAATGAAGTCCAGGCTCGGAGATCCCCTCGCCTTCGAAAGCGCCAGTAGAGGGGAGCCATGAGGGCGCGAAGAAACCGAATCGCGGGAATCAGCCTTCTGATCGTGGCTTTTGTGCGGGTCCTTCCCCTGCCGGCCCAGCGGGCTCGTGCGGCGGGCAACGACAACAACATCGAAAGGTATGGCCTGGGCCACAACAGCTGGGATCCCTTCTACCGCAGCCCGACTATGGCGGTCCCCACTGGACAAAGCGCTCACCTCCGCTTGCGGGTCTGTCGCTTCGATATCCACCGGGGCAGTGGTTCAGGTCTGGAACAGCGTGAAGGGCTAAGAAGAGTTTTACCCCATGTCCTGGGAAATTAAGGACACCGCTTAATAGTTGTCAAGAACCCGGACGGCTCGGTGATCTGGGAGGGCGACTCCAACCACGTGCGCACGCTGCCGTGTTCGGGTGAGGCAGTCTTCCAGGACAATTGGCAGTGGTAGCCGTGAGGAAACGTATCTTGGGGGAGAACGCTCCGGAGGCCTCTTCGTGAGGTCTCCGAAGCTGATCCACACTTATTGTAGGAGGTGGAAGATGGTTCCGCGACGTTTCTCCTTGTGGATAGCGGTGTTTGTGGCGCTGGGCCTGCTGTTGGCGGCCTGTGCGCAGCCGGCGACGCCCACGCAGGCACCATCCCCTCAGCCGGCCCCCACCCCGACCCCTGCCCCCAAGGTCAAGATCACCTACTGGGAGCAGGAGAACGAGGAGGTCGACGCCTTCCTGGATGAGCTGGTCGCCGACTTCATGAAAGCGCATCCGAACATCACCGTCGAACGGGTGCACTACGGCAACGAGGAGCTGCGGGATCAGTTCCAGGCGGCCAGCCTGGCTGGGGCGGCCCCTGAGCTGGTGCGGGTGCCCAACGACTTCGCCGGCCCCTTCAGCGCCCTGGGTATCATCGCCAAGGCCACCGAGGTGTTCGACCAGGCGTTCCTGGATCAGTTCATCCCCGAGGCCCTCAACGCCACCCGCGTGAAGGGGGAGATCTGGGGGGTGCCCGACAACTACGGCAACCACCTCATGTTGCTTTACAATAAGAACTTGGTCAAAGAGCCCCCCAAGGACACCGACGAGCTGATCCGGATGGCCCAGGAGCTCACCAAGGGGGAGATCCAGGGCTTCGCCTACAACCTGAACGAGCCCTTCTGGCTCGCCCCCTGGCTGGGTGCCTTCGGGACCTGGCCACTGGATGAGAACGACAAGCCCACCTTCGATAACGAGGGCACGGTCGGGGCGCTCCAGTTCGTCCAGGATCTCAAGTTCAAGCACAAGGTGGTCCCCCAGGAGTGCGACTACAACTGCGCCGACACCCTCTTCAAGGAGGGCAAGGCGGCGATGATCATCAACGGCGACTGGTCCCTGGGCGGCTACGCGCAGGTCCTGGGCGACAAGCTGGGTGTGGCCCCCATCCCGAAGGTGACCGCCACCGGCAAATATCCGACCCCGATGACCGGGGGCAAGTACTGGATGGTCTCCAAGGCCGTCCTTCAGGATCCTGCCAAGTTGGAGGCCGTCAAGACCTTTGTGTCCTACATGACCTCTGCGGATGTGCAGAAGAAGTGGATCGAGAAGTTCAAGCGTTTGCCTTCGCTGAAGGCCCTGAAGGATGACCCGGCGATCCAAAAGGATCCGATCCTGAAGGGATCCTTCGAGCAGCTGCTGCTGGGACGGCCGATGCCGGCGGCCCCGGAGATGCGCTGCGCCTGGGACGCCATGCGTCCGAACCTCGAGGGCGTGATGGCTGGGACCCTCAAACCGGCCGACGCCGCGAAGGCGATGCAGCAGGCAGCCGACCAGTGCGTGGCGGAGCTGGGGAAGAAGTAAACACCATGACCGGATCCGGCGGGGCGAGGGGCTATAGCAGTCCCTCGCCCCCTTCCACGTAATGGACATTATGCACGCGAAGGGGCCACTGGGTGGGAGGCATGGTACGCCTTCGTTGGATCCTTCACCTGGGGTGGGGAATGGCGCATCGGCTGGAGGACGAAGACCTTGGCGAGTCGATGGGATAGCCGCGCGGGACAGGAGGCGTAGGGATGGGCGCGTTGACCCCTTCGCATATGATCCGCTCGCTCAGTCAGGTTCTGGGTTTTGTTCTGGCCGTCACTGTCGTTCTGGCCTTGCTGGAAGGCTATGTGTATCTCCTCTTCTTCCGACGGCCTCGCGGCCTTCCCGCCGCTGTATTCGCCCGCTCCGTCCAGGGGACCATCGCCGCGCTCCTGCTCTTGCTGGTGGTGCGCTTTTTGGATCGAATGGGATTGATCGCCGATCTCGTGGCGGCGTGGGGCCTGACCCCTGTGGTCACCCTTCCGGAGCGGCTCTGGGCTGGATGGGTGGCCTTCGTTCCTGCTCCGTGGCATCTCATCGCACTGCTGGCGCTCGTCTTGGCTCTGGAGGCGGCGATCTATTTCACCGGGGAGCCGCGCCACTCCCGTCTGGGCTTGGCCTATGTGCTCGTCCTCCCCGCCCTGGTCGGTGTCAGTTTCCTCATCATCATCCCCTTCCTGTTTGAGGTGCGCCTGGCCTTCTCGAACATGGCGATGTACACCGCCCAGAACCCCGAGTTTGGTCTGCGATATGGCATCGAGAACTTCGTCAAGGTGTTCACCGGCCCGGTCGCTAAAGATGCCACGTTCTTCGAGGTGTTCGGGCGGACGGTCCTGTGGACCGTCATTAACGTTTCACTGCACGTCACGGGCGGCTTGATCCTGGCCTTGCTGTTGAACCGTTCGATGCGGCTTCGGGGTCTGTACCGGACGATCCTGATCCTCCCCTGGGCGGTTCCCTCTACCATCACCGCGATGGCCTGGCGCAACGAGTTCGATTTCCGCTACGGCTTCTTTAACATCATCCTTCGAAACGCCCAACAGTTCTTCGCCGATCTCGCTGCCCAGACCCAGGCGCTCCCCTTCATCAACGACCTGTTCGTCTGGCTTTCTCAGGCGATCCACCCCGTCCCTTGGCGTCAGGACCCGACGTGGGCGTTCATCTCCGTGGTCATGACCAACGTGTGGCTGGGGATTCCCTTCATGATGGTCGTGATCCTGGGCGGGCTGCAAAGCATCTCCCAGGAATACTATGAGGCGGCCGAGATCGACGGGGCGAGCAAATGGCAACAGTTCTGGCATATCACCCTGCCGCTGCTCCGTCCGGTGCTGGTGCCGGCGACGATTTTGGGCACCGTTTGGACCTTCAACCGGTTCGAGGTGATTTATCTGGTCACCCAGGGAGGGCCCCAGGAGAAGACGGATATCCTGGTCTCCTCGCTGTACAAGGCCATCTTCCAGTTTTACCGCTACGGGTTCAGTGCAGCTTTCGCGCTGGTGATTTTCTTCATCCTGCTCTTGTGGTCGATCTTCTACCTGCGGATCACGAAGGGATTGCGGGGGATTTACGAATGAAGCGGGAAGGATTCTGGTCTTCGGTCGTGGAAGCTCCAGCTGCCCAGGCCCGGCTGTGGCCTCAACTTCGGCTGCGGGCGCTGTTCTACCGGCCCCGTGGGGACAGCCCGGTCAAGCGGTTGTTCATCCATCTGGCGTTGTGGGTCGCCTGTCTGATCGCCGTCTATCCGGTCCTGCGCGTGGTGACCATCTCGCTGCGGCCGGCGAACAAGCTCCTCACCACCAGCCTGGCGATCATCCCGGAGGACGCGACGCTGGCCAACTACATCGAGCTGCTGTTCGGGCGCGCGGGGCGGCCCACCGAGTTTTACCTCTGGATCTGGAACAGCTTGATCATCACCTTGACCACTGCCACCGTGGGGCTCCTGCTCTCCGCCACGGCGGCTTATGCCTTCTCCCGTTTCCGCTTCCCCGGGCGCAATGCTGGGCTGATCTTCCTGCTCAGCACCCAGATGTTCCCGGCGGCGATGTTGCTCCTGCCGCTCTTTATCATGATCTCCCGCCTGGGCCTGATCAATTCCTACCTCGGCCTGGTCATCGCCTACTCCGTGACCGCCGTCCCCTTCAGCATCTGGATGCTGAAGGGATATTACGATACTATCCCCCGCGACTTAGAGGAGGCGGCCCTCATCGACGGCGCATCCCGATTGGGGGTGCTGTGGCATATCATTCGCCCTCTCTCCACCCCCGCCCTGGCCATCGCTTTCCTGTTCAATTTCATGAGCAGCTGGAACGAGTACATCGTGGCCCGGATCATCCTGAACAAGCGGGAGATGTACACCTGGCCGTTGGGGCTGTGGACCTTCACGGAGCAATACACGGTGCTGTGGGGGAAATTCGCCGCCGCCTCGATCCTGGTGGCCGTCCCCGTCACCATCCTTTTCCTCTATTCGTCCCGTTGGCTGATCTCCGGGTTAACGTTGGGAGGCGTGAAAGAGTGAATCCCCTGGGGGAGCGCGCAAGCCGCTGGCTCCCTCGGATAGGGGATCACGGCTCGCTGGAGACAGGCCCCCGCGCCCGATCCGGAGGGCATAAGAAAGGAGAACCCATGCGTCCCGCGTGGTAGGCGTATCGTTGCCCTCGGGCCTCTAAGATCACGCGGTAGCCCGGGGTGAGCACCTGAAGATACATGCGCCCGGGCTCGGGGCACCCCATGCTGCTATCCGGCCAGGTGACTGCTTGGACCTCAATCACCTGGATCTCATCCGTGGAGAGGCCCAGGCGGGCTGCCAGATCCCGTCGGGCCAGCTCGATGACCTCGTTAAGAGAGCGCTTCACGGGTAGCTCCTCGAGAGTTTTCGGAACAGGAGTGGAAACCGGCTGCGGAAGGGCCGGGAGCGGCGAGAAACCCTCCAGGGGGGAAACCCCAGGGCCCGTCGGCGCGCAAGCCCCCAGCCACCCACTGAGAATCCAGAGCCCCACCATCCACCGCCATCGCCGTTGCGCCATGCTTCTGCCTCCTGGAACGATTTTGAAACGCCCCGCGATCCTTTGGATCGTAGGGGCCCCCAATGCGGTCCATAGGAAAGACGTTCCCGGGAAGCTCGCGGTTCCCGGCCCGTAGGGTTTCCCGCTGTCTCTTCCCCCCACAGCCCTTTGGGCCGTGGGAGGAAATGTAAATGTAGGGGTGAGCCAGACCTCCAGAGCGCCCGGCTCATCGCTAAACTCTCACCAGGAAACCAACTGCATACTTAAAGATCGTCATCCTCCCCCCGCATCACCTTCAGGTATCGATCCGCCGGATCCCCCTGTGCGGCCAGCTCCTCATAGAGCGAGGCATCGTAGGACCGAGTTCGGACCACCACTGGCATCGGCACCGCGTGCCCCAGAAGCAGGGCCTGCTGTTTGGTCTCCAGTCGGGCCAGCACCTCGCGGAGCCGGGAGGCTCCGGAGATCCCGGAGAGGCCCGCCCGCACGTCCTCCTCGTGATCCAGCAAACACAGCACCCGGGTTCCGATCTGGGAGAGCACCTCGCTGTCGATCTGGCTGGGCCGCTGATCGACGATGAGCAGCGTGACATTATATTTGCGCAGCTCCCGGGCGATGGTGCCGAACACCGTGTGCTCAGCGATGCCCGGCTGCAGGAACTTATGGGCCTCCTCGACGACGATCACTAGATGCGGTGGCTCCCGGCTCGAATCCCCCAGGGCTGCTTCCTTGCGGCGGACGTACTCCGCGTGGATGCGGCGGGTCAGGTAGTTGGCCACCAACACGTAAGCGGCCATGTCGTTGCCGTAGCGGCCGAATTCCAGGATCACGCTCTGGCCCTGAAGGAGGCGGGAGAGGATGGCCTGGGCGGCGTCCTCGGAGGTCTCGGGAACCAGAAACTGGAACCGATGGAAGAGCCCCAATTTGCGTTGGAGGGCCCCCAGGGTGCTGCTGGTGATCAGATCCCGCTCCACCAGCTCAGCCAGGGGATCTGAGGCCGCCTCTCCTTCGGCCTCCTCGGCGGGCGCCCGCTCCTCCAGCAGGGTCCGCAGCCAGCCCCGGCCCAGCCGTCGCCGCAGCATATAGAGGGCCCCGATTTGGACTTCGCTCAGGCCGATCACCCCGCGCAGGAGTTCTACGTCCTCCGGCTCGATCTGATCGTAGCCGATGCGGATCACCAGATCATATCGGCTGTTCCGGCGCCGAGAGGACTCCTCGTCCAAGGTGGCGATGGCGACGCGGGAGAAACACCCGGGAAGTTGCTTGAGGCCCTTCACATATCCTTCCTCGCCCGGCGCGCTCCATCCGTATTCATTGTGCATATCGAACACCAGGGCGACGGAGGCGTTGTGGAAGATGATCCCTGCCAACAGCAGCCGCGTGAGGAACGTCTTCCCTGTCCCGCTCTTTCCGAACACGCCACTGGAGCGCTCCACCAGGCGATCCAAGTTCAAGGGGATGCGCACCCCCGGCATATCGAGGGGCTCCCCGATGACGAAATACCGATCCTCCCGCCCCTTCACCGGAGGACGGAAGATGGCATGCACATCTTCTTCTGTGGCCTCATAAACGGGCGAGAAATGGGCCGGAACCGTTTTCACCGGCCGTGGGAGCGGATCGTCCTCCTCCAGGACGAGCATCGGCTGGACGTGGATCTGGCCGAACACGCCGATGCCGGCCATCATCTCGCGAATCAGGGGATCGTCCGGATCCGGAGGCATGCGGGCGAGGTCCGGGTTCGCGCTGTCCAGCCGGATGTCTGTGATCATCCCGAAGAAGCGTCGACGGTAACCCTGGATCATCACATAGCGCCCGACTGCCAGGCCTTCGATCGTAATCCGCGAATCCAATTTGACCACCAGCCCTTCGGAAAGGGAGCCCCCGACGACAATCCCCAGTCGGCGCGCTTCCATCGCCGAGGGCTTGGATCGGGCTCCGAGGATCGCTTCCAGATCTGAGGCCATAAGCAACCTCCAGTCAGAAGGCGGGTCCCTTGATTTTTGGTTTTGGCTCCTAGGTGATTTTAGGAGGTGAGCCGGGTGCCTTCGGCGCCCGGCTCACCCCCGAATCGCTCGTTCTTCCCTTTCTCTGCGGCTTTTTGGGCCGTGAAGAAGGGGGAACGATTTTGGGATGAGAGGGCTGCCTTCGGCGGCTCTACCCACCCCAAAATCCCCCGGGGAAATCTTAGATCGTCATCGTCATCCGAATGCGGCGCAGGACCTGACCGAGGCGGGTGGGCTCATCGGCCAGCAACCGCACCAGCTCCTGTCCGATCCGGATCAGGAAATCCCGTTGGTGAGGGCCGGGGCGGACCTCCGCTGCGGCCCGGATCACCGCGGCGAGCACATCGTCCGAGGCCTCGCGGGCCTCGATCAATGTGCGCACGAAGTCCGGTTGCTCGGTGAACCGCTGGATCTGCGAAGGGAGGCAGGTGTAAACCGGCTCCAGCAGGGCCGGCGGTTGATGGGGAACGCCGTAATACGTGAAGCGGTCCCGCATGTAACCCAACGTGAGCACCCCGATTTGGACCGGGAGGTTGCGGTTTTCGATCATGTCTTGCTGGATCTCCTGTGGGGGGACGTCCTGGAGGGCCACCATGCGGGTGAGCTCATCCCCCTGCAGGACCAGGTCGTAAATCACCCCGATGATCGTGGTCTCCCCTCGCGCGGTCTGGACGAAGGAGCCGAAGGATGGGATGTCCTCGGCGGTCAGCCGGCAGCCCACCAGAAACGCCCGGGCGCTGGCTTCGATCACCCGACCGATGAACGCAGGCCCCGATTGGAGGCGATCCTTCTTCGTTGCCATCGAGCCTCCGATGTGAAGGGGTAGGGTTTCTTGGAACGATGCGGCCGTTCTCGCGCAATGCCAATATAGATATCGGCGGTTTCATCCTGAAGGCTTTGGGGGCCGAGCCGCGCGCCGAAGGCGCGCGGCTCGGCCC
>DATMAC010000228.1:0-4340 GCA_035573655.1 Thermoflexus sp.
CCCACGGCCCTTTGGGCCGTGGGGAGGGGGGAGAAAGGGGGGTGGGGCTCTTCCTCTAGAGCAAGTTTTCAGACCCTCTCTTAGAGATCCAAACATGGAGCTTTTCCCGGAAGCGATGGTCTTGGTCGTCGTGGTGCGTAACCAGCGGGACTGGCAGTGGATTCAAGAGACTCAGGCGTATCGCATACCGCTTTGCTATGCCCCACCGCTGGCCCCTCTGGTGGATTTCCTCGCCTTCTATTACACGGCCGCCTTCGGGCCCGAGCGATGGTCCATTCGTTACTATGCCCCCTTGAGGGGCCATGAGCTGATCCGGCGTTGCGATCTGCTGCCGGAAGAACCCAATCATCCTCGGGCGGAGGAGCCGTATTATCTGTTACAGTTGGGCCCGCTGCAGCCCCTCCCCCGTCCCGTGATCAGTCGCCGATGGCATCGGTTCACCTTCCTCCTCACCACCGGGGAGCGTTTGCTTCGCGCATCGGATCTTTCGGAACTTCCTCTGGAGGGGGTGGAGCGCCAGCTTCTCCGAGGCGCGCTGCGCGAGGAAAGCCAGCCGTTTATCGTCCGGGCCACGAAGAGAGGAAAGCTGTGGTGGCTTTGATGTGGATCCTTCCACAGCTCGGGTTCTTCCTTCGTGATGGGCAGGCTCCTCTCCTTCCCCTCGGGGTTCCTAGTTTGGGGTGGGTGGGCGACCACCTTCAGCGGCCCCACCCATCCCAAATGCTGGATTGAGAAAATGGACGAGTTGGCCCAAAGTCCAATTTGAGGGTGGGTCGGTGGGGCAGGCCGTCTTCAAGGGCTCGCCCCACCGTCGGATTACACCTTCAAGCGATAAACCCCTCGACGAACCCGCTGGAACAGATCTTGATTCTTGCGGAAGATCAGCGTGAGCCGGGCCCGTTGCATCTGCGGATCCCGCCCCGGAACCTGGAGGCCTCGATCCATCAACGCCCGACGGATTTCCTCCAGCTCCATCCCCTGGGGAGCCCCTTTCAGGACTTCCACGATGTTGTTCACCAGCTCCCGGGTGCGACGGCGACGGGGCATGGTGGTTTGTCGGAACAGACCGATGAGCCCTTCGCTTAACGTAGGATATTTCTCGATCAGCTCAGCGATGTCCTCGAGCAACCGCAATTGGGCCTGGATGTACTCCCGGCGCTGCTCCACGTCCGCCAGCTGGGATCGGAGCAGGCTGATGCGGCTTTCCAAGATCTCTTTCATGGTAGAAACCCCCTGTAATAGAGATTGAAGGAGAGCAACTCTTTCTCAAAATCTTTAACCACTCAGCGTTTTGGGAAGCCACGCCGTGGACTGAAAAGGTCCAGCACAGCCCCCCCAAAATCCTAAAGGGAACAAACCATCGACTCGGTTATCTAAATGGCAACTGGCTTATTTAAAGGATCAGGTAAATTATATCACAATTGCAGAATGCGTCAAATCGAATCGCAAGCATCGCATCATTTGCCGACAATGGGGGAAGAGAGCAAAAGGGATGGAAGTCCTAAGGGCTCCGGGGACAATAGGAGATCGCTGAAGACATCTCCCTGGATCCTCAAAAGACCATGCAGCAACACGAAGAAAGGAAAAAGCAACGTTTGGGGAACAGCATAAAGAGCGAAGAATATTTAATCTGGCTCAAACCTCAAGGAAAATGGAGAAGGAAGGGTAGCAGCTCGTTGCCCAGCCCCTTGGTCTTGCAACGGTTCAGCCGGTCTCAGGCCACGCCAATGGGGATATTAGGCGGCTTCCTTGTGGGGACTTTTGGGGCTGAGTCGCGCGCCGAAGGCGCGCGACTCAGCCCCAAAAGCAATTTGCAGCGGGCACTTTAGCGGCCGTTTCGAGCGCCGTGGGAGGGGCGATGAAGGGGGGTGAGGCCCTTCCGCCTCCCCACGAGAACGCCGAACCGAGGGGGACCAGATTCTTATGGACGCAGTAGGTAACGCCGTCGGATCCAGGCGCTCACGGCGTCCATGGCCAGCACCAGGAGGAGCACGGCCAGGAGGACCGTGGTCAGGCGGGAATAGGCCATGGTGCTCAAGTAGATCTGCATGTAGAACCCGATGCCTCCCGCCCCGACCAGGCCGAGCACAGTGGAGGCCCGCACGTTATATTCCAGCATGAAAAGCAACTGGCTAAGGATGGCGTTCGCGTTCTCAGGCCAGAGGACGAAGCGGATCAGATGGCGGCGCTTCGCCCCAACGCCCCGCATGGCCTCCAGGATCTCCGGATCGATCCCCTCGAAGAGCTCGGCGTAGAGCTTGGCCAGATAACCCACCGTGTAGAACGCCAGGGCCATCGTCCCCGCCCGGGGGCCCAGGCCCACCACGATCACCATCAGCACGGCCCACAGCAGCGAAGGCACTGTCCGGATGGCGGCGACCAGGAAGCGAACGGCGGCCACGACCCCTGCCGGGAACAACGTGCGGGATCCGAGCACTCCAAGCGGAAAAGAGAGAAGGAAGCCCAGCATGGTCCCCGCGAAGGCCATTTGCAGCGTCTCGATCAGGGCCCCACCGATGGTGGGGAGGATCCCCATATCCGGCGGGAACATCTCCCGGACGAAGCGGGCGAGATTCAGGGCCCCGTGGATCAGCTGCCCGGCTTCGAAAAAGCCCATCCCATGGAGCAACCAGACCAGCAAGGCCAGCGCCCCCAAGCTGAGCCCCAGCTCCCGCCACCGACGCCATTCCAGATTCCGCAGCGTCTGATGGAGGCTCAAATGCTTCGCGCTCATCTCAATCCTTCCCCTCCATGATCTCCCGGAACAACGGCCAGGTCAGATCGATGGCCGGGCTCTCGAATGCCACCCGGCCGTTCTTCAGGATCACGACATGATCTGCAAATTCCTGAACCAGCTGGAGCTCATGGAGATTCAAGATCACCGTCAGCCCCCTCTCCCGGGCCAGGCGGTGAACGAGACCCAGCACCTGGGCGGCTCGGGGGAGATCCAGATCGGAGACGAATTCATCCGCCAGGATCAGCTGCGGATCCTGCATCAGGGTCCGCGCGATGGCGACGCGCTGGCGCTCCCCTCCGCTGAGGCGGAACACTTTCTCCTGCGCTTTGTCCGCCAGGTCCAGCATCGCCAGCAGCGCATGGGCCCGCTCGATCTCCTCTCGGGGGAAGAACCCCAAGGCCGTTCCCCACCCATCGTGGCGGGCCAGGGATCCCAGGAGCACGTTCTCCAGCGCCGTCAGACCCCGCACCAATCCGAGCTGTTGCGGGATATAGCCCACCATCCGACGCAGCACCGAGTCCGGCTTCCTCCCCACCGGCTGCCCCATCAGGAGGACCCGGCCGCGCTGGAACGGAAGCAGCCCAGCCATGATCCGCATCAAGGTGGTCTTGCCGGCGCCGGAGGGACCCATGATGGCCCAGCACCCGCCGGGTGGAACCTGAAGGTTCACCCCACGCAGGATCCATGACCCCTCCCGATAAGCGAACCAGAGATCCTCAACGGTCACCGCGGGCGTTGATAGAGCCAACGCTTCCTCGGATCGCAAAGCCGTTGTGGGTTGCGTCATTTGGAATCCCTCGCCGAGAAGTGCGCAACGTGTTGGGGTTAGGCCACCGAGGGGGATCGACGTCTTCCCCTCGGTGGCCTCCTGCATCTGTCCTCAAGGTGTGATCCGCTCAGAGAAAGCGATATGGGTACGCCGGATATACTCCCGGAGGGTTCCCAGATGCGTCTGGGCATCCGTTCGCTGGAAACCCACAAAGAGGCCGGAGATGAATTGGCGCATCAAGCTCCGATGCTCCGGCCCGCTCAGCCCTAGGAGGGCCTCGATCACCTTCGAGCGCAGGGGCTCTTGCAGGGCTTGGCTCACCACCACCACGTGGGAGGGAAGAGGCCCCTGCTGCTCCAGCACCCGGGTGTGGGCCAGGACCTCCTGATAGAGCTTCTCCGGCACATCGCCGGCGATCACTGTGACATCGACCTGACCAGCCTTCAGGGCTTCCCAGCACTGGCCGTAGCCGCCGGCGAAAAGCACCTGGCCGAAGAACGCCTTCGGGTCCACCTCCTGCTGTGCGGGAGGTTCGGGCAACAGCCCCAGCTCGATCAACCGGGCCATCGGCCCGATATAGCCGGAAGTGGAGATCGGGCTGGGGAAGCAGGCCCGCTTGCCCTTCAAATCGACAAGGGAAGTATACGGGCTGTCCTTCGGGACCACCCAATACGAGTAATAGTAAGTGGCCTCGGTCTTCTGGGCGCCGTGGATCACTTCCCGGACTTCGGCCAGGACCACTTGGGCGTTGGCCCGTTCAGCCGCTAACAGCCCGGCGAAAGGCCCCATGAAGGCCACATGGGCCTGACCAAAGCGCAACGCTTCCACTACCCC
>DATMAC010000229.1:0-7327 GCA_035573655.1 Thermoflexus sp.
CGGGCGGATTTGAACCGCCGACCTCGTGGTCCCGATCCACGCGCGCTCACCTGGCTGCGCCACGCCCCGCTTGTGCATAAAAATTATATCCCCGCTGGATCTCCCTGACAAGGATTGTGCTCCAAGCTGTTCAGCGTTACATTGTTAAAGGCTTGGAGCTTGCTCTGTTACGAGCAGGGGGCTTTGGGGGCGGAGCCGCGCGCCGAAGGCGCGCGGCTCCGCCCATAAAAGATTTTTCTCACCCCTCCCCAAAAAGGGCCTTGGGGAGGGGTGAGCTAGGGGTGGGGCCCTCCCCCACTTACAGTCAGAGCCAATTTTCAGACACTCTCTTAAACGACGTCAGTGCGAAGGCAGAATCGCTGCCTGGAGGCTTTCCATGGGCTGGACAGGGCCGCTGGTTGAGGTGCGCAATGTCTCCAAGATCTATGGACGGCCGCCGCGGCAGGTGGTGGCGGTGGAACGGGTTTCCTTCGAGATCCGCCCAGGGGAGTTCGTGGCGCTTCTGGGCCCATCGGGCTGTGGGAAATCCACGTTGTTGCGCATGATCACCGGCCTGGCCCAGCCCAGCGAAGGCGAGATCCGCTATCGAGGCCAGCCGCTGCGCGGGATTAACCCCTATGCCACGATCGTGTTCCAGACCTTCGCCCTTTATCCCTGGTTGACCGTGTTGGGCAATGTGGAGCTGGCCTTGAAGGCCCGGGGGGTGCCGCCCGCCCAGCGCCGGGAGCGAGCGCTTCAGCTGATCGACCTGGTGGGCCTCGACGGCTTCGAGCACGCGTATCCTCGGGAGCTCTCCGGTGGGATGCGCCAGAAGGTGGGCTTCGCCCGGGCCCTGGCCGCCGAGCCCGAGCTCCTGTGCATGGATGAGCCGTTCTCCGCCCTCGATGTGCTGTCCGCGGAGGCGCTGCGGGGCGAGCTGATGGAGCTCTGGCTCTCGAAGCGCCTGCCCATCCAGGCCATCCTCCTGGTCACCCACAACATCGAGGAGGCGGTCTGGATGGCCGACCGCTTGATCTTGATGGACAAGGACCCCGGCCGGGTGATCGCCGAGCTCGAGGTGCGGCTGCCGCATCCGCGCCGCCGGAAAGACGCCTACTTCCAGGCGATGGTGGACCGGGTGTACGCGACGATCGCGGGGCGGACGGAGGAGCAAGTGCCCGGGAAGCGACCCGGGGAGCCGGGCCGGGCTTACCGGATGCCGGAGGCCCGCATCAACGCGGTGGCCGGGTTAACCGAGAAGCTGCTGGAGGAAGGGGGATGGGCGGACCTTTATCGACTGGCGGAGGAGCTGCGCTACGAGCTGGATGATCTGTTGACGATCGTGGAGGCGGCGGAGCTGTTGGGGTTCGTGAAGGTGGCCGAGGGGGATATCACCCTGACGCCCCTCGGGGAGGCCTTCGCCGAGGCCAGCATCCTGGCCCGTAAAGAGATTGTGGCCGGGCGCATCCTGCGCCTCCCCATCATCCGCTGGATCTATGAGACCCTCCACGCCGATGACGACGGCCGGGTGAGCGCCGATTACTTCCGTGAGCAGCTCCAGCTGGATTTCACCCCCGAGGAAGCGGAGCGCCAGCTGGATATCGCGATCCACTGGGGCCGTTACGCGGAGCTGTTCGCTTACGATGAGGATTCCGATGAGCTCTTCCTGGAAGAGATCCCCGCTCCGGCGATCGAATAATGAATGGGGGATGACAGGAGCTACCTCCCCCCTCTCCTCCAGGCGCCTCTGTCGTGCAGCATGGCTTCTCCAAGTTCGAACAAAGACAGCCCAACGGTGATGCCAGGGATGGGCCCCTCCCCCTTCATCTCCCTCCCTGCGGCCTTTCGGGCCGTGGGGAGGGAGATGAAGGAGGCGAGCCGGGCCCCAAAGGCGCCCGGCTCGCCACCAAACCCCCATACGTTGAGGGTGAGTGCGCGATTGGAGGCCGTGCTTTGGTCGAGGAGCACCGACCCTCTCTGGCCAGCGGGAATGGCAATCGACCTGTGGAAATCCACAGGTTCAAACCCGGTAATTTTTACAGTAGACAACAGAAACAGAACCGGTTAGCATAAAGATGCTACTGACGGAAGATTGAGAGGAATCATGAATTATGAGGTGCGAAATGTTTCAAAAATATTCTATTTTCAAGTTGGTAATGCTCATTTCTTTGCTAACCACCTTGCTGCCAATGAGAACAGCTTTTTCTAATAATAACCGATCATTTCCGGAAGAGTGCATAACTCTTAACAATCTTCTTGTGCTACCAGAAGACATTGCCGTATTTGGCGAGGTAACCGTGACGAGCCCTGAACACCCCCTGGAATGGGACAAGGTCCCTATTTCGGGCTGGGAGGAAGCTCGAGCGAATGGCATAGTGGTCATCTCCCCGAGGCCTGGTGAGTATGCCGCGCAAATCATTAGTTCTTTTTACAAGTTTTCGTCCGCGGATAGGGCCTACCAGGCCCTGAAGTCTGCTCCAGAGCCGCAGCGAAACTACCCGGTCCAAGATGGAACTTCACTGTTAGACAAGAACTTGATTAGGATGCTGAATCTTCGTTCGCATATCTGGCGTTCTAAGTACACAATTGATGAAGATGGTATGCCGGTTTACGTATTTTATGCTCAATTTGGCCCCTATATTGTTGATGTATACATCATAGCCTTTGCCTCCACGGTGGCCAATGAAATCCCCAGGGATCCATCTATTCCTTCCAGCGAGTTACGACGTATATATACCGAGACGTTTGCGGGGAAATTGGCAAAAGGAGTGCCCTTCAGAGAATTGGTGGATACGAAAAATGCTCACTCGTTCGGCCAACTTTTGCTGAATCATATCATCGGTAAACTGATGGAGAAACTCGCGGACTGTAAGAGTTCCGATCAATCATCCTCTCACTTATCGTCATTCGGGATGGCCGATCCAAGCCCAACGGGGTGGGTTTCAGCACGAGCCAGTTATTGGATACACCAACGCCCAGATGGTCAGTTGTGTGATTCGTTGGATCCCAGCCCGGATTGTCATCACTTGGCTACTTAGACTGTCCCCTATGGACATGATCACGGCCCAGGCGAGGATGGTCTAATCTGCCAATTAAGAGAAATTTTTTGGGCTGGGAAGGCCGCCTTCGACGGCCTTCCCAGCCCAAAAAATTCTCGCAGGAATTATGCAACAGGTCCATGAAATTTCTGTGAGAAGCGGGCCGCTTACGTCGCCTGCCTCTCGCAGCAATTTTAAACTTCCCTGCCTTCATCCCTCAGGAGCGAATTTCCGCTGCTGAAGCAACCGCTGGGCCGCCTCCACCACGCGCTCGATCGTGAAGCCGAGACGTTGGTAGACCTCGGGGTAGGGCGCCGAGGCCCCGAAGCGCTCCAGCCCGATGACGGCGTCCGCGTAGCGATACCACCCCCAGGGGATCCCCGCCTCGATCGCCAGCCGGGGGATCTCCGGCGGGAGGACGGCACGACGGTAATCCTCAGGCTGCTCCTCGAACAGCTCCCAGCATGGCATGCTCACCACCCGGGTCCGGATCCCCTGGGCTTCCAGCGCCTCCCGCGCCGCCAGCGCCAGGGCGACCTCGGAGCCGGTGGCGATGAGGATCAGATCCGGCTTCCCATCCTGGGCCTCGGCCAGCACGTAAGCGCCTCGGGCCAGCCCGGAGGCAGGGGCCAAGGCGCTGCGATCCAGCACGGGGACCTTCTGGCGGGTGAGGATCAGGGCCACCGGCCCGTCGCGCCGGCGGAGGGCGACCTTCCAGGCCTCAGCCACCTCATTGGCATCCGCCGGGCGGATCACCCAGAGGTTCGGGATCGCCCGCAGGGCGGTGAGCTGCTCCACCGGCTGATGGGTGGGCCCATCTTCCCCCACAGCGATGCTGTCGTGGGTGAAGACGTAGATCACCGGGCGCCGCATCATCGCCGCCAGCCGGATGGGAGGCCGCATGTAGTCGCTGAAGACCAGGAAGGTGCCGCCGTAGACCCGGAAGGGCCCATAGAGGCTCATCCCGTTGAGGATGCCGCCCATGGCGTGCTCCCGCACGCCGAAGTGGATGTTCCGACCATCGAAACGGCCGCGCCCGATCGCTGGAAACTGGTGCAAATAGGTCTGGGTGGACTCCATCAGGTCTGCGCTGCCTCCCACTAAGTTTGGGATGACCTGGGCCAAGGCGTTGAGGACCTTCCCCGAAGCGGCCCGGGTGGCCATCCCGTCGGCGGAAGGCGGGAATGTAGGGACGGCCTCCTCCCATCCCTCCGGCAGCTCCCCTCGCCACCACCGCTCCCACTCGGCGGCGAGCTCCGGGTAGATGGCCGCATACTGCTCCCAGCGGGCCCGCCATTCCGCCTCCCATCGCGCTCCCTCCTCGATCAACCCCCGCATATGGGCGTAAACCGCCTCGGGAACGTAGAAGGCAGGCTCCGTGGGCCATCCCATCCGCTCCTTGGTTCGCCGCACCTCGTCTGCTCCTAAAGGCGCCCCGTGGGCTTCCGCCCGGTCCTGTTTGTTGGGGCTTCCGTAGGCCAGATGGGTGTGGCAGATCAAGAGGGAGGGACGGTCCTCCACCTGTCGGGCCTCCGCCAAGGCCTGGGCCACCGCCGTCCGATCATGGCCGTCGAGGTCCAGGACGTGCCAGCCGTAAGCCCGGAACCGCAGCGCCACGTCCTCTGAGAAGGCGAGGTCGGTCGGCCCATCGATGGAGACGTCGTTATCGTCGTAAAGGACAATCAAGCGGCCCAGCCCCCAGTGGCCAGCCAGGGAGGCGGCCTCGTGGGAGATCCCTTCCATCAGATCGCCATCGGAGGCGATCACATAAACGAAGTGATCGACGATGGAGAAGCCCGGCCGATTGAAGCGCTCCGCCAGAAGGCGTGCCGCCAGGGCCATTCCCACCGCGTTCGCGAACCCTTGGCCCAAGGGCCCGGTGGTGGTCTCCACCCCTCGATGAGGATCGTATTCCGGATGTCCGGGCGTGATGCTGCCCCACTGGCGGAAGCGCTGGATTTCTTCCATGGGCATGTCGTAGCCGGAGAGGTGAAGCAAGGCGTACAGCAGCATGGAGCCGTGGCCGGCGGAGAGGACCAGGCGATCCCGGTTGGGCCAGAGGGGGTTGCGAGGGTTGTGGCGCATGAAGTAACGCCACAACACATAGGCGGCATCGGCCATCCCCATGGGCATCCCCGGATGCCCCGAACGCGCCTTCTCGACCGCGTCCATCGTCAGGGCGCGGATGGCGTTCACGCACAGCTGGTCCAATTCAGGGTTCAGAGTTGGAAGCACGGACTTCTCCTGAGCGGCGATCATGGATTCCTCAGCTTCCCAAAGCGACCTTTCTCATAACCTTACCTGAGAGCGGGACCTTCGGCAACTCTTCCGGCTGAGGTTCGGACATCCGTTGGGACAAGGGGTTCCTCATCCCTTCTCGGTGAAGAACGAGATGACCTCTCCCCCCTCCCCGCGGCTCTTTGGGCCGCGGGGAGGGGGGAGAACCAGCCCCAGAAAACCCCAAATGAAACATGGACTTGGATCACATTGACAGATCGGCCAGGTCGCGCTAAATTTTAAATGAAAACGCCCCCATAGCTCAGGCTGGATAGAGCGTTGGCCTCCGGAGCCAAAGGTCGCGGGTTCGAGTCCCGCTGGGGGCTTGCGCGGGGCGGTCCAGTTTCGACGGGCCGCCCCGCTGTTTTGGACACCGCTCGGCCTGGGAGCGTTTGAAGCCCATGCCCCCGCCGCTTTCGCCCGTTTGCCCTTGCGCCATGGGCGTTCCTGAAGGGGTGCAAGGCGGGCTTCCGCCAGGCTTCTACGGCCCCACGTAGATCATCCGGTAAACTCGCCCACCATGGTCATCGGAGATGTACATCGCCCCATCTGGACCGAAAAGGACATCGGCCGGGCGCCCCCAGGTCGCCGGATCCCCGCACGTCTTCCCGGGTGCCCGCCAACCGTTCACAAAGTCCTCGCTCCGGACCGGACGTCCGTTCTCGACCACGATCCGCTGAACCTTGCAGTCCCGCGCATTCTGCAGGCTGGTGTTCCACGAGCCGTGGTAAGCGATAAAGAGGTCATCCCGATACTCCGGTGGGAACGCCGCTTGGGTGCCCCAATCCATCCCCAGCGGGGCGCTGTGGGCGAGATCGGTGAAGAGGGCGGGCACCGCATCCGCGCATGTGAAGCCAGGGGGAAGCGGCATACGTGGATCCTGCGTCTCCGCACGCTGGTTCGGCGGGAGGTTGGGTCCCAGCCCGGGTGTGTAACAGTAGGGCCATCCGTGAGAGCGCCCGCCCTGGACCGCGATCACGATCTCTTCTGGGGGAAGATCATCCCCCAGCCCATCGCTTCCATTATGGTTTGCCCACAGCTGGCCATCCGGTGTCCACAGGAAATCCACGCTGTTCCGCAATCCCCACGCCCAAAGCGGACGACGGCGGGGATCTGGGTCGCTGGCGAAAGGATTATCCGGCGGGATGGTGCCGTCTGGGTTGAACCGGAGGATGGCCGCCCGGCGCGGGTCATCTTCCTCGCAGATATTGCAGGAAGATCCCGCGCTCACGTAGAGCTTGCCATCCGGTCCGAAGTGGAGGGTCCGGCTGACATGGCCTTGAGGGGAGGGGAGATTATTGGTGACCAGCTCGCGGATCTCCATGCGCCCATCGCCATCCCGATCTTGCAAGCGCTCGATCCGATCCCCTTCCGCCACGTAAAGCCAACCATCGTGCCACTCAATGCCATGAGGAAGGCTCAACCCTTCCGCCACCACCTCCACCTGATCCGCCCGGCCATCTCCGTTTCGGTCCGGCAGACGCACGATGCGTCCGGCGTTCATGAGCGTGAGGTAGAGGGCGCCATCCGGTCCAAAGGCCATAAAACGCGCTTTCCCCTCAATCCCTTCGGCGAAGATCCAGATCGCGAAGCCGGGCGGGACCGTCAGGCGACGGGTGGCCTCGTCGGGAGGGGTGGTGCGGGTGATCAGGGGGAGAAACAAGGTGGGAGAGGGAGGGGCCGTGGCGGCTTCAACCGACGTGGTGGGTGTCGATGGGATGGCGGAGGGAGGTGTGACCGTCTGCGAGATCCCCAGACAGGCGCTCAGGATCCCACCCAAGAACGTCAAGCGTATCCAGCGTGTATATTGAGCGAATGCCATATCCACATCTCCTTTGTTTGTGATAAGGTATTTTCGCATCTGTTTGTGCCGCACACCATTTTTGAGGTTTCATGGTCCTTATGGTTTCTCGGGGGTTAAGGCCATCGGCCTCTCCGGCGCATATCCCAAAAGCAAGCGTGGGTGAAGCACGAAGTGCTCCTTCCGAATTTGATTTTTCGTTTTGGTCCCCCCGGGGGTTTGGGGGCGAGCC
>DATMAC010000230.1:0-6812 GCA_035573655.1 Thermoflexus sp.
CGGCGCGCGGCTCGACCCCAAAAATATTTCGATCCCCCCCTCCCCACGGCCCTTTGGGCCGTGGGGAGGGGGGATCAAGGGGGTGGGGCCATTGGCCCGCACCAACTCGTATCCTTAAAACAAATCTGGATGAAGCACTACACGCGAGAGGCCTGCGCTTCCATCGGAACCTCAATGGCCCGTCGGATGTAGGCCTCATATTCCTTCCGGAAATGCTTTAGGCTGGACAACACCGGGCTGGTCGCGAAGTCCCCCAGCGGGCACAGCGTCTTGCCCGCCATCTGGCGGGCAATGCTTTCCAAGAGTTCAGGGTCATGGGGCCGCCCCCGCCCGGCCACCAGCCGCTCGTAAACCCGGCGCAGCCAATAAGTGCCCTCTCGGCACGGCGTGCACTTGCCGCACGACTCATGCTGGAAGAACCGCACCATCTTATAGGCTGCCCACACGATGTCCACCGTGTCATCCAGGACGATGATGGAGGCAGACCCGAGCATCGATCCGGCTGCCTGGACCGATTCGTAATCCAGCGGCGTATCCAGGGCGGAAGCGGGCAGCATAGGCGCCGATGCGCCCGCCGGGAGGATCGCCTTCACCGTCCGCCCCTCCTCCAGCAGGCCCTGGCCGTATTCCTCCCCGAAGATCAGGTCCCGGAAGGTGATCTTCCCCAACTCCGCCTCGTAATTGCCCGGCCGGCGCACCCGGCCGCTCAGGCAGAAGATCTTCGGGCCTGGGCTCCGCTCCGTCCCCATCGTCCGATACCACGAGGCGCCGTTCTGGATGATCGGGGGGACGTTGGCCAGGGTCTCCACATTGTTCACCACCGTCGGCTTGCCGTAGAGGCCATAGGTCGCTGGGAACGGCGGGCGCACCCGCGGATGCCCGATCTTCCCCTCCAGGGATTCCAGAAGCGCGGTCTCCTCCCCACAGATGTAGGCCCCGGCCCCCAGATGGACGAACATCTCCACGGAGTACGATGTGCCCAGGACGTTCCGGCCGATGAACCCGGCGGCGTAGGCCTCGGCGATGGCGGCCTCCAGGCGGCGAGCCACGGACCGGTATTCCCCTCGGACGTAGATATAAACGCGCTCGGCTTGGATGGCGTAGGCCGCCAGGAGGGCCCCCTCAATCAATTGATGGGGGTTCCCCTCCATGATCTCGCGGTCCTTGAAGGTCCCCGGCTCCGACTCGTCGGCGTTGACCACCACGTATTTCGGGAAGACGTCCTTCGGCACGAAGGACCACTTCATCCCTGTGGGGAAGCCCGCACCGCCCCGCCCTCGCAGGCCGGAGGCCTTCACCTCCTCGATCACCTGATCCGGGGTCATCGCGGTGAGGGCTTTCCGCCAGGCCTCATAGCCGCCGTGGCGGACGTACACCTCCAGCCGGTGGAGATCCGGGATCTCCCGATGCCGCAACAGGATATAGCGCCCCATCATGCTCCATCCCGGGAAAGATCCTCGATGATGCGATCGAAGCGCTCAGGGGTGACGTTTTCCACGAACTCCAGATCCACCTGCATCGCCGGTGCTCGGTGGCAGGCCCCGATGCACATGACGGTTTCCAGCGTGAAGCGGCCGTCGGGCGTGGTCTCCCCTGGCCGCACCTTCAGGCGCTGGATCGCATGGGCGACGAGCTCCTCGGCCCCTCGCAGGGCACATGGGAGATCATCGCAGATCTGGATCAAGTGGCGGCCGATGGGGCGATCGTAAAAAAGCGTGTAGAAGCCCACCACCTCCCGAACCTCCGTGGGGCTCGTGCCGGTGATCTCCGCGACCTCCCGGATGCCCTCCTCCGTGCAGTAGCCGTATTCCCGCTGCACCAGGTAGAGCAAGGGAAGGATCGCCGAGCGCTTCACCGGATATTTCGAAAGGATCGCCTCGATCTCCTGAGCGTATTTTTCCTTGAGCATCCTCAGCCCTCAGCGAGTGAAGATCGCCGTCTCAGCTTTAGACTCATTCACCACTCAATTCGGTAGCGGCATGCGCTTTCCCCATTTCCCCGACACGTTTCCTCTACAACCCGCACTGTATCCACCGACCGCTCCAGCGTCCAGGCCACAAGGGCCTCCAACACGCCTGCTGGCAGATCACAACAAGGCTCCGCGCAGGTCACGCCGACACAATAGGGACAGGACGGGTTTTCCCAATAGAAGCGGGCTCCCTCCTGCCAGATGTGAGGTGCCGAGCCGGTCTCCAGACGCACGACGTTGACCGCTCGTTGCAGGGCGTTGCGAACCCGCTCCTGGGGTGCTTGCAAGATACTGGTGACGACACGGATCAAATGGGCCACCCAGCCGTAGGCTTGCAGATCACGCTGGAACACCTCATGACCGATCCGCCGGAGCACAGACCCGCCTTCAGGGCCGAACCGTTCCCGGATGCGCTGGCAGAACGCGGAGATCTCCCCGAAGCGGATCCCCGGTTCGGAATTCAGCGGAGGAAGCGTCTCCTGATACCGCCCCAGCCCGGCCTCTTGCAGGGCCTGGCCCCAGGCTTCCAATCCGATCACCTCACGCGCCGCCGCGAGGATCTGACGAGCATATCGATTGGTGAGCTGTCCGTTGCTCATGGAGTCTCTCCTCTCGATGTCTGAGCCAGAAAGGATTCCAGGAGCGGAGTCACCACTTCCGGGCGCTCTAGGTTGGCGATGTGGCCGGCTTCCGGGATGATCTCCAGGCGCGCTCCAGGGATCGCCCGGGCCATGCGCTCCGCTTCATGAGGGGGGCGGGACACATCGTCAGCACCCACTATCACCAGGGTGGGGATCCGAATCTCCCCCAACCGTTCCAGCACGGAGGATCGGCCGAAGATCCCCCGACCGATCGCGATGATCCCAGGAAGGCGCTCACTCGGGATCGCCGCCAGACTCGCCTTGAATCGGGCCACTAGATCCGGGTTCCGCTGGATCGTCTTGGGGGAGAAGAAGAACGGAACCAAGGCCTCCAGCATCGGCGGGGGAAGGGTTCCCGCCTGCTCCACCGCGGCCATCATGGCGAAATAGCGTTGCTTAGACTCCTCCGGCTCCGCCCCGGCATCGGTGTCCATCAGCACCAGGGCGGCCACCGCTTCCGGATGCGTCAGAGCGATGCGCATCCCCCACATCCCACCCACCGAAAGGCCCACGATCGCGAATCGTTTCAACCCCAGCGCCTGGGCGAAGCCCCACATGTCCTCCGCCAGCGCATCCACCGAATAGGGCGAATTGGGGGGCGGATCCGAGCGGCCGTGGGCCCAGATCTCCGGCACGATGCAGCGGTAGCTCCGTGAGAGGACCTCCACCTGGGGCTCCCACATCCGGGCATCCCAGAGATAGCTATGTCCGAACAGAATAGGAAAGCCATCGCCGCGCTCCTCGTAAAACATGCGGCGTCCGTGGATCCACACTTCGGGCATAGCGTCCTCCCTTCATTGGGGATCGGGGATCGTTGGATTTCGCATAAAACCCGACGCCCGGCGGCTCGTTCTCCGCCCATCCTCAGCCCCTAAGCCCACAGGCCCGCGTCACCGGTCTACCTCTCCTAACACAATGTCAATGCTTCCGATGATCGCCACCAAATCGGCCACCAAGGCCCCTTTGGCCATGATCGGCAGGGCCTGCAGGTTCACAAACGACGGTGCCCGGAAGTGAACCCGCCGGGGCCTGGGGGAGCCGTCGCTGTTGATGTAGACCCCGAACTCGCCCCGCGGCGATTCCACCGCGTGATAGACCTCCCCCGGAGGCGGGCTGAAGCCCTCCGTCCAGAACTTGAAGTGATGGATCAAGGCCTCCATGCTCCAGGCCAGCTCCTCCTTGGGGGGCGGCGTCACCTTGCGGTCCGGGGTGATATAAGGCCCTTTGGGGAGGCGCCGCAGCGCCTGGTCGATGATGCGCAAGCTCTGACGCATCTCCTCGATGCGCACCATGAAGCGATCGTAGACGTCTCCGTTCTCCCCCAGCGGGACATCGAACTCGAAATGATCGTAGGAGGAGTAGGGCTGGGCCTTGCGGACATCGTAATTCACCCCGGAGCCCCGCAGGGATGGGCCTGTGACCCCCCAGGCGATGGCGTCCTCCGGCGAGATCACACCGACCCCCTTCGTCCGCCGCAGCCAGAGGGGGTTTTTCTTCAACAGGCGCTCGTATTCGTTGATGCGGGCCGGCATGAGCTTCAGGAAAGCGCGCACGGCCTCCTCGAACCCCTCCGGGACATCCCGCCACAGCCCGCCGACCCGGAAATAGGAGACCATCATCCGCTGGCCGGAGACCATTTCGAAAATGTCGAGGATCATCTCCCGCTCGCGGAAGCAATAGAGGAACACGCTCATCGCGGCGATGTCCAAGGCATGGGTTCCCAGCCAGACCAGATGGCTGGCGATCCGCTGAAGCTCTGTGAGGATCACCCGGATGTATTGGGCCCGGAGGGGAACTTCCACCCCCATGAGCTTTTCAACGGCCATCACGTAGGCCAGGTTGTTGGACATCGGCGAGAGGTAATCGATGCGGTCCGTCAGGGGGATGATCTTGGTGTAGGTCCTGGACTCGCAGTGCTTCTCGATACCTGTATGCAGATAACCGATGTCGGGCACCACCGAGACGATGGTCTCGCCATCCAGCTCCACCAGCAGACGCAGCACCCCATGGGTGCTGGGGTGCTGAGGGCCCATGTTTAACAGGATGGTCTCGCCCCGGAGCGCCCGCTCCGAGACCAAGTGCTTCAGCTGCTCTAGGGTGAACGCTTGAACCTCGCCTTCGCGAAGGGTCATGTTCTCCCAGCCTCTTGAACGCAATGTGGATCAGGAACCCCTATTGCGGGCGGGGGACATGCCGAGAGCGCGCCACCCGCCTGCAGAAACATCCCAGCTGTCGGAGCGCCTTACGCGGAGACCCTTCACTCCTTCACATAGGGTTTCCGGGCATCGATCTCCCGCCAGTTGAACGAAAACTGAACCGGCTCCACCACCAGGGGATGATCCCGCCGCAACGGGTGCCCTTCCCAATCCTCTGGCAGCAGGATGCGGCGCAGGTCCGGATGGCCTTCGAACCGGATGCCGAAGAGATCGTAAACCTCCCGCTCATGCCAGTTCGCGGTGGGCCAAACCCCGGTCACCGTGGGAACCACCGGGTCGTTCTCCTCCAGGAACACCTTGACCCGCAGCCGCAGGTTGTGAGGGAGCGAGTAGAGATGGTAATTGACCGCGAAGCGCGGGCGGTCTGGCCAGTAATCAACGGCGCACAGGTCGGAGAGGAAATTGAACCGGCACCTGGGGTCGTCCCGCAGGAAACGGCAAAGGTCCACCAGTGCCTCCCGACGGACCACCAGAGTGGTCTCCCCACGGAACTCGATCACCTCTTGTATGGCCTCTCCGAAACGCGACCGAACGGCTTCGATCACTTCCTGGAGCGACACCTTTGTCCTCCTGAGCCCAAGAGTTCTTATGGGCTGGGCCGGGCGTCTTTTTGGCGCCCGGCCCAGCCCATAAAGCGCAGACGGATCATCTTTAGGGATTGGGACCAATCACGGGTGCCCGGCTTCTCACACTCAAACTTCATTAGCGAGATGACCGGGCCCGGCCGCCCTGCTGGATCTTCCGGTGGAGCATCATGATGCCCTCGATGAGCCCCTCCGGGCGGGGCGGGCAGCCGGAGACGTAGACATCCACCGGGATGATCTCGTCGACCCCTTGGACGATGGCGTAGTTATTGAACACCCCACCGGTGGAGGCACAATCCCCCATCGCGATCACCCATTTCGGCTCCGTCATTTGATCGTAAAGCCGGCGGACCACCGGGGCCATCTTCCGGCTCACCCGCCCGGCGACGATCATGAGATCCGCCTGGCGGGGGGAGGCCCGCATGATCTCCATGCCGAATCGGGAGAGGTCGTAGTGGCTGGCCTGGGTGGCCATCATCTCGATGGCGCAACAGGCCAATCCGAACAGCAACGGCCACATCGCCCGGGTGCGCCCCCAGGACGCCACCCACTCCAGGGCGTCCTCCAAAGTGGTCACCACCACGCCCATCTCCCCCGTCTTCTGCCCAGGCACCATTTCCACGATCGGTTGGCTCACCGTTCCCATTCGAACGCTCCTTTCCGCCACGCGTAGACATAGCCGATCAGCAGGATCAGGGCGAAGAGCGCCATCTCGATCAGCGCCAGCGCCTTGAGGGATCGCACCTGTAAAGCCCAAGGGTAGAAGAAAATAATTTCGATATCGAACAGAATAAAAAGCAAGGCGGTGAGATAAAACTTAACCGGGAAGCGCCGCTGCGCCGGCCCGATCGGGATCATGCCGGATTCGTAGGGGAGATGTTTGCGGCGGCTCGGCCGCTTAGGGGCCAGGACTTGGGGGGCCAGCAAGGCGATCCCGCCAATCCCAAGCCCAATCAAGAGCAAAGTTAAGATCGGCACATACTCGAGCAGCGTCCCCGTCGGCATAGGCGCCTTCCGAAGCAGGCTTTTGTTCATTTTACCACAAAGGGGAGGGGCGTCAACCTTTTGTGGATTTGAGAACATAAGGCATCATAGAGCATTGAGGGGGATCCAAGAGGCTGGACCTCTCAAACAGCACTTTTCAAAGGTGAAGTAAAGTTAGAAAAGCCGCGAGGATGAGGGCGAGGGCCCAGAGGAAATCCATGTTCACCCACATCCGCTGCAGGATCGCCAGGCCGAGCCATTCATAAACCACCCAGGCGACCAACCCCATCGCCAACAGAGCGCCCAGCGTGTGGACGGCCGCCGCTCCTATGGCGCTCCGCAGGCTCCAGAGCAACCAAGCAGCGTCGGGATCATGCCCGGGGGCTGCGCACAACGGCCCCAGCAGGAGAGGCGCCAG
>DATMAC010000231.1:0-5754 GCA_035573655.1 Thermoflexus sp.
AGGCGCGCGGCTCCGCCCCAAAACCCCACAAGGGACAAAGGTCATCTCCGGAGGCGACCGATGCATATTGTGGTGCTCATCAAGCAGACGCCGGATACGACGGCCACGCTCACGGTGGATGCGTCAGGGCGTGTGTCTTGGGGCGACGCCCCGATGATCGTGAACCCGTGGGACGAATTCGCGATCGAAGAGTCCCTGCGTTTGAAGGAGAAATTCGGTGGGAAGGTCACGGTCCTCACCATGGGTTCGGAATCCGCCAAGGAGGCGCTGAAGCAGGCGGTGGCCATGGGCTGCGACGAGGCCATCCTGCTTCACGATCCCGCCTTCGAAGGGTCCGATACGGTCGTCACCGCCACGATCCTGGCGGCGGCGATCCGCAAGCTGGGAGCCGTCGACCTGGTCTTTATGGGCAAGGAGAGCGTGGATGGGAACTCCGCCCAGGTCCCCCCGGCGCTCGCCCGACGCCTGGGCTGGCCGCTGTTGGCCTACGTCGGGAAGATCCGCGAGATCGACCCGGCCGCGCGGACGATCGTGGTGGAGCGGATCCTGGAGGAGGGCCGACAGGTGGTGCGCTCGCCGCTCCCGGCGGTCCTCAGCGCGATGCAGATGAACGAGCCCCGCTATCCCTCGTTCATGGGCATCCGCAAGGCCGCCCGGATGCAGATCCCCATCTGGACCGCGGCCGATCTGGGGTTGACGCCGGAGCAAGTGGGGGCGGCGGCTTCGGCGGCCCGCTGGCCGTCCATTTTCGCCCCGCCGAAGCAGGAGGTCCAGTGTGAGTTCATCGAGGGGGACTCCCCGGAGGAGATCGCCCGCGTCCTGGTCGATCGGTTGCTGGCCGAGAAGGTGCTGTGATCTGAACGCCATCCGAGCGGAGGAGACCGATGAGCGGCGTCTGGGTCTGGCTGGAGCAGTTTCAGGGGAAGATCGTCTCGATCGCCTGGGAGACCTTGGGGGTGGCCCGGCGGCTGGCGGACACGTTGGGAACCGGGGTGACCGCCGTGTGGATGGGGGGAGGGGTGATGGATCAGGCGGAGGAAGCGATCGCCATGGGCGCCGATGTCGTTCAGGTGGTTGAGCACCCGGCGCTGACGGATTTCCGTTTTGAACCTTACCTGGCGGTTCTGACCCGTCTGGTGAGCGAAGGCGCTCCCCAAGCCGTTCTCCTGGGGTCCACCGCGCGGGGGCGGGAGCTGGCGGGCGGGTTAGCCGCCGAGCTGGGGACAGCGGCGCTCGTGGACGCGATCGAGGTGGCGGTTGAGGACGGCCGCATCATCGCGGTCCGGCCGATCTATGAGGGCAAGCTGTTCGCGCGGACCTATGTCGAGCGCCCCCCGGTGATCCTGACGATTCGTGGGCGCGCCTTTCCCAAACCGGATCCGGACCCCAGTCGGAAGGGGGAGATCCGTCGGGTTGCGGTGGGATTGGATCCCTCCGCTTTCCCCACTGAGGTCCTGGAGTGGATCCAGGAAACCGAGGGGGAGATCAGCTTGAACGAAGCGCGCATCGTGGTTGGCGGCGGGCGCGGGGTAGGGGGGCCGGAGGGCTTTGAGCCCTTGCGGGAGCTGGCCCGGGCGCTGGGGGCGGCGCTGGGCGCCACCCGGGCGGTCGTGGACGCTGGGTGGATCCCTTACAAGTATCAGGTGGGCCAGACCGGCAAGACCATCAGCCCCGACCTGTACATCGCGTGCGGGATCTCAGGAGCCATCCAACATCTCTCCGGCCTGCGAGGGGTGAAGGTCATCGTGGCGATCAACAAGGATCCGGAAGCTCCGATTTTCAAAGTCGCCCGGTATGGGGTGGTGGACGACCTCTTCAAGATCGTCCCCGCCCTCACCGCCGAACTTCGCCGCCGCGGGTTGGCGAAGGGGTAAAGGGGACGCCCATCGTTGAGCGATGGGAGCGGTGTGGGTCGTCTCAGCGACCCACACCGCTCCATGCCCATGTGACTTCATCGCATAGGACGGGGTTCGTCTGATCCTGATGGATGAGAAATAAACCCGAGCGGGCTGCCGAATCGGCGCGTTAGGGGGCACGCCCTGGGATCACCTGTTTCGCTGTGTCAAAAGCGATCTTCAAGGCGAACACGGCGAGGATCGTGGCCAGGGCTGCCAGCAGGATCGCATAGGGAAGGACGCCCAACACTCTGGTTGCTCCTCCGCCCACAGCCAGCATGATTAACCACGCATAGTCCATCCATACGTGGCTGATATACATCGCCGCAAACCCCTTTAGACCCAGCTTTGAGGACTCTTCGATGATGGGATAGCCTACGGTAAGCCACCAAGCCAAGAAGTAGACATTGAACCCCGTGAGGGCGGCTCCAACCGCGAAGGCCTCCAACGGCCCTGAAATGATGGGTCCCCCAGGGGAGGAGCTTTCACCTCTCAGGACAGCAATGGCGTCTTTGAAAAGAAGATAAGAGAAAAACCAGAGAAACATGATGATGACGATGTTCATGGGGATCTTCAGCCTGCCAATGACTCCCTTAAGGAGGCCGGTGAACCTGTGAAGGGCAGCCACATAAGGAAGCTCCACCGCCATATGTCCCAAAGCGACCAGGAAGCCTCCCCAAGGGCCCAGCAGGGCTCCCACCGCGGCGGCGGAAGCCGAGAGCGGCCCAGGGCTCAGCGCTCCACTGGGAGTGATCGTTAGGGTGGTGAGCACAAGCCTTCTCAAATCCTTCATCGCGTCTGACCCCTCCTGAGAAATTGTTTTATGGGGAGCCTCTATGGGCCTTCCACCAGGAACAGGGGCAATCCGCCCACCGCAGCCTCCCCTTGTTTCTCCCGCGCTGGGTTGCACAGGGTCGGGGTGTTATAGTTGGTGGCAGGCGGCAGGGAGAAAGTATACACGCCGTTCGTTGGGTAAACCGTCGTGGCCGCCCCGGTGCGGACGTCATAGACCAACCCCTGCGGCGCGACGGCGGTCACTGTGATCGTCGCGGGGACATGGAGGCGGGTCCAGGCCAGCAGCACCCGCGCGCCGTCCGGCCGACGGAAGGCGAACCACTCCACCTGCCCGGTGCATGCGTTCCAATCGGTGCGGCCATTGGTGGTGCGCAGACGCCAAAGGGGCGTGGCCCCACGCAGATGCGTGGTCACCAACCGGTAAGCTGCTGCCGCGGGGCGCGCCCCGGCATCCGACGGATAACAGGGCGCCGGACTCGGGTTGCGGTAAAGGCCGAAGGCGTCATGGGATTCCGGCCCGTTTCCGCAGTCATCGTGCAACATAAAGTGGAAAACCACCTGCGCCCCCAGCCAGATGGCATAAGCCGCGCTTTGCACCACGTAAGCGGCCTGTTCCTCCCGCGTTCCTCGGTAACCGCTGTTCGGATCCCAAGTAGGCCCTGGATAGTCGTCCCACACCGGCAGGCCGCTCTCGTTCACCCAGAGCTCCTTGGAAAGCCCGAAGTCGCGCAGCGTGGCCTTCGCCTGGTTGAGATAGCGGAACGTCTGCCAGGCGTAACTGTAGCTGTGGATGGGAAGGATATCGAAGTACCAGCCGAAGGCGTCCCGCAAATCGGGGGCGGGGTCGTTCTGGAGGGCGTTGAGGACTTCCCGAAGCCAGTTCGGTTTCTCAAAGATCGCCAGCCCGCCGAACAGGATACGCGCCTGGGGGTCGGCCTGGCGCGCTGCGATGGCGGCGACCTTCAGCAGCCGTGCGTAATCCGTGGCGGTGCCGTTCCAGAAGAACGTCAAATCCGGCTCGTTCCAGATCTCCCAGGCGCGCACACCCCGGCCAGAAGGCCAATTGGGAACCGTTTGTTGGGCGAGCCCGCCCGGCCGGTAACGGGCGACCGCCTGATAGACGAAGAAGGCCCATCGGTTCTCTGGGTTGATGGCCTTGCCGGGGCCTGGACGGTCCGTTCCGTCGGTGAAGATCGGGGCGTATAGCCCGGCGGGCGGGTTGGCGGCGGCGATGGCGATAGGAGGCCCGGGGAACTGGCTCTTTCGGTAACGTAGGATGGATCCGCCAATGGGCGGCTGAGCCGGCACGCCGCCGGCCGCGTAGAAGCCCGGGGTGCCCATCAGGACCAGAGAGACCTCAAACCCCCGGGCCAGCGCATCCCGAAGCGCAGAATCCACATGGCCCCACTGAAATTGGCCCGGCGCCCTTTCGACCCCGCTCCAATACAGCGGCCAGCGGTCCCAACGGGCGCCTACGCTTCTCGCCCGCTCGAAGCGGGCCGCGTCCGCGGGATATTCCGCGGAGGTGATGAAGACCAACCCGAAGTCCACCCCTGAAGGCCCTGGGGGTTCCTGCCGCGCGACCAGGGGGAGATAGACCCGGAAGGGACCCGTCTGGCTGTGAGCGGTGGGGAGAGGAACGATGCTCCCTCCCAGGAGGAGCAGGAGCAGGCCCCAGAGCCATGGCGGCGTGCGTCGTTGGCAGTCAGGCCGAGCGCTTAAGGGACCTGGGTTCAACAAGCGGAAGGTGGAACGCCTGACTGCGAAACGCCTGCGCATGGTTTCCTGCTCCTTCGGGTCGTTCAGCGCTCAGGGACGGTTTGGCGGGAGAGGCGATGTGCGCTCCCGTAAGGGGGCGAGGCGCCAACGCCCATAGGCAATGAAACCGGCGACCCCACCCAGGATCACGTTCATCAGGATATTGTTGAGCTCTCCTCGTGAGAGGTGCCAGAAGGCAGCGCCGATCATCACCAGTACCAGCCCCAGGGCGGCCAGGGGCGTGAGCCGGGTCTGAACGCGAAGGAGGCCCGGCAGGATGAGCCCGAATCCGCCCAGGATCTCCGCGGAGCCGCTCAGTAGATGAAGGGCATACGGCAGCTCATACATCCACGCCATCGGTTCCGGAAGGCCTGGCGGCACAACGAAATGAACGATCCCCGTGATGATAAAATAGAGGCCGAGGACGAATTGAAGAATCCAAAGTAGAACATGCATGGCCCCTCCTTTCTCGCCAGGACGATTTTCATCGGTGGATCAGATCGCGATCAGCCTGAGCGTGGATCCTTCACATAGATTCCGTCTTGATTATGGAGGAATCCAATGGGCATGCAAGTGATTGGCATCGGCCTGATTGGATTCTCGCTCCTCCTATTGTTGATCGGGCTGGTGTGGGTCAGTTCGAACCTCCGTCACCCAGCCTCATCTCGAAGAAAACCAACCCGGGTGACGATCCAACGGGTGCCGGCCGAGACCGATGCGGGGCTGGATGTTGGAGGGATAAAGCCGCTCCGATTGCTTTCCGATAGCGAAGCGGCCTTCTACTGGACCCTGAAGAAAGCGATCGGGGAGCGATGGGTGATCGCGGTGAAGGTCCCACTGTCGCAAATTATGAGACGGCGCCAGCATCTTCCTTCCGGGTTGTATCAGATGCTGGAGCATGGTCACGTCGATTTCCTCCTCCTTCACCCGAGATCGTGGGAGCCGGTGATCGCCATCGAGCTGGATGACACCTCGCATCTCACGTCGGTCCGACGGGATCGAGATCGCCGGAAGGATGAGCTGTTTCGCATCGCGGGGATCCCGCTGCTTCGATGGCAGGTTGGGCAGAACTGGAACGTGGAGGAGATCGCTCAAAAACTTTGGCAGGTGGTCGCCTCAGGGGAGAATTAGATCGCTTCCCCACGGCCCGAAGGGCCGTGGGGAGAGGGGATCAAGAGGGGTGGGGCCCTTCTCCGCTTACAGTCAGAGCAAATTTTCAGACACTCTCTCAGAGGCGGGGATGAACCGGACGCGCGGATCGGAGCGGGGAACGGTTGCCTTGATCCATTACACCGCTCCTCCGATC
>DATMAC010000232.1:0-13760 GCA_035573655.1 Thermoflexus sp.
TTGGCGCCCGGCCCGCCCCCAAGATCTTTTTCTCTCCCCTCCCCGTGGCCCCTCGGGCCACGGGGAGGGGCCGCCTGTTTTCCCAATTCCATTCCCCAAAATGAAGAAGCACTATGTTCGGTCAACAAAAGGAGGTGGGCCGATGAACGGATCCCATCGAGTAGGGATTAAACCCTCGGAATATCGACGCGGTGCCCCGATGGAGCGCATGCCCGGCGTTCGGGACTGGAAGGTGATTTACCCGGAAACCGGTTTCCCCACCAAAACTCTGGTGATGGGCATCGTGGAGATCGATCCCGGGGCCCATACCCCGCTTCACCGTCACAATTGCGAAGAGGTCTACTACGTGCTGCAGGGCCGAGGTTACATTGAATCGGAAGGGCAACGTTACGGATTCGAGGCGGGGGACGCGATCTACAACCGCGAGAACACCGCCCATCGGGTGTTCAACACGGGCGATGAACCCGTGCGCCTGTGCGTCGTGGCGGGCATCATGTTGATGAGCCTGGTGCCGGAATGGCCCACGGCCAGCCCATATGAGATCCTGGAGCCGTGCTGAGGGGCGACTCAATGGGTCACATGAGAGCCTTGGCGACCCGAACTGCCGCGGCATTCGGCGATCTCCCTAACGCATGGGGATAATCGTTCCATAGGGAAACTTCGGTGGGGTATGGCCAGGGAACCATGTAGGGGCACCCCTTGTGGGTGCCCCTACAGAAGGGCTACTCCTGTTTGCAACTGCGGAAGATGCGCTCAATTGTGATCATAATCGTGCGGGGTGAAGGGAAGATGCGCTTGTTGCTGGTAGAGGACGATCAGTCGTTGCGGGAGACGCTGGCGGAGCAGCTTCGGCGCGAGGGGTTCGAGGTGATCACCACCGGCGATGGGGGCGAGGCCCTGGAGCTCGCCCGGACGACCCAGCCGGATCTCATCATCCTCGACATCATGCTTCCCACCCTGGACGGCCTGTCGGTCTGCCGGATCCTCCGCAAGGAAAGCGATGTGCCCATCCTGATGCTTACGGCCCGCAGCGGGCCGGTGGATCGGATCGTGGGGTTGGAGGTGGGGGCGGACGATTACGTGGTGAAACCTTTTCATGTCGGGGAGCTGATCGCCCGCGTCCGGGCCCTCCTGCGACGAGCCCGGGGGCGCCCAGCGACCACGCTGTCCGCCGGGGATCTCACCCTCGACCTGCTGGCCCGGAAAGCGTATCGGGGCGGCCAGGAGCTGCGCCTCACCATGAAAGAATTCGATCTCCTGGCCACTTTGATCCAGAACCGCGGTCGTGTCCTGAGCCGGGCTTTCCTCCTGGAGCGGGTGTGGGGGATGGAGCACCTCGTGGACACCCGAACGGTGGATACGCACATCCGTTGGCTTCGGGAGAAAATTGAGGAAGATCCTGCGCACCCCCGGCGCATCATCACGGTGCGTGGGATCGGTTATCGCTTTGAGGGCTAAAGATGGAACCGATGGAAGTCGTCCTGGGGGTTCTCCTGCTCGCTGCCCTCGCCGGGCTCGGCTTCCTCTATCAACGGTGGCGCCGGGCGGAGGAAGCAGCGCGTGAAGCCCAGCGCGCCTCACGTCATCTGGAAGCGGAATGCAACCGCGTGATGACCTGGTTGGAGGGATTGCAGCCGGGCGGGGCGGAGGCGCTGCTCTTGCTCGACCGGGACCAGCGCATCCTGTGGGCGAACCGCACGGCGATCGAAGGGCTGAACCTCCGACCCGGCCGCGCTTGGGTGGAGGCGATCCCCTCCCCCGACCTGGAGGCGCTGGTGAAAGCCGGCGGGACCGCAGAGATCCGATGGCGGGAGCGCTGGTGGCTGGCGACCGGATGGATGTGGTCGGAGGGCTATGGATTGGCGCTGCTCGATATCACCCGCCAGCGGGAGGCCGAGCGGGCCCGGCGGGAGCTCACCGCCAACGTCGCCCACGACCTGCGGACGCCTCTGACCACCATCCGCTTGTTGCTGGATGAGTTGAAGCCGGCGGAGCCTCTCCCGGCCCCATGGGCCCGCCTGATCCAGGAGCTGGATCGGCTGATCCAGTTGATTAATACCTTGCTGGACTTGGCCCGCCTGGAGGCGGGGGAATGGCCCCTGGCCTATGAAACCCTGGACGTTCGCCCGTGGATCCAGAGCTGGGTGGAACGATTCGCTCCCCTCTGGCAGGCCCGGGAGCTGAAGATCCAGCTGGAGCTCCCAGAAGGGCTGCGGGTGTGGGCGGATCCCGAATGGGCCGGGCGCGCGCTGGGGAACCTCCTGGAGAACGCGATCAAGTTCACGCCACCGGGGGGCGAGGTGCGGGTGCGGGCGTGGCCCGAGGGGGAGTGGGTGGCGATCGAGGTGGCGGACACCGGGCCCGGCATCCCACCGGAGGACCTCCCTCGGATCTTCGAGCGCTTTTATCGCGGGGCGCGCCATCGTGGGGGCAGCGGCAGCGGGCTGGGGCTAGCCATTGCCCGCCATGCGGTGGAAGCCCACGGCGGCCACATTCAGGCCTTCAGCGAGCCCGGGCGAGGGGCTCGCTTCGTCTTCACCCTGCCGGCGGCTTGAACAGGAGGCCAGAGATGGAACCAACCATCGCAAAGATCCCATGGAGGCACTGGATGCTGCGGATCGGCGGATCCGTCTGGATCGGCCTGCTCCTGGTCAATCTCGCGACCTTCACCTGGGCCACGAACATGACCCTGGGCCGCTGGCTGCGGGCCAGCATCGGACCCGTGACGCTGTCCGCGCTCCGGTTCTTGATCGCGGTGCTTTGCTTCGGGTGGCTGCTGCGATCCCGACCGTCAGAAGAGCGCCGCCCGGGAGCCGATGTCCCGCTCCTCCTCGGGATGGCCTTGGCCGGCGTGGCCTTGTTCGCCCCAACCCTTTACTGGGGCCTGCGCTTCACCACCGCCGTGAACGCCACCCTCATCAACGGCCTGGGGCCGCTGATCACCGGCCTCATCGCAGCCCTCCTGATCCGGGAACCGCTGACCCCGCGCCAGCTGCTGGCGGCCTTTCTCGGATTGGCGGGGGTGCTCGTGATCATTTCCGGGGGCAACCCGTTTTTCTGGGGCGCGCTCCAAGGCAACCTCGGGGATCTATTGGTGGTCGCAGCGCTCACGCTGTGGGGCCTCTATTCCGTGTTGGGACGGAAGGTGATGGCCCATCGCTCCGCGCTTTCGACGACCGCCCTCTCGATGGCCCTCGCCCTGCCGCTGCTGATCCCAGCGGCCCTGGTCGAACAGTTCTTCCTTCCAGCACGCTGGCGCCCGGAGGTGGTGCTGGCGGTGCTGTATATCGGGATCGCCCCCACTGTGTTGGGGTTCCTCGCCTGGAACGAGGGCGTACGCCGGCTGGGCCCGGGCGGGGCCATGATGTTCTATAACACCCTGCCAGTTTACGGCGCCCTGTTGGGACATCTCCTGTTGGGGGAGCCGCTGGGCCTGGCCCACCTCATCGGTGGGGCCTTGATCATCAGCGCCGGCCTCTGGGCGACCAGCGCCCGCTCGTGAGGCGTGAGGGTTTGAAATCACACAGTCCGCTGGGGGCTTCGGGGTCGCCTTCGGCGACCCACACCCCACGAGGAAAAGCCGTTCTCACGCAACGCAACAGAGATATGGGCGTTTCACCGCGGGTTTTCTCCTGGAAGCTTTGGGGGCCCTTCTGCCTCTTCACGAGAGCTCCGCACCGATATGGAACCAGGCTGAACAGTTACAAGTGCTTTGTTGCGAAGATAAAAATTTCTGTGAGGGGTGGGCCGCTTACGCGGCCCACCCCTCACAGAAATTTCGCGAATCGAAAGCTCGCCACTACGAGTTGGGATGACCTCTTCTATTTGCAACAGAGCAGTTACAGGTGTGGATTGAGCTTGAGA
The DNA here is from genome assembly GCA_035573655.1 of Thermoflexus sp. GTDB lineage: Bacteria > Chloroflexota > Anaerolineae > Thermoflexales > Thermoflexaceae > Thermoflexus. Next base: position 3,865 of record DATMAC010000232.1, read on the forward strand.
CTTTCCAGGGGTATACTTACAACGTAAGTACAACATGGACAGGAGATGTAAAATGGTGCGGAAAATCTTCCGAACGGGAAACAGCGTTGTTGTCTCCCTTCCGAAAGATGCACTAGATCTATTGGGTCTGAAGGAGGGATCTGAGGTCTCTGTAGAGGTAGACCGGGAGCGGCGGCGGATTATCATCACCCCAGTGGGTTCCACACTTCCCGGTGTCGATGAGGAGTTCGCTCGCCAAGTCGCTGAGTTCATCGAGCAGTATCGCCCTGCGCTGGAAGCCCTGGCTCGGCGATGAGATTCCTCACTGTTGAACAGGTGCTCTTTCTACACGCCCGCCTGATTGAGGAGACAGGTGGGGCCCATGGAGTGCGAGACCTCTCCTTACTGGAGTCGGCGGTGGCCCGCCCTCAGGCAACCTTCGGCGGGAGAGACCTCTACCCCGATCTCTTCTCCAAAGCAGCCGCCCTGATAGATTCCCTCATCCGGAATCATCCCTTTGTGGATGGCAATAAGCGCACAGGGATTGCCGCCGCCCTCTTCCTGCGTCAGAACGGCTATCGCCTGACCGCCACCAATGAAGAATTAGAGACATTCGCCCTCTATGTGGCTGAATCCAAACCAGAGATAACCGAAATCGCTGCCTGGCTGAAAGCCCACTCCTCGATGAGCAAATCATAAGCGGGAAATTTACAATTCCCACTTGCGGACATATCATGCCAGTTGTCTTGGGTATGACGGCCTCATGACCGCCCGGGAGGCCGCCGATGTCCCACGAGGCCATCGCCAAGGCGATCGATGCTCTTCTGGACGTCCTGGGCGCGCTGGGCGTGCCCGGAACCCCCATCGCCCGCCGCGCCGTCCAGGGGGTGGAAAGCCTGCGCCGCTCCCAGGAGGCCCGGCGCCGCCTGGAGGAGCGGCTGCAGGAAGCCGAGGCGGACTTCCGGGAGCAAGCCGCCCGCGAGGGCCTGGGTGCTTTCGCCGACTGGGTCGGCTCCCTCCCCGTGCACGACCTCCTGACCTTCCGCCAGGCGTTGGAGCGCCTTCGGGAACGTTGGGACGAGCAGGCGTTGGCGGAGCGCCTGGCTGAGGAGTTCGCCCGCATCCCCAACGTTCGGGAGGCCGACCGGGCCCGTGCCCTGGCCCTTTATATGACCTGCCTGCGCGTCCGTTTGGTGGCCGACGAACACTTCCGCCCGGTGATCGTCGCCCTCAGCGCCCTCCGCACCGAGGAGCGGGTGGAGAAGCTGCAAGAGACGGTGGCCGATCTCTACCGGGCCGTGAACACGCTCTTGGGCCTGCCTGAGGACCTGGTCGTCTGGCCCGTCCAGCCGCCCCCGGAACATGTCCCCGAGCTTCGCCCATACCTCCTCCACCCCAAATACCGCCTGGTCCCTTACACCGGGCGGGCCTTCGGTGAGATGCTGAAGGGCCTCCTGGCCTGGGCGCGCGGGTTGGAGGATGCCCAGCCCCCGGTGGGCCTGCGCACCTACATCGGCCGGGGCGGCGCCGGCAAGACCCGGCTGTTGATCGAGGCGGGCGAGGCCCTGCGGCAGGAGGGCTGGTGGGTCGGCTTCCTACGGGCCGGACGGCTCACCCCCCAGAACGCGGCCCTTCTGGTCACCGATGCCCGCCCCACCCTCCTGATCGTGGACTACATCGCCGACCGTTCGGAGGAGGTCCGGCCCCTGCTGCGGGAGGCGGCCCGCGTGGCCAGGGAACGCTCCGCGCCCCTGGCCATCGTCCTCTTGGAACGGACATTCCCCCAGTGGCTGGAGAAAGACCTTCGCTCTTTCAGCGATCCGGAGTATGTGGGTTGGCCGGAGTTCCTCAGCCTTCCCACCGTCGAGCGGGACCCCCGTCCCCTCCCGACGCTGGAGGCCGGGGAGGGCGCGGATCTTTTCGAGCAAGCCCTCGAGCGTTTCCTGCACCTTTTGTCTTCTCAACAAAGGCCTTCCTTCCGCTATTCGGAACTGCCGGAGGCTCCCCTTTACATCCTCCTGCTGGCCATGCTGGCGACGGAGGGGATCCGGGTGGACCGTCCCGCCGACCCCGCCCGCATTTTGGAGTATGCCTGGGGACGGGAGCGAGACGCTTGGAAGCGCCACCTGCGGCCGCTTTTTGCGCATCAGCCGGAGGAGCGCCTGGAGCGCGCCCTGGAGGTCGTGGAGGACCTGGCGGTGGTGGCGACGTTGGGCCGCACCTTCCCGAATCGGCGGGCGCTGACGAGCTTCCTCCAGGCCCACTTGGAGCCCATCCCTGGGGTGAGCTGGGGCGAACTGGCGGATCGTATCCCCAGCCTCTTCCCCCGCGCGGAGAGGAGCCTGGTACCGCCGATCACGCCCGACCCGTTGGCCGATTTCGTCCTCCGGCGGCGGCTGGCGGAGCGGTCGGATCTGATCTCCTGGGCCCTGGCGACAGCGGAGGAGGCGCAGGCAGAGCCGGAGGAGGCCATACGCGCCGCCATGCAGGCGCTGGGGGTCCTGGCCCGCCTGTGGGAAGCAGCCTTAGGGGATAGGCCGGAGCAAGAAAGGATGGAAGGGCTAATGAGGGAAGCAGCTCGCCATCTGGCTATTTGGCCTTCCCCAGTAGTAGAGGTCATAGCTCGCTTGCTTCCCCCTCCCGACCGCACCTTGGCGCTACGGTCCTTCCTGGCCGATTTTTACCGGGCTGGGCTGGAGCGGATTCCAAAGGAAGAGGTAGTGGAGCGGGCTTGGCTTTTAAACAACTTAGGAGTTGCCCTTTCCGAATTGGGCCGGCGGGAGGAGGCCCTGGCTCCCACCCAAGAAGCCGTGGACCTCTATCGCCAACTGGCCGCCACCCACCCCCAGGCCTTCCTCCCCGACCTGGCAAGGAGCCTGAACAACCTGGGCGTGATGCTTTCCGAATTGGGCCGGCCGGAGAAGGCCCTAAAGGCCACCCAAGAAGCCGTGGTAATCTGCCGGCAACTGGTGGCTGCTTACCCCCAGGCCTTCCTCCCCGACCTGGCGATGAGCCTCAACAACCTGGGCGCGATACTTTCCGAATTGGGCCAGCAAGAGAAGGCGTTGGCTGCCACTCAAGAAGCGGTGGAAATCTACCACCAACTGTACCGCCAACTGGCTGCCACAAATCCCCAGGCCTTCCGCCCATACCTGGCCGGGAGCCTCCACAACCTGGGCGCGAGGCTTTCCGAACTGGGCTGGCGAGAGGAGGCCCTAAAGGCCACCCAAGAAGCCGTGGACCTCTACCGCCAACTGGCTGCCACCCATCCCCAAGCCTTCCTCCCCAACTTGGCCAGGAGCTTAGGGATGCATGGGGTGGTCCTCTTAAGCCTGGGCCGGGCCCAAGAGGCCCGCGCCGCCTTGGGCGAGGGGTTGCGCGTCATCCGTCCCTTCGCCCAGGCCCTCCCGGATGCCTTTGGGGGGCTGGCTGCCGCATTGTGGAAAGATTACCTCAAGGCCTGCCAAGAGGCGGGAGAGGAACCGGAGACTGAGCTGGTGGTGGAATATGTCTTTATGGGGCATGCAATAGGCCTTGCTCTCTCCCTCCTAAGGCTGGCGCCGCTTCTCCTGGCCCTGGTGGGTGTGGCGCGCGGGGAGGCTGATCCGGAGGTGGCCCAGGCGGTGGAAGGCGCGTTGGCACAGATGCGGGAGCACCTTGACTGGCGGGCGCTGGCGGAGGCGCTGGGACGCCTTTTGGCGGGGGAGCGGGAACCCGCCGCCCTCCGTCAGGGCCTGGCCCTGGATGCGGTGGATGAGCAGGCCCTCTTGCTGGTGGAGCGGGCCGTTGCGGATGAGCGTGCGCTGGCGCTGCTGGTGGCGCTGGCGCGCGCCGCAGCCGAGGGCGCTTCCCAAGAAGATCCCTCATCATCCGCTTCGGGCCGCAGCGATCTCCCCCCAACAGATTGATCCTGAACGCATCCCGAAGGGAAAGCCCATTCTGGAGAGCGGATGCGATGAGTACGGAGATCGAACGAATTCGGGCCTCGCTTTCGCGTTTGAAACCGGGCGAAGACGTCGAACGCGCTCGCTTGCTGACCACCCTGGGTCGTGTCCTTTTCGCTTCCAGCCAGCCGAAGGAGGCGATGGAAGCGACCCAGGAGGCGGTAAGCATCTACCGAGCGCTGGCCCAAACGAACCCCCAGGCTTTCCTTCCTCATCTGGCGATCAATCTCAGCAACCTGGGCGCCATATTTCTCATGCTGAACCAGCTAGAGGAAGCACTCAAAGCGGCGCAGGAGGCAATCGACATCTACCGAAAACTGGTCCAGGCTCACCCCGAAGATTCCCTTCCATACTTGGCGATGAATCTCATCAACCTGGGCAATGCCCTCTCCGACCTGAACCGATGCGAGGAGGCGTTGGCGGCCATCCAGGAGGGGGTGGATATCTACCGCCAATTGGCCCAGACCCAGCCCCAAGACTTCCTCCTGGCCTTGGCCATCGGCCTCGATAACCTAAGCCATGTGCTTTCGGAATTGGGCCGGCCGAAGAAGGCGCTGGCGGCCGCCCAGGAGGCGGTGGACATCTACCGCCAGCTGGCCCAGAGCCAGCCGCAGGACTTCCTCCCCAACCTGGCCAAGAGCCTCACCAAGCTGAGCCTCCGGCTCGCCGAATTAGGCCGGTGGAGGAAGGCTGTAGCAGCCCTCCAGGAGGCGGTGGCGATCTACCGCCAACTGGTCCAGGCCCAGCCCCAAGCCTTCCTCCCCGACCTGGCCAGGAGCCTCACCGACCTCACTGACGCCTTCTTGGACATGAATCGATGGACGGAAGCGCTGGCGGCCATCCAGGAGGCGATCAGCATCTACCGTCCGCTCGCCCAGGCTCGGCCCCAAGATTTCCTTCCTGACCTGGCTGCAAGCCTCAACAACATGGGCACGATCCTTTTTAAGTTGGACCGGTCGGAGGAGGCGCTGGTGGCCACCCAGGAGGCGGTGGACATTTACCGTCAACTGGCCCGGAGCCGGCCCCAAGACTTCCTTCCCAACCTGGCCAGGACCCTCACCAACCTGGGGAACACGCTCATCGACCTGGCGCGCTGGGAGGAGGCGCTGGCACCCATCCATGAGGCAGCGGACATTTATCGTCAACTGGCCCGGAGCCGGCCCCAGGATTTCCTCCCGGACCTGGCGATCAATCTCAACAACCTGGGTCCGATACTTTCCCGGTTAGGCCGGTTGGAGGAAGCGCTCCAAGCGCTCCAGGAGGCGGTGGAGATCTACCGCCAACTGGTCCAGGCCCAGCCCCAAGCCTTCCTCCCATATCTGGCCAGGAGCCTCAACAACTTGGGGCTTGCGCTCTCGAATCTGAAGCGATGGGAGGAGGCGCTGGCGGCGGCTCAGGAGGCGGTGGAGCTCTACCGTTCGCTGGCCCAGATCCTTCCCCAGCCCTTCCTCCTAGCCCTGGCCGCAAGCCTCCACAACTTGAGCAATGTGCTTTCTCAACTGGGCCGGCACAAGGAGGCGCTGAAAGCCACCCGGGAAGCCGTGGAGATTTACCGACAACTGGTCCGAGCCCATCCCCGAGCCTTCCGCGCAGCCATGCCCAACCTGGCCATGAGCCTCATCAACCTGGGCACCCTCCGTTTCAACTTGGGGCGGCGGAAGGAGGCGCTGGCGGCCACTCGGGAGGCGGTGGGCATCTACCGTCGACTGGCCCGGATCCTCCCCCAGACCTTCCTTCCATACCTGGCCGCAGGCCTGAGCAACCTGGGGGCGATACATTCCGCCTTGGGGCAACGGAAAGAGGCGCTGGCCGCCATCCAAGAGGCGGTGGAGATCCGCCGGCAACTGGCCGCCGCCGACCCCCAGACCTTCCTCCCCGACTTAGCCGCAACCCTCAACATCCTGGGCAACCAGCTTTCCGACCTGGGCCGACGGGAGGAGGCCCTGGCGGCTTATGAGGAAGCTGTGCGCATCATAGCCCCCTTCTTTATGAGTTCGCCTGCTGCGCTCGCCAACTGGATGAAGGAGATGGTCCGCAATTATCTGGAAGCATGTGAAACCCTCGGCCGGGAACCGGATGAGGAATTGGTGGGACCGATAAGGGAACGGTTGCAGGAGGTGTTGAGCGTCGATTGAAATCGTCCTCCTTAGGCCTCCGGCCGACGGTCGGCCTACGCCGACTGGAAGTTCGCGCAGGCGGACGCTTGGCGCAGAGTGCCAACCGGAGGCCGATTTCCAATCGGCACAAGGAGCATCAACCTCAGGATCCGAATCCCCTCCAATGCCCCACTCCCGCTGCACTCTGGGAATCCACCAGCTGCCTCTCTCCCGTAGAGAGGGAATGGAAGATGAGGGACGAGAACCGAGGAGTGTTCCCAAGGTGGAAACAGACTGCATGCTGACATCACGGGTTTTGGGATTCCAGCGATTCCAGTTATGATGAATAAGCTGGGCCCACAGTGAGTGAGGGGCCACGGGATGGGGTAGGGGCACCCCTTGTGGGTGCCCTATGAGCAGGCAGAAGGCCTGCCCTGATCATCGGCATCCACGCGTTCCGTAGGGGCACCCCTGGTGGGCGCCCTTATTGGCGGACACAAGGTCCGTCCCTCATGCGAATCTAATCAGGAGGTCGCCCGCGAATGCCCGGACCGTCATGGCGTTATGGGGACATGATCCTGGTGGCGGGTTCCGGCCATCCGCAACTGGCCGAGGAGATCGCCGAGTGCTTGGGGGTCCCGCTGCTCCCCCGCGAGATCATCGTCTTCCCGAACGAGAACATCTTCGTCCGCCTGCTCGCCAGCGTCCGCGGACAGGATGTTTTCGTGATCCAGAGCACCGCCTCGCCGGTGAATTACAACCTGATGGAGCTCTTCATCCTGCTGGATACCATCAAGCGGGCGAACGCCGGCCGCATCACGGCGGTTATCCCGTATCTGGCCTACGCCCGCAGCGATAAGAAAGATCAACCGCGCGTGCCGATCACCGCCCGCCTGGTGGCGGATTTCATCGCCGTGGCCGGCGCCGACCGCTGGGTAACCATCGATCTGCATGCCAGCCAGATCCAAGGCTTCTTCAGCATCCCGGGCGACGAGCTGACTGCCTTCCATCTTCTGAGCGACTACCTGCTGGAGAAGAATTTCTCCCCCGAAGAGGCGGTGGTGGTGGCCGCCGATTTGGGGTTCGCCAAGAAGGCCCGCAATTACGCCGCCAAGCTCAACCTGCCCATCGCTTTCGTGGAGAAGCGCCGGACCGGGACCCAGACCGAGGCGCTGACGGTGATCGGGGACGTGGCGGGGAAGAAGGTAATCCTGGTGGACGATGAGGTGGACACCGCGGGCTCGGTGAGCGGAGCGGTGCGGGTCCTGAAGGAACAGGGGGCGACAGAGATCTATTTGTGCTTCACTCACGCCGTCCTCTCCGGCCCCGCGGTGGACCGCCTGCGAGCGTTGCCTTTAACGGAGATCATCTGCACCAACACGATCCCGATTCCACCGCACAAACGCCTGCCGAATATGACGATCCTTTCCATCGGCCCAATGCTCGCCGAGGTCATTCGTCGTATCCACGAAGGCCGCTCGGTCGGCCAGCTGTTCAACGAATGAGGGGAAGGGGATGGGGCGCGGGGATGGGGCTCGCCGAGGGAGGGGCCTGGGATGGTTGGGGTTGGCGGTGTTGTGGCTGGGGATGGGCTTGCGGTTCTACGGCCTCGAGGCCCAGAGCCTGTGGTATGACGAGGGGACATCCGCTCGCCTGAGCGAGGGCCCTCTGCGGCACATCCTGGAAAGCGTCGCCCAGGACATCCATCCTCCCCTATATTACGTCCTGCTTCACGGGTGGACCGCCGTCGCCGGCCGTTCGGTTTTCGCCCTTCGGGCCTTCTCGGCCCTGGCCGGCGTGCTCCTCATCGCGGTGACCGGGAGCTTGGCGGCCCGGCTCTTCAACCGGCGGGTCGCCGGGCTCGCTATGCTCCTCATGGCCCTCCATCCGCTCGCGATCTACTATGCCCAGGAGGTCCGGATGTACACCCTCCTGGGACTGTGGGCGGCGCTGCATTCGGTCTTCTGGCTGGCCTGGCGCCGAAGGCCCCGTGCCAACCGCGCCTTGGGGCTTCTCCTCACTGGGGTCGCCGGATGGTATACCCATTATGTGTTCCCGGCGGTCCCCGCGGCCCACCTCGTGGGGATGCTGATGGACGCATGGCGCGGCCGGCCCCGGCTTCTGATCCGCTGGCTGGGTCTTCAGGCGTGGATCGGGCTGGCCTTCCTGCCGTGGGCGCCGGCCGCGATGACCCAGCTGCGACAATGGCCTGCTCCTCCTCCGGTTCCACCTCTCGACGCGTTGATTGCCATCCTGCGCGCCCTGGGATGGGGGATCACGCTTCCGCCGGAGGTCCCGCCCGCGGTCCTCGCTTTGCCCCTCATCGGGGTCGGCTTAGGGGTGTTCGCTCAACGCTTGGGCCTCCAGCGCGGATGGAACCCGTTGGGGCCCTGGATTGGGCTGGCGCTGGTGCTGAGCCCCATCGGGCTGGTGCTGGGGCGAGGGGCCTACCGAGAGGCCAACCTCAAGTTCTTCATGGCGGCCCTCCCCGCCTTCGTCGCCCTATGGGCGGCCGGCCTGGAGTCGTTCCGGCGGCTCCTCGGTAACCGGGGGGCCTTATGGGTGGGACGGATTGGACTGGTCCTGGCCCTCGGGGGGACGTTGGGTCCAACCGCGATCAGCCTGCGGGCGCTTTACTTCGATCCCCGCTTCGCCCGGGATGATTACCGGGGGTTGGCCCGGGCCCTGGCGGGGATCGTCCGACCGGGGGATGGGATCCTGTTGTACGCGCCTGGGCAGGTGGATGTGTTCACTTATTACTGGCCAGCCCCCCCGTTGATCCCTGCCCCGCTGCGTCGGCCTCCCCGTCCAGAGGACATCGAAGGAACCTTAGCCCCGGCTCTGCAGGGACGGGAGCGGCTCTTCGTGCTCTGGTATGGGGAACGGGAAGCGGATCCAGAGGGCCGCCTGGAAGCGTGGCTCGATGCCCATGCCTTCCGCGCAGAGGAACGCTGGATCGGCCACATCCGCTTCGCGGTTTACGGCTTAGGAGAACCCCAGTGGTATCCAGCGCCCGGGGTTCGATTCGGGGAGGCCATTGAAGTCGGCGAGTATGGGCTCACGGGCCATCGTTTGCATCCCGGGGAGGTCCTGGGGCTGGTCATCCGGTGGCGGGTCTTAGCCCCGCTTTCCACCTCTTATAAAGTTTTCGTGCACATCCAGGGTCCGGATGGCCGCCCGGTGGCCCAGACGGATCGGGAGCCCATGGGGTGGCGTCGCCCGACGACCACCTGGCGCCCGGGGGAGATCCTGGAGGATCGCTATGGGGTGTGGCTGCCTCCCGAGCTGGCGCCGGGGCGCTATCCGGTGGTCATCGGGTTCTATGGGCCCGACGGCCGGCGCCTCCCCGTGTTCCGCGGCAACCAGCCGGTGGGTGAGGCATGGGAGATCGGGATCATTGAATATGGCCCATAATTCGTGATTAGGAACTTGCTCCTGGGAGCTGGGAGACATGCCAGGCGCCTTTGACGCTCAGTGCGCCCTTCCCACCTTTCGAGCCACGGGGATAGGAGAGAAAAAACCGTGACGGTTCAGCCGTTCTCACGCAATGCCCATACGGATATGAGTGGTTTCCTCCCTGGGGGTTTGGGGGCCGAGCCGCACGCCTTCGGGGTGCGGCTCGGCCCCCAAAGTGTTTCTCATCCTCCCTCCCCACGGCCCTTTGGGCCGTGGGGAGGGAGGATTCAGAGGAGTGGGGCCCTTCCGCCTCCTGACGAAAGCCCCGAACGGAAGGGAAGCGGGCTGAATCGTTACAAAAATTTTGGGGCTGAAGGCCTTTGGCCTCCAACCCCACTTGCAAACGCGTGCTGTGAATTCGTTGCGAACCGGATCGTAGGCTTCGTTCGCAGCCCTCGTGCGGAGCAAGCCCCTCCCCGCG
>DATMAC010000233.1:0-4964 GCA_035573655.1 Thermoflexus sp.
CGGCGCGCGGCGCTGCCCCCAAAGCCCCCAAGAGGAAACCACTCTATCGCTCGGACACTCTCTTAGGATTCACGTTGTTGGGAACGAAGGAGCGATCGTATGAGAAACGAGGCCATGCCCTCTGAATTCATCCGACTGAGCGCCAGAACGGAAGCGCGGGAGGCCGAATGGATCGGCCTGCGCATCGGCTTGATCCTCATGGATGCGATCGCCCTGGCGATCGCCTTCTCGCTCTCCTATCTGATCCGGTTCGAGTCCCGCCTGCCCATTTTCTATCAGCCGGAGAGCCAGCCCGCGCATTATTATGGCCTGTTGATGGCCGTCCTGATCCCGGTGTGGTTGCTGGTCTTCGCCGCTCATCGCCTCTACGCGCCGGACCATCTGTTCCACGGGACCTCGGAGTACATGCGGGTGATCCAAGGGGCCAGCGTGGGGATGATGGCCGCGATCGTGGCCAGTTTCATGGAGCCCGCCCTGGTGATCGCCCGGGGCTGGCTGCTGCTCTCCTGGGCGCTTTCCATTGGGATGGTCGGGCTCGCTCGCTTCCTCGCTCGCCGGGTCGTCTACGCCCTCCGGGCGCGGGGGAAATGGATGGTCCCGGCCTTGATCGTGGGCGCGGACGAGGAAGCCCGCATGGTGGCCGAGCAGCTCCGTTCCTCCCCCATCTCCGGGATGATCCTCCTGGGCGTCCTGGACCCCCAACTTCCCCGCGGCAAGGAGGTGATGCCCGGCCTGCCCGTGTTAGGGACCCTGACAGATCTCCCCCGCTTGATCGAACAATTGGGGGTCCGTGAGGTGATCGTCTCCGCCAGCGCCTTGCCCCGGGAGGCCCTGGTGGAGCTCTTCCGCAGCTTCGCTTTTCATCCCCAGGTGAACCTCCGCCTCTCCTCGGGCCTCTACGAGCTCCTGGCCACCGGGACCGAGGTGCGGGAGGTGATGGGGGTTCCCCTGCTCTACTGGCGACGGCTCCGCCTCTCGCCGCTGGAGCAATTCCTCAAAGCGGTGATGGATTACACCCTGACGGCCGTCGCGCTCTTCCTTCTGGCCCCGGTGTTTTTGCTGATCGCCCTGGCGATTAAACTGGACTCCCCCGGGCCGGTGCTCTACCGGCGACGCGTGGTTGGATTAGGGGGGAAGCTCTTCGACGCGTTCAAGTTCCGCACGATGGTGGTGAACGCCGAGGCCCTCCTGGAGCAAAACCCCGCCCTCAAGGAGGCTTTCCAGCAGAACTACAAGCTGAAGGACGACCCGCGCGTCACGCGGGTGGGGCGGTTCTTGCGCCGCTGGAGCTTAGATGAGCTCCCCCAGCTGTTCAACGTCCTGCGGGGGGAGATGAGCCTGGTGGGGCCGCGCATGCTAACGCCCGAGGAGATCTCCCGCTACGGGCGCTGGGCGTTGAACCTCCTCACCGTCAAGCCCGGCATCACCGGGCTCTGGCAGGTCTCCGGGCGAGCGGATCTGCCCTACAGCGAGCGGGTGCGGCTGGATCTGTTCTACATTCGCAACTACAGCTTGTGGTTGGACCTGGCCATCCTGGCCCAGACGATCCCGGCGGTCATCCGGAAGCGGGGAGCGTATTAACCGAGGGCCTCGGCGCGTTGGTCCCTTCCCGGCACGACGTCGGGCGGACCGGTGCGGCGCGCCCTCCTGGATGCGTCCCCGATCCGGGCGCCCTTGGGGGGACGGGCCCCAAGCCGGCCCGCGCCGGGGGCGCCCTTTGAACGCCGGGCGGAGCCCCCTCGGCGCCAGGCGTCCGCCTCAATGACGCCTCCGGAAAGGACGGCGGAGGACATCCCCGGCAAGCCGGAAGCAGGCAGGACCTCGCATCCCGGAAGATCATCCATCCCCCGGCATCGCTACCCCGTCATGGACCTCTGAAACCCCAGTCCAAATCTCCCCCGAAAACCGATCCCCGGCGGCGAGCTGCGGACGCGGCGCAAGGAGAACCGGAGGGCCTGTGCGGGGTCGCCATCCCAATTTGTAGGGGCACCCCTTGTGGGTGCCCCTACCCTTTATCGCAATCCCCTAAAAGCGGGTCTCAGACTGCAAGCCGGTCGATTTCGAATACGGCCTTTGCCCTGCCTGTGAGCGTCGCAATCCCCTAAAAGCGGGTCCCAAAGTGCAGCCAATAACCAATAACATGATAGCACAGAACGCAACGGCGACATCCCGAATCCACACCTCCCCAAAGGTGAAGGCGAGTCTCCGCCTGCGAGCCAAAGTCCCCGTCCGTGAAATCCAACGATGGAGAGAATCTCCTTCAGTCGCAACCCCATGCAAGCGGATCTCAGACCACGAAATGAATCGGGGCACCTCTTTGCGGTCGCCCTCCCCTTGAGGGCCTTTAGGGCGGGCACAAGGCCCGCCCCTACAAAAGGCATTCACCATTTGTAGGGGCACCCCTTGTGGGTGCCCCTACAAATGATGCGAATGCCTGCGAATGCCTCTCATAGGGGCAGGCCTTGTGCCTGCCCCATCCCTGATGCCTACCCCACACCCCATTCCACCGCCATGCCCTATTGAAATCTCACGCCCCTATCGAACGATCCTCCCCATGTATCCGAAGACCGCTGCTTGCGAACGGTTCGACAAAACCGCTCGCCTTGCTTTAGAATTCCCCTTTGGGAACGGGAGGGGTCGCCCTCGGCGGCCTATACCGATCGGGAAGCCCTAAGACAGAGTTCACGGAGAGCGATCGAACATGCGGATCCGTTGTCGGAAGTGCGGCCAGGAGGCGGCCATCCTGATGCGCCAGCACCGGCTGGCCTTGTGCGCGGAACACTACCTGGAATGGTTCGTGGAGCAAACCGAGCGGACCATCCGGATGTTCCGGATGTTCAACCGTTCGGAACGGGTGCTGGTGGCCGTCTCCGGGGGAAAGGACTCCCTGAGCCTGTGGGATGTGCTGTTGCGCCTGGGCTACCAGGCCGACGGGCTCTACATCGGCCTGGGCATCGACGGGGGCATCCAGTATTCCGACCAATCCTACGAGAAATGCCGCCGCTTCGTGGCGGAGCGCTGGCCGCAAGCCCGGCTCATCGTGGTCGACGTCAAAGAGATGTACGGCGAGACGATCCCGGAGGTCGCCGCTCGGACCATGCGGGGCCGGGACAAGCCGTGCGCCGTGTGCGGGTTGATCAAGCGCTACATTATGAACCGCGTGGCTTACGATGGAGGCTACGCGGCCCTGGCCACCGGCCACAACCTGGACGATGAGGTGGCCGTGCTCTTCGGGAACGTCATGAACTGGCAGGTCGGTTACATGGCCCGCCAAGGCCCGGTGTTGCCGGCCTCCCGCCCGGGCTTGGCCCGCAAAGTGAAGCCCTTCTGCCGCTTCTACGAGCGGGAGACCGCGGCCTACGCGCTGCTGCGCGGCATCGACTACATCTACGACGAGTGCCCCTACGCCGAGGGCTCGACCAGCATCGCCTACAAGGAGTGGCTGGCCAAGTTGGAGGAAGAGCGGCCCGGCACGAAATTGCGTTTCTACCTGGGCTTCTTGAAAGCCAAAGAAGAAGGGTTGATTGCTTTCCGGTCCGATGAGGCGGAGCTTCATGCTTGCGAGAAGTGCGGGCAGCCCACCTCCGCCCCTGGGATCTGCGCCTTCTGCCGGCTCTGGGAGCGCCGATCCCCCGCGCGCCCGCTCCCGACCCCGGTCCTGACTTCCGGGGGCTGAATCCGGGCGGGGCGCGCCTGCGCTCGGCGTTCCAACCCAACGGCCTCGAACCCGTTTCGAGATCTCTTCCTGGATCGCCTCGAAGGGAGGCAACCGTGCGGATCGTCTCGCTGCTCCCCGGCGCCACGGAGCTGGTGTGCGCCCTCGGCCTGGAAGACCACCTGGTCGGCGTCTCCCACGAATGCGACTTCCCGCCGGAGGTCGTGGCCTCGCTGCCCCGGCTCACCCGCAGCGCCCTGTCCGAGGGGCTCACCGACCCCGCCGCCATCGACGCGGCGGTCCGGGAGAAGGCCCGGCGGGGGGAGCCCCTCTATCTCATCGATGAAGAACGGCTCGCCGCGCTGGAGCCCGATTTGATCCTCACCCAGGCGCTGTGCGAAGTGTGCGCGGTCCCGGCCGGCCAGGCCCTCCGGGCCTCCCAACGGCTTCGGTCCTCGCCCCAGGTGATCGGGGTCAACACCTACCGCTTGGAGGACCTGTTCCTCGCTTTGCGCCAGATCGCGGAGGCCGCCGGGGTGCCGGAGCGGGCCGAGGGCTTGATCCGGGAATGGCGCGCCCGGCTGGCCCGGGTGGAGGCCGCGGTGAGCGGGGCACCCCGCCCGCGGATCCTGCTGCTGGAATGGCTCGATCCCCCCTTCGGCTGCGGCCACTGGGTCCCCGAGATGGTCGAGATCGCCGGGGGAACAGAGGTCATCGGGCGGCCCGGGGAGCCCTCCCGGCGGATCCGTTGGGAGGAGGCCCTGGAGGCCGAGCCTGAGGTCATCGGCCTCATCCCCTGCGGCTATCGATTGCCCGAGGTCATCGCCGCGCGGACGCTTCTGGAGCGCCTGCCCTTCTGGCGGTGGTTCCCGGCGGTCCAGATGGGGAACGTCTACGCGCTGGAAGCCTCGGCCTACTTCAGCCGGCCCGGCCCCCGCACTATCGACGGCGTCGAGCTGCTGGCCGCCGTCCTCCATCCGGATCGATTCCATACCGACCTGGTGGATCAAGCGGCCTGCCGTCTCGCTATGAGCGAATAAGGAGGATCGGATGCGATTCTGGCAGGACCTGATGATCTTCGCCGGGATCTACGCCCTGATCTTCACGATCATCTGGCGGCGCCTCCAGCGCCGCCGGTCGCTGTGATCGCCCTCCTCCGGGCTTAGAGCGGGGAAAGCCGCTGTCCTCTCCTGGGGGGCCTTTCGGATCAGACGGCCTTAGGCAGCCCGCGCCCTGCGCGGAAAAAGCCGCCATGACCGAATCGGGGGGACCACCGCTCTTGTTTGATCCTCTGGGGGTTTAGAGGCGG
>DATMAC010000234.1:0-7133 GCA_035573655.1 Thermoflexus sp.
AGGGCGCTGGGGGCCATCGGCGACCTGCAGGCCGTCCCCGCCCTCCTCCAGGCGCTGAAGGATGAGAATTGGGTTGTGCGCGAGGCGGCGGCGGAGGCGCTGGGGGCCATCGGCGACCTGCAGGCCGTCCCCGCCCTCCTCCAGGCGCTGAAGGATGAGAATCGGGTTGTGCGCCGGGCGACGGCGAGGGCGCTGGGGAAAATCGGCGACCTGCAGGCCGTCCCCGCCCTCCTCAAAGCGCTGAAGGATAAGGATGAGGATGTGCGCCGGGCGGCGGCGGAGGCGCTGGGGAAACTCGGCGATCCGCAGGTCGTCCCCGCCCTCCTCAAGGCGCTGAAGGATAAGGATGAGGATGTGCGCCGGGCGGCGGCGAGGGCGCTGGGGAAAATCGTCGGTGCCCTTCAGCCGAAAGAGGAGGAACGCCAGGAGCAGGCCGCGCTCCTGGACCGGGTCGCCCAGGCCCTCTACCGCGCCCGCCGTAAAACCGATGTCTATGAGCCCCTTCGGACTATCCTGGAGAAACTGGATGCCCTCACTGTCTCCTACTTCGACCCCTTCGCCCCTCCCCCCACATCACTCCCGGTGCGGGTCGCCCGCCAGGTGGGGGTCTACCTGGTCATAGCGATCCTCCTGGCCGCGCTGGCCCTCTTGGTTATCCTCTCCGGCGCAGTGGAGGAAGTGCTGGGAGAACAGGCAAAGGCCTGGCTGAAGAGATACCCGGTCGGCGTGCTGCTCCTATTGGCCGCTGGGCTGGCCGCGCTGGGGGGTGGCCTCTCCTGGGCCGTGGAGCGCATCCGGAAGCGGGCCGGCGCCGGGCAGTGAGGCTGTAGCGGCGCAAGATGACGGGACTCACGCAGCTTCTCCTGTAGCGCAGGCCGCTAAGCCTGCAGATGCAGGATGACATCCGGCGCTACGGGGAAACCGCCCGTATTCCGCCCCTCGATCGCTGGCTCCCTCCTTTTCTTCCCCGCTGTATCGCTTCGCGGCGCACGGAGCGAATGGCGCCTTACGGCCAGCAAAGGGCTGATGGAAGTGCGGAACGGTTATCCCCCGCCTTCCGCTATAATGGGGGAGGAAGAGCGTGCGGCCGTGCGAAGGCGAAGGATGAACCGCGGGGAGCTCGAGGGATGCTGACGGATTTTCGGGTTCGACAGCGGGATTATCTCCTGGAGATCACCCGGGCGATCACGGCGCAGCTGGATCTGGATGCGGTGTTGCGGCTGGTCGTCGAGGCGGCGGCGGAGATGCTGGCCGGGCAAGTCGCGTTCATCGCGCTCCGAGAGGAGGATGCGTTCGCCATCCGTGCTGCCTACGGCCTGCCGAATACCCGATGGGGGGAGTTGGACGCCCTGCTGGCGCAGCTCCCCGCATACCCGGAGGCATGGGGGCGGGCCGAGGTGGAACGGGTGCTCACCCAGATCGCGCGTTGGCTCCGGGTGGAGGCTCAGCAGGCAGTGGCCCTTCCGTTGATGGTGGGAGAGGACCTCCTGGGCCTCCTGGTGGTTTTCCGCACCTTCGGGACCGCTTTCACCTATGATGATCGGCTGGTCCTGCGCGCTTTCGCGGATCAAGCGGCCATCGCCGTTCACAACGCCAAGCTGTACCAGCAGCTGGCGACGGAGAAGCGGCGGCTGGAGGCGATCATCGAGGCCACCGCGGATGGCGTGATCATCCTGGATCCGGCCCATCGCATTCAGGTGTTCAACCGGGCCATGGCCCGGCTGACCGGATGGTCGACGGCGGAGGCCATCGGGCGCCCGCACGACGAGGTGGTGATCCTCAACCCCCGGCGGTCCGGCATGACCCTGGCGGAGGCGGAGGCGGGAGGCTGGCCCTTGGCGGGGGATAAGCCGATTTATGTGGAAGGAGACCTGATCCGCCGCGATGGGGGGCGGGTGGCCGTGGGGATCACGTACTCCCCTCTGTTGGATCGCACCGGGCGCCTGGTGAACATCATCGGCGTGGTTCGGGATATGACGCGGATCCGCGAGGCCGAGGAGTTGAAATCCACCTTCATCTCCATCATCTCCCACGAGCTCAAGACGCCCGTCTCGATCATCAAGGGATACGCCGGAACGCTGCGGCGGGAGGACGCGACCTGGGATGCGGCGATGGTCCGGCAGATCGCGGCGATCATCGAGGAGGAAGCGGACCGGTTGACCCAGCTGATCGATAACCTCCTGGATGCCTCCCGGCTGCAGGCTGGGGCTCTCGAATTGCAATTCGTGGAGGTGGCGCTGGACGAGCTGGCGGAGCGGGTGGCGGATCGCTTCCGCCCGCAGACGGATCGTCATTTCATCGTCGTGGATTTCCCTTCTAATTTCCCGTTGGTGCAGGGCGATCCGCGCCGGCTGGAGCAGGTGCTGGCGAACCTGGTGAGCAACGCCATCAAGTATTCGCCCCAAGGGGGAACCATTCGGATCTCCGGGCGGGTCACCCCGCGCGAGGTGATCGTCACGGTCACCGATGAAGGGGTCGGGATCCCCCCGGAGGAACAGGAGCTCATCTTCGAGCGATTCTACCGGGCGAGCTCGGCCCGGGCGCGGCAGACCCCTGGGACCGGGTTGGGGTTGTATCTGGCCCGGGCCATTGTGGAAGCCCACGGAGGGCGGATTTGGGTGGAGAGCACCCCTGGGCGCGGCTCATCGTTCAGCTTCTCCATCCCCCGACCGCGGGGGCCTTCCGGGGGTACAGGCGCATCCACATGATCTGTGAGGAAGAGGCCTTTGCGGCCCGGGCAGAATGTGTAGGGGCAGGCCTTGTGCCTGCCCTGGGATTCATTGTAGGGGCACCCACAAGGGGTGCCCCTACATGTGCTTGAAGGTTAAAGCGAACCTCCAACGCTCCCCATCCGGGAGGGACAGTGGTATAAGTGAACTGTAAAGTAGGATCGCCTCTCCCGGTCTGCCGATCCATTCGCCGGGTCCGGATTCAGGGGATTCGGTCACCGCGAATCATTCGTGGAGTATCTTCGGAAAGCCTCATGCCGTTCGTCCACCTGCACGTCCACAGCGAATATTCTTTGCTGGATGGGCTCAGCCGACTCGACGACCTGGTCCGCCGGGCGGCCGAAATGGGCATGCCGGCGATCGCCCTGACGGACCACGGCGTTCTGTACGGCGCGGTCACCTTTTATCAGAAAGCCCAGGAGGCGGGGATCCGGCCGATCCTGGGGATGGAGGCTTACCTGGCCCGGCGGACGATCCAGGATCGGGAGCCAGATGACCGGAGCCTTTACCACCTGACCCTCCTGGCGATGGATGAGGTCGGATGGCGGAACCTGATCCGGTTGGCGACCATCGCCCAACTGGAGGGCTTCTACTACAAGCCGCGCATCGACAAGGCCTTGCTGGAGCGTCACGCAGACGGGCTGATCGTCCTCTCCGGATGTCCCTCTGCGGAGATCCCCCGCTTGTTGGCCCAGGGGCGGTTGGAGGAAGCGGAGGCCGTCGCCGCCTGGTTTGCGGAGCGCTTCCCCGGCCGTTTCTTCCTGGAACTGCAATCCCACCCCGGGGTTCCGGAGCTGGATGACATCAATCGGGGCCTGGCGACCCTCTCCCGGCGCATGAACCTCCCGCTGGTGGCGACCAACGACGTCCATTACGTCCGGCCGGAGGACGCGGGGCTTCAGGATGTCTTGCTCTGCATCCAGACGGGCAAGCGCCTGAAGGAGCCCGGCCGGATGAAGATGAGCGATCAGACCTATTACCTCCGCTCCCCCGAAGAGATGCGGGAGCTCTTCGCCGAGGTCCCCGAGGCCGTAAACAACACGCTCCGGGTGGCGGAGATGTGCTCGCTCACGCTGGAGCTGGGCCGCCACCGCCTGCCCCGTTTTGAACCACCGCCGGGCTTCCCGGATCCCGCGGCGTATCTCCGTCATTTGGCCGAGGAAGGCTTCCGGGCGCGGTTCCCCCAGCCCAAACCGGGCTATCGGGAGCGCCTGGAATACGAGCTGGAGATCATCCATCGGATGGGGTTTGACGCATACTTCCTGATCGTGTGGGACCTCATCCGGTATGCCCGAGAGCGGGGGATCTGGTGGAATGTGCGGGGCTCCGGCGCGGGGAGCCTGGTGGCTTATTGTCTGGGGATCACGCGGGTGGACCCCATCGAGCTGGATCTGATCTTCGAGCGCTTCCTGAACCCGGCCCGCGTCTCCATGCCCGACATCGACATCGATTTCCCGGACGACCGGCGGGACGAGATGATCCGTTATGCGGTGAGCCGCTACGGGGCGGATCGGGTGGCGCAGATCATCACTTTCGGGACGATGAAGGCGCGGGCGGCGGTGCGGGACGTGGGGCGGGCGCTGGACCTCCCGCTGCCGGAGGTGGACCGCGTGGCCCGGCTTATCCCGGCCATCCCGGGGAAGGAGATCTCGATCCGCGATCTCTTGGATCCCTCCAATGAAGAAGGGCGGGAGCTGCGCCGCCTCTACGAGGAGAAGGATTACATCCGGGAGCTGTTGGATCTGGCGATGCAGCTGGAAGGAACCGTGCGCCACGCCGGCACCCATGCCGCCGGCGTGGTGATCGCCGACCGCCCGCTGGTGGATTACGTCCCCCTGCATCGGCCGACCGGCGTGAAGGGAACCGCCCGGGGGGAGAACGGTGAAGGGAATGGGGAGGAGGAGGCCGCTGGCCGATCGCCCCTCCTGCCGGTCACCCAGTTCGATATGGAAGCATTGGAGGCCCTGGGCCTGCTGAAAATCGACTTCCTTGGCCTTTCCACCCTCACCGTGATGCGGGAGACCTGCGACCTGGTCGCCCGCCGGCACGGAGTGCGATTGGACTTAGACACGATCCCCACGGACGCGCCGGAGGCCTACGCGCTGCTCGGCCGGGGGGAGACGATGGGGGTGTTCCAAGTAGAAGGCCGGGGGTTCAGCCGGATGATGCGGGATCTGAAGCCCCGCGCCTTCTCCCACGTGATGGACGCCCTCGCCCTCTACCGCCCGGGCCCTCTCGAGTATATCCCCAATTACATCCGCCGCATGCGCGGCCAGGAGCCCATCGAATACCGGCATCCTCGCCTGGAGCCGATCCTCCAGCGCACGATGGGCATCCTGGTCTACCAAGAGCAGATCATGCGGGTGGCCATCGATCTGGCCGGCTACACGCCCTCTGAGGCGGACGAGCTGCGCAAGGTGGTGGCCAAGAAGAAAGGCGAGGCCTTCCCGAAGCAGCGGGCGAAGTTCCTGGAAGGGTGTGTCCGGAACGGCATCCCCCAGGAGATCGCCGAGGCGATTTGGGGGGACATCGAGTTCTTCGCCCGTTACGGCTTCAACGCCGCCCACGCGGCCTCTTACGCCATGATCACCGTCCAGACCGCTTATCTGAAGGCGAAATATCCGGTCGAGT
Source organism: Thermoflexus sp. (assembly GCA_035573655.1). Lineage (GTDB taxonomy): Bacteria > Chloroflexota > Anaerolineae > Thermoflexales > Thermoflexaceae > Thermoflexus. Next base: position 5,361 of record DATMAC010000234.1, read on the forward strand.
ACATGTGCGCCCTGATGACGGTCGACCGGGATAAGGTGGAGAAGATCGGCCTTTACATCACGGAGTGTCGGCGGCTGGGGATTCAGGTCCTCGGGCCGGATATCAACCGGAGCGAGGCGACCTTCACCATCGAGCGGACGGCGGATGGAAAAGAGGCCATCCGGTTTGGGCTGGCGGCGGTGAAGAACGTGGGGGAGGGGGCGGTGGCCCGCATCCTGGCGGCCCGTCGGGAAGGCGGCCCGTTCCGGGATCTGGACGATCTCGCCCGGCGGGTAGATCTGAAAGAGATCGGCCGGCGGGCGATGGAATCGTTGATCAAGGTGGGGGCGCTGAGGGACTTCGGGAATCGAGCGCAACTGTTGGAGGTCTTGGACCGCCTGATGGAGGCGAGCGCCCGCTATCATCGGGAACGCCAGATGGGGATGCTCAGCCTCTTCGAGCTGAGCGGTGTCTCGCTGGAGGCCGCTTCCCTGGTGGGACCGCTTCCTCCGGTTCCGGAGGTAGAGGAGAACCAGATCCTGGAGTGGGAGAAGGATCTGGTCGGCGCTTATCTTTCGGAGACCCCGCTGACCCGACAATGGCCGACGCTGCAGCAACTCATTACGCACACTGCGGCGGATTTGAGCGAGGAAACCCACGGCCAGACCGTTCGGCTCGCTGGAATCGTCCGCGCGGTGCGCACCACCACCACACGGACCGGGGAGACGATGGCCTATGTGACGTTGGAGGATATCCATGGGACCGTGGAGGTGGTGGTCTTCCCTCGGCTCTGGAAGCAGAAAGGGAGCCTGGCGCGCCCGGAGGCCATCATCATGGTGGTCGGCAAAGTGGAGGCAGGTGGGCGGGAACCTCGCGTGGTGGCGGAGGACTTGAGAGATCATGCGCTGATCGCACAGCCCCTGGAGGAGTCTTTTGAGGAAGGGGTTCCCGTTGCGCTGGGGGACGCTGAGGAGACAAGGGAAGGCGAGCCGCTGGACGGGGCTCGAGAGAGCCAGCCGATCGGCGGGAAGGGGAACTCCCAGTCCGGTGAGGCCGTAGCGCGGCATGTGGAGCCGCTGACTTCCTTCGCTTCCTCCGCTTCCCCGAGGCCCGAAGGCGCGGACCAAGGTGAGCGATCGCCGGGCCTCGGAGGTTCCCCGTTTGACCTCGCCCAGTCGACAAACCATGAAGCGTCACCGGAAGAGTCGTCCTCCGCTGGAACCGGGCCGAGAGGTGTTCCCTCCCGACATATCCTGGTTTACTTTTATCGAACCGAGCATCTGGAAGAAGATTTCCGTCGTCTTCAGGAAGTTCATCGGGTGCTGACCGAACGGCCGGGTCCGGATCCCTTCAGCGTGGTGGTGGTATATCCGGATCGGCGGCAGGTGCGTTTACGTTTCCCCCACGTGGGCACCACTTACTCCCCGGAGTTGCTGGCCCGCTTAGAAAGCCTCCTGGGCCCGGACTCGGTGCGGGTTCTTCCTTTGTAGGGGCACCCACAAGGGGTGCCCCTACAAAGGGATGGGATCCGTTCGTGACCGCCCGCTCCGGGCGCTGCCCCTTAACGCTGATTCAAATCGGCCTCCAGGGCGCTTCGCGCCGGGCGTCGGCCTGTGCCGACGTGGGATCTGGTGGCGCCGGCCGACCGTTGGCCGGAAGCCTAGGAGAGGGTCTGACGAAATATGCAGGAAGCCACGCCACGATCCCGCCCTTCTCACGCTACGTCCATCCGGGTATCCGGGGTTTCCTTCGAGGAGCTTTGGGGGCCGAGCCGCGCGCCTTCGGCGCGCGGCT
>DATMAC010000235.1:0-6047 GCA_035573655.1 Thermoflexus sp.
TGCGGATTGGAGATCCGCTCAGATCACTGTGGCTTTGCGGGCGGGACGTTCGTCTTGATCGTCCCGTCCTTCAGCCCCTTCTCGATCTCCGCCAGCTTCTGGCGGACCTCCTGCGGGACCTGGCTCTCCAGGTCGTGGAACGGAGCCAGGCGGACCGGACCGATCACATTGCCGCCTTGCCACTTCCCCTCGTAAGCGGCCTTGATCAGATTGAAGGTCCCTTCCGTCAGATCCTTCATCGCGCTGGTGAGCAGGACGCTCTTGGCTTCGGGGACGGTGTAGTACTGATCGACATCCACGCCGATCGCCAGGCACTTCTTGGTCTCGGCGCAGGCGATCAGCGCCCCGTTGCCGGTCTTGCCGCCGGCCCCAAAGATGACATCCACGCCCTTGTCCACCAGGGAAAGGGCCGTGGACTTGCCCCACTCAGGATCGGTGAACGTCTTATCCAGCCCCACGTCGTTGTGGTAAACCACCAGCACCTCGACGTCCGGGCGCACATACTTCGCCCCGGCGCGATAGCCTTCGCCGAAGCGCCAGACCGGTGGGACTGCATCGGTGCCCAGCACGGCGCCGATCTTGCCGGTCTTGCTCATCAGGGCGGCCAGGGCCCCGGCCATAAAGCCGGCCTTGTCCTCCTCAAAGATCAGCCCGGCCACGTTCTCGATAGTGCTCTCCTGGAATTGATCGACGCCGATGAATTTGACGTTGGGGTATTTCTGGGCCGCCTCCCGTGTTGCCTCTCCCAGGGCGAAGCCGACGGTGACGATCACGTCGTAGCCGGCGTCAGCGAACTGGGCGATGTTCTTCATGTAGTCGTTGGGATCCTGGGTTTCGATATATTTCGCCTCCACGCCCAGCTCCTTCACCGCCTTCTGGACGCCTTCCCAGGTTCCCTGGTTGAAGGATTTGTCATCGATCTTCCCAACGTCGGTCACCAGGCCCACTCGGAAAGGTTTCTTGGTGGGGGTTGCAGCGGGTGCAGGGGTGGCAGCCGCAGGTTGACCACCAGTCGGAGCAGGTGGCTGTGTCGGGGTTGGAGCTGCTGGCTGCGCACAGGCAGCCAATAGCAAAGCGAGGACCACCAGCAGCATCAGGATCTGCGTTCTTTTCGACATGGAAACCTCCTCTCCTCCACCTGGAATGGAATAGGGCCAGGGCACATTGGAGATTATAGCGAAGGAGCGGGGGTCCGGCAAATCCCCTTTGTTCGTGGGGGACGCTCGGGCGCCGGTTCTTTTTGACCGCCCCGACATTATCGAGAAGCCCACCCTCCAATCCGCATTCACATCTGTAACGATTCACCCATTCTCACGCAACATCACGATGGGTTTTCTCTTAGGGGCCTTAGGAGCTGAGCCGCTTGTGCGGGGCAAGGCCTTCCGACCTTCCCCTCCTCTCTGCGGCCCTCCGAACCGCGGAGCGAAGGGAAGTGGCAGGATGTGGAGGCGGGGACACGGTGATCTTTAGAGATTAGAGGCCGCGGAATGTAACCCCGCTCGCCCCCCATCCTTTAGCTCCTCATTATCGAAGGGCCGCTAAGAGCGAGGCCGGCCGTTTTTCCGACAGTCGAAAAGAGAATTGCTAACTGAAATGATTACAAATCGCCAGTATTGTGATTTTCTGCACGAAAAGTTGTGACAGAATCCACAATGCTTGGCAAGGCTTTTCGGTTATTCTGTTAACCGGATAACCGGTAAGGAGCGAGGGATGGAACGGCCAACACGACAGGAAATCCATCAGCTCCACGCGGAGATCTGTGCAGGGCTGGCGGATCCTACGCGCATCCTGATCCTCTATGAGCTCGCCGATGGACCTCAGACCGGGACCGCACTGGCTCGGGCGTTAGGCCTTCCGCAGTCCACGGTAGCCCGTCACCTGCGGATTCTGGCCTCGAAAGGTCTGGTGATCGCCGCTCGCCGGGGAGGCGTGGTGGAATATGCCCTGGCGGATTACCGGGTTATCCAGGCCCTGGATCTCATGCGGGCCGTTCTAATGGATCGAATCCATTTTTATCAGCACATCACCGAGTGAAGGAGGCCCCGATGGCCATGGAGCAGACCGCTGAGCTCTCCCTTACGCATGCGGAGCCGCAAGTTCAAAACCGGCTCTCGATGGTCGTGTTTAGCGGCGATATGGATCGCTTGATGGCCGCTTTCATCATCGCCACCGGCGCGGCCGCCTCCGGGATGGAGGTCACGATGTTCTTCACCTTCTGGGGGCTGCAGGCCATTAAAAAGCGGGCCCCCACGGGGCGTAGTCTGTTCGGCCGGATGCTCGGCGTTTTCCTGAAAGATATCACCGGTGTTGGCCCCAGCAAGATGAGCTTCGGCGGCTTGGGCCGGTGGATGTTCAAGAAGATGATGAAGGCCCACAATGTGACGCCGCTGCCCGAGTTACGCAAGCTGGCGGCTGAGCTGGGCGTCCGCATGTTGGCATGCCAGATGAGCATGGAGGTGATGGAGATCCGACGGGAGGACCTCATCGACGAGGTGCAGGATGTGGTCGGGGTGGCGACCTTCCTGGAGGAAGCCTCCCGCTCCAAGATCACGCTGTTCATCTAACGCTTGAATCCGCGCATTTCCCCCTGAGGATACGCCCTGGGGAAGCGGGTGAAAGATATTTTGAGGGCGGACCAGGCGCTAAAGGTGCCCGGCTCGCCCCCAAAATCCTCGTGGCGGTTCAATTTCATCTCCAGGCAGGAGGTGCTCAATGGAACTGAAAGCGGATCTCGTCCTGGATCTCAAGGGTTTGCTGTGCCCCATGCCGGTGGTGAAGATCAACCAGGCGATCAAAAACGTCCCGATCGGTGGGATCATTGAGGCCTATGCGACGGATCCTGGGGTGATGGCGGACATCCCGGCGTGGTGCCGGAGCACAGGCAACGAGTTGGTGTCCATCGAGAAGCAGGACAAGGTCATCCGCTTTGTGGTGCGGAGGCTGAAATGAGCGCGACGGCGCTGTGGGGATGGATCGTCCTCATCGCGCTGGGCCTAAGCATGGTGGGGACGGGCTGGCGGCTTCACGGGTTGCTGGCCCGTCCTTATCGGCCGGATCGGGCCCAGCCCCGGGGCCGCGGATGGCGAGGGGTTTTGTATGCGTTCACCTGGGGCATGATGCCCTGGGCGAAGGAGAGCACCCGACATCATTTCCTGCCCTATGTTCGGGGTGTGCTCTTCCACATCGGGATCTTTGCCACCCTGGCCACGCTGGCCGTCAGCACCTGGCGATCGGCGCTCCCGGATTGGATCGCCGCGGCGGGTTTGGCCCTCACCGGGATCGGAGCGGTCGGTGGCCTGATCGGGATCCTCATGCGGATCTTCGATGAGCGGCTGCGGGCGCTGAGCTATCCAGATGACTATGCGTCGGTGGTGCTGGTGACGTTGTGGCAAGCAGCCGGTGTGGCGTTCTGGGCGGATCCTCAGTGGACGGCGACCTTTTATGGCCTGTCCGCTTTGACCCTGATTGCCATCCCGCTCACCAAGATCCGGCACTGCATCTATTTCTTCTTTTCACGGTTCTTCTTCGGCCTGTTCTATGGCCGGCGAAGGGTGCTGGGTTAGGAGGGCCCCATGAGCGAGCTCGTTCAACAAGCATTGACGGCCTTTGAAAAATCCCTGGACCGACGTCTGCTCGCCGCCCTGGAGGTCTGCGCGCGTTGTGGGATCTGCGCTGAATCGTGTCATGTATTTGCCGCTGAGCCCGAGGCCCGCAATGCGCCCGCCGCGAAGGCAGAGGCGGTCCGCCGCTTCTACCGGCGCCTGCATGACCCGCTGGGGCGTCTGTTCCCATGGTGGGTGGGAGCGAAGGATCTCTCGGAAGCTGATTTGGACGAGCTGGCGGAGATCGCCTTCGGTGCTTGTACCCTCTGCCGCCGCTGCACGATGAATTGCCCGATGGGGGTGGACACCGCCCTCATCATGCGGGCTGCCCGGGCGATGCTGACCGCGGTGGGGAAGGCCCCCGAGATGCTCACCCAGCTCGCCGACGCGGCTATCGCTCGGGAGGAGAACCTCGAGTTCTTTCGGGAATTCTACATCGATCAGATCCGTGAGTTGGAGCGAGAGCTCCAGGAGCGCCTCGGCGACCCCAGCGCTCGCATACCTATAGAGAAAGCGGGCGCGGAGATCCTTTATGTCGCCCTCTCGGGGGCCCACACGATCTTGCCTGCGGCGATCCTCTTCCACGCGGTGGGGGCGGACTGGACCCTCAGCATGTTCGAGGCAGCCAACTATGGCTACTTCTTAGCGGATCTCCAGCGCGCCAAAGCCATCGCCAAGCGGATCGTGGATGAAGCCCGTCGCCTTGGGGTGAAGGAGATCGTCTTGGCGGAGTGCGGCCACGCCTATACGGTTCTGCGTTGGGAGGCGCCGAATTGGTTCGACGACTTCCCCTTCCGGGTGCGCAGCATCATTGAGGTCGCTGCGGAGTGGATCCAGCAAGGCCGTCTGCCGCTGGATCCCTCGGCGAACCCCGAGCCGGTCACCTACCACGATTCATGTAACCTGGGCCGGAACGGCGGCCTGCTGGAGGAACCCCGCATCATCCTGCGAGCTGTGGTTCAGGATTTCCGGGAGATGATGCCGAATCGAGCGGAGAACTTCTGCTGCGGAGGCGGAGCAGGCCTGGTGGCCATCCCTGAGTGGTATGAGAAGCGCATGCGTGCCGGGCGTCGTAAGGTCGAGCAGATCCGTCAGACCGGGGCTCAAATCGTGGCCGCCTCGTGCGATAACTGTCGGCTTCAATTAGGAGATTTAAGCGACTATTATGGTCTGGGGATCCAGGTGAGCGGCCTGATGGACCTGGTGGTGAAGGCTTATCTGGCTGCACGAGAGAGGGTTCAGGCACCTACGCTATCCATCCAGGCGGCTGCTCAAGCGCGTGTTTGAAGGCCTGCCGAGGCATCTCCCGATGGGAATGCCCTTTGTAGGGGCGGGCCTTGTGCCCGCCCCTACAAAGGGGTTTTAGGAACCGCGTTGGAGATCTTTGGCTCCTATGGATTTCTCCATTCCACCCCTTCTCCCCCAGGCTGCGGGGAGGCTATGGATTTCCTGTGCAAGCCTCAGTGTGAGTTTGCGGCCTTTGCGCGGATACGCTTCACGCCCCAGGCGCTGATCAGCGCCCAGAGGGCGACCACGCCTTCCGCCTTCCAAATCCCCCAGCGGGCCATCGCATAGACGGCGGTTCCGTTCACCAAGGCATGGAGGAGGACTGCGGCTCCCCAGAACGCCGGTTGACCCCGGCGAACCCCCAGCCAGATCAAAAACGCGAGCCCGATGTGAATCCCGATCGCCATTCCGCGCTCCAGAATGCTGACCAATGGCAACCACGCCGGGACATTCCAATAGGCAGCAACGGCCGCTTCCGCCCCCGGCGGTGTCGGGAGCAGTCCTTCCCGGATCATGGTCATGGCGATCAGCTGGATCCATCCGATCAAACCCAGCCAGAACGCCTCGGCCCCCCCGTGGGCCAGGCCCAGCACCAGGACATCGCGTTCGTTCAGATCCTGCCCGGTGTGCTCCTGGCGCCGCTGGGCCCAGCGCATCCCCAGCCAGCGGGCGGTTTCCTCAAAGAGGCCCGCGGAAACGCTGAGGAGGATCAAATTGAACACAAAAGGATCGGGCGGGCGGGGAAGCCATCCGCGCTGGAACAACCAACTCAGCCCGGCCAGAAGAGGCAACCGGACCCCCTGAGCCCCTGTGAAGGTCAGAGCTCCCACCCCGAGCCAGGCGACCGGTCGCCGCCATCGAGCACGGGCCCAAAGCGCGAGGGCAGGCCCCCCGAAGACTAGGACCAGAACGCTCGCTGAGCGCAGGAAAAGATCCATCCCTCTGCTCCTATTGCCAACAGCTTGCTTGACCCATTTGCTTTCCCCTCGGCATCCTAAGGGATCGTCTGGCGATCTGAGGTTCGGACATCCGTTGGGACAAGGGGGTCCTCACCCCTTTTCGGTGAAGAAGGGGATGGCCCCTCCCTGCGGCCCGAAGGGCCGCAGGGAGGGGAGAAAATTTTTCCTGGGGCTGGGCCGGGGGGCCGAAGGCCCCCGG
>DATMAC010000236.1:0-3892 GCA_035573655.1 Thermoflexus sp.
GGCTCCGCCCCTAAAAACCCCGCAAGGAAATCAACCGCGTAACTCCTTAATTGAATGCGATCGCTTTCGCCTGAAGCCAGCCCTCTTCCGTAAGGATCCATTGCACCCGCCCATCGGTCGGGGTGTGGGGCAGGGCATCCACCAGGAACCGGGCATAGGTGACCCCGACCGTCAGCCCTTTCAAGCCGGGCAGAAGGCGATCGAAATATCCTCCACCGTAGCCCAAGCGGAACCCGTAACGATCAAAGGCCACACCGGGGATGAATGCCAACTCAATGGCTTCCGGATCGATGAGGGGACACTCCGGCGTGGGCTCCAGCATCCCATAGGGATGCCGCTGCAGCGCCCCGGGACAATACAAATGAAGCGCGAGCTGTCCGGGGGCGGCGATGCGCGGCAGCACCCAGCGTTTCTCTGGATGCTGTTCCAAGAGGGAGCCCAGGTCGATTTCGTTGCGGAAGGCCATATAAATGAGCACCGTCCGGGCGGCCTGGAAGGGGGGCCAAGCCTCCACGTGCCGTCGGACCGCTTCGCTGGCCGCAGCGACGATTTCCGGTGGCATGGCGATCCGCTCGGCCAGCCATCGCCGCCGCAGGGCGCGCTTCGCGGCCTGGATCGCCTGGGGATCGACGTTGGGATCAGAGGGGGTGCGCATCGGGCGTCCCTTCCGGGGAGCGGGTATCCATACCGGGTGGCGGGGGGATTTCACCGACAGGGAAGCGCGCCGCGATCTCGTGGAGCCAGAGATCGGTTGCCCTGCGGGCAGCATCCTGGAAATCCCATCGCAGGGAGGCGTAAAGAATGGGCTCTCCCACAAAGATGACGGTGGGCGCAGGCCACGGGATGGCTTGGGGGAGCTCGGAGAGGTCGCGCGCGTCCAGCATAACCCAGGGAAGATCCTCGATATGGACAGCCTCCGCCATGATCCGCTCCAGCGAGCTCACCGCGATGCCGGCCGGGACTCCTTCCGTTCGGGCGGCTTGTACATGGCGGCAGGCCGGTTTTAGATCCTCAGCCTCGCCCACCCACCAGAAGACCGCCCCGCCGCGGTAAGCGGCAAAGGCCCTTGCGGCCTCGGCGGGGAACTCAGGGGCTACCGTCACGGCGTCTGCGCCCCAGACATCGAACGCCGCCCGAGCGCAGCGTTCCGCCGAGCCCGGATCCCGCCATCGGAGATCCAGCAGGATCGGGATGGTGTTCGGGAGATAACGCATCAACCGTTCCATCGCCACCATCCCCGCGGCCCCTTCCGCCATGAAGAACATCGCCGGGATCGCGTAGGCGCAAACGCGTTCCCCCACGGTGTCCACGATGATCCGGCCGAAGGGGAAAACGGGGTCATCCACCCGCAGCATCGGTGCCGGCATGCGATCCGAACGGATCGGCAGGGCCAGCCCCAGGCGGGTTCGACGTTCCTGTTGGGCCTTCCGAAGCTTCCCCCAGAAATCCGGATGCCCTGGGAGCGCCATGGACGGCCTCCTTCGGTGCGATCCCTATGGCGACAGTCCCCCAAAATTTCTTTAACTGGAAGATAAAGCATGGGCGGCGCTTCCCGCAATTGGGGGAATGTCCGACATGGGACAGCGTAAGGTCCTTATCCACCGCCAATCGGCCAGCGAGGACGATACTGGAGGGCCTCCGCCACGTGGTGGACGCGCAGGAGATCCGATCCCTCCAAATCGGCGATGGTGCGAGCCACCTTTAAGATGCGGTGATACGCGCGAGCCGAGAGGTGAAGCTGCTGCATGGCGGCTTTCAGCAGCGCCTGGGCTTGTGGCTCCATCTGACAATAAGCCCGGATATGGCCAGGTCCCATCTCCGCGTTGCACAGGATCCCTGTCCCATGGAAGCGCTCCCGCTGGATCGCCCGAGCCCGCTCCACTCGTTCCCGGATTTGTGCGGAAGGCTCCCCGCGCCGGCCGTCAGATAATTTCTCGAACTCCACTCGCGGCACTTCGATCTGGATATCGATGCGATCCAGCAGGGGGCCGCTCAAGCGTTTCTGGTAGCGGGCGACCATCGTCGGGGAACAGGTGCACGGCTTCAACGGATCCCCGTAATAGCCACACGGGCAGGGATTCATCGCCGCAACCAGCATGAAGGCGGCGGGGAATTCCAGCGTCCCCGCCGCCCGGCTGATCACCACCCGCTTGTCCTCGAGGGGCTGCCGCAGCACCTCCAGCGCCCGCAGGTCGAACTCCGGCAGCTCATCGAGGAAGAGGACACCACGGTGAGCCAGGGAGATCTCCCCTGGGCGGGGGAAGCGCCCTCCACCGACCAGCCCGGCGTGGCTGATGGTATGGTGGGGGGCTCGGAACGGCCGCTGGCGGATCAGCGGGGACTCCGGGGAGAGCAGATCCGCTACGCTATAGATCCGCGTCACCTCCAGCGCCTCCTCCAGCGAGAGGCGGGGGAGAATCCCAGGGAGCGCGCGGGCCAGCAGCGTCTTCCCGGTGCCGGGGGGACCGATCATCAGAAGATTGTGATTGCCTGCGGCGGCCACCTCCAGAGCCCGTTTGGCGTGCTCCTGGCCTTTGATGTCCGCGAAGTCCACCGCCGGCGGTGCCTCGACCCAGTGGTCCAACGGCGTCGGCGGTTGGGGAGGGATCGGCTTTTGGCCGAGGAGGTGGGCGATGAGATCCTGCAGTGTGGCCACGGGGTAGATCTCGAGGTCCGGCACCAGGGCGGCCTCCGGGGCGTCAGCAGCGGGGACGAACAGGCGTCGGGCCCCCAGCTCGCGGGCCAGAGCAGCCATGACCAGCGTCCCCGGCACATGGCGCACTGTCCCGTCCAGCCCCAGCTCCCCCACGACCATTGCGTCTTCCATCGTGTTCAAGGGAAGCTGTTCCGAGGCGATCAACACCCCCAAGGCGATGGGAAGATCGTACGCCGGACCCTCTTTCCGCAGGTCCGCGGGGGCCAGATTCACCACGATGCGAGCCAGGGGAAAGGAGAACCCAGCGTAGCGGATCGCCGAGCGTACGCGCTCTCGGGCCTCCTGAACGGCGGTGTCCGGCAGCCCGACGATGGTGAACCCTGGCTGCCCCCGGCTAACGTCCACCTCCACGGTCACCAGTTCTCCGTTCAGACCGATCAGCGCGCAGCTGAACAGGCGTGCGAGCATGGGCGCTCCTATCCGGCGAAGTGGCCAAAGGCGGATGGCCGCCTGAATCCATGCGGGTGAGGGGCTCGTCCATGGAATCCAGAAGGCTAGAGATCTTTGATGTGAGACCGGGCCGGAGATCTTTGGAGGCAGATGCTTCAGCGCTTGCTTCCCCGGCTCCCATCACGGGTCAAATCGTTTTGCTCCTACTAAGAGTTACGCGGTGAATTGCCTCATGGGGTTTTTGGGGGCGGAGCCGGGCGCCGAAGGCACCCGGCTCCGCCCCCAAAAGTATTTCGGGGTGGGACCCTTTCGCCTCCCCTCGTGGGCCTCGAGCCGCGTAGCTCCTATTAAATGATAGCCAGGAGGGTTCGAGTTCAATGGAGGCTACCCGACTTCCATCCCCTTGTCCTTTTTTGACAGGGTAGGGGCTTGTCACTAAGATTAAGGGCTGTTGGGGAGTCGTTGCGTGAGGAAGTAAGCCTTCTTCAAGTAAGAATTTGGTGACTCTGCGATCTCTTAAAATTGATAGATCTCCCTTCCAGGGAGCCTTGGGTTTGGTTGGGCATTAACGGCGCTTGTCTCCGCACTTTGAAGATCCTTAGGAGATATTCTCTGCTTTGAGCCGGGAGGAGAGCAATCGATGGCCGCGGACGCTGTCTCGCATCGCACTCACATCGGGTTGCGGCGGGAGGTGACGGTTTGGGGGTCCTTCACCTGGGGGTATGCGGATGTGGGGGCGGACGTCTATGTCGCCCTCGGCCTGGTGATGGCCGCCGCCCAGGGGGC
>DATMAC010000237.1:0-15623 GCA_035573655.1 Thermoflexus sp.
GGCTCCGCCCCAAAAACCCCACGAAGAAATCAACCGGGTAACTCTTAATGTAATGTTAGGAATTACGTTGTTCACAACCTACGAGAAGAGCGAGAAGAGATGGAAGGGTCCTACCCCCCTCCTCACGGCTTCAAGTCGTGGAGGATGAAAACCACTTGTGGGAGAGGAGCTGGACGCCAAAGCTGTCCGACTCCGTTCTCCTCCCTCTCCGTGGTCCAAAGCGTCACGGGGAGGGAGGAGAAAAATGTCAAATTTAAAAATGGACAACGCAGGAGTCCGCTCCTCCGATCTTCTTATTTTAAAGCAGGGTCCGTGCAGTTTGGGCTGACCTGGATAATGGCAAAAGCGTGACAAAAGTTAGAAGGACGACAGATCATTGTGCCGTGTCTTAAACCATCTGTGGAACAAGCTTCCTTGCCCTTTTTTCTACCTTGAATTAGAATTTGGGGTGAGAGGTCAGATTTCCACTGAAGAGACCTGCAGGAGGGGATCTTCCCAATGTGTACAGGTAGGGGGGGCAGCGACGCCAGGAACTGTATCTTTAACAATTTCCGGAGGTTGCCATGACCACAACTGTGACCCCCCAGGAGGTTAAATATATCGGGAAGCCCGGCGAGGTCTCCTTCGCCAAGGGCCTCGAAGGCGTGATCGTCGCGGAGTCGGTGAAGAGCTACGTCGATGGGATTGCGGGCCGTTTGATTTACCACGGGATCCCCATCGAGACCCTGGCCGAGAAATCCACTTTCGAAGAGGTTGCTTTCCTCCTTCTCTATGACAAGCTCCCGACGTATGACGAGCTGGACGTCTACAAGATGCGCCTCCGGCAGTATCGTGAGATCCCCGATGAGGTTTATGATTTCATCTCCCGAGCCGGACGCCGATATAACTTCCACCCCATGTCTGTGCTGCGCACTGCAGTCTCCATGCTAGCCGCCTTCGATGACTCCGCGGAGGAGGATACCCTGATCGCCCATGAGCGGGAGGCCATTAAGCTCACCTCCCGGATCGCCACAGTGGTAGCCGCCATCGGCCGCGCCCGCAAAGGACTCCCGCCAGTCCATCCCCGGCCCGACCTGAGCCACGCTGCCAACTTCCTCTATATGCTTTTTGGCGAGGAGCCGGATCCCTTCTATGCCCGAGTCATGGATGTGATCCTGATCCTCCACGCGGACCACGAATGCAACGCCTCCACGTTCACGGTGCGTGCCATCACCTCCACGCTGAGTGACATGTACTCAGCGGTGGTGGGCGGGATCGCCGCGCTGAAGGGTCCGCTCCATGGCGGGGCGAACGAGGAAGTGATGCATATGCTACATGAGATCGGCGAGGTGGAACGCGCGGAGGAATGGGTGCTCCGGGCGCTGGCCCGCAAGAGGAAGATCCCCGGCTTCGGCCATCGGGTCTATAAGACCTACGACCCGCGGGCCCATATCCTGAAGCAGTACGCCCTGGAGGTCACACGGCGCGCTGGGACGGAGAAGTGGCTGAAGATGGCCGAGGTGATTGAACGGGTGATGATCGAACGCCTGGGCCAGAAAGGCATCCAGCCCAATGTGGATTTCTACTCGGGGATCGTGATGGCTTCCATGGGCATTGAGACGGCCCTCTTCACGCCCATCTTCGCCGTGGGCCGCATCGCCGGATGGGTGGCTCACGCCCTGGAGCAGCGAAAGGACAACCGCATCTACCGGCCGCGCTTCTTCTACGTGGGGCCGGAGCATATGGAATACATCCCGATCGAGGAGCGCGGCTGAGCCCTGCGTGGGGATGATCTTGCTCTGGATGGGAAAACAGCTGGCGGGGTGGGGATCCCCACCCCGCCAGCTGTTTATCAGCGGAACGCCGTTGGCCCCATCTCGTTCACTTGCACATCTTGTTCTCCACACAGGCCTTCTGGAGAGCCTCCATCGCGGCCTTGGCATCCCGATTGGTCACGAAATTGAAGACGATGTCATTGAAGGCCGTGGCGAAGCCCTCCGGAGCGGCCGAGCCATGAACCTCGCTCGGGATCAGCTCGTCCCGGGCGAAGTCATCCATGGAGGACTGGAGATACACATCGAACTTGCTCCGATCGCAGTCCAGGCGGGCGCAGATGGAGCCCTTCTTGGGGTTGAAGGCCTCTTGGCCCTCCTTCGAGCCGCAAACCTTCAGCCAGGCGATGGCCTGCTCCCGGTGCGGGGCCTTCTTGGGCAGCCCGAAGGTGTCGGTCACCACCATGAAGAGCCCCTTGTTGTTCGGCGCGGGAACCCATCCGTAATCCACGCCCGGCTTGGCCCCCTTGGAGAGGAAGTAGCCATGGGACCAGTCGCCCATGATGGTCATGGCCGCCTTGCCGTCCAGAACCAGCTGGGTAGCCGAGTCCCAGGTGTGGGCCGCATGGTCCTCGTTCACGTAATCCAGCATCCGCCCGAAGATCTCGAAGGCCTTCGCCACCTCCGGCCCGGTCCACGGCGTCTGGCCGGTCCACAGGCCCCGGTATTTCTCCGCCCCCAGGACCCCCGCCAGGACCGTCTCGAAGAGGTGGGCCGCCTCCCACTTCAGCTTGTCCCCTAAGGCCAGTGGGGTCACCCCCTTGGCCTTGAGGGCCTCCGCCACCTGGAAGAATTCATCGAAGGTCGTGGGGGGCTGCAGGCCGTACTGATCGAAGATCTTCTTGTTATACCAAAGGACGTTGCCTCGATGAACGTTCACAGGGACGGAATAGATCTTCCCCTCGTAGCTGACCAGGTCGATCAGCTGCTTCGGGAATTTGTCCATCCATCCCTCGCTCTTCCAGAGATCCGTGATGTCCTCCATATAGCCGGTCTTCACCCAGGTGTCGATCAGCTCCGCCCCGCCGTGAACCTGGAAGGAATCCGGCGGGTCGCCCCCCAGCATGCGGGTCTTCAGAACCGCCTTCGCCTGGGCGCCGGCCCCGCCAGCGACCGTGGCGTTGATGATCTCCACGCCGGGATATTTCTGCCGATAGACCAAGAACATCGCCTCCAGTCCCTCAGCCTCCCCACCCGCGGTCCACCACGAGAAAATCTCCAGCTTCTTCGCTGGTGCCGGGGTTGCCGCTGGGGCACAGGCCGCGAGGATCAGCGTGAGGAGGAGCAATCCGGAGACCAGGATGAACCAACGCCGTTGCATGGTCATGGGTGCCTCCTTCCATACAGCGGGCGGATATTCGGATATAGATCTCTGCGAGGCCAACGGCGTTCCTAAAGTTTATTATTGGGAAGATACTGGCCAATGTCAAGCGCCGTCACAGGTCCACTCAGGGATTTTCAAGGTTCTAACACAGCGAGGAAGTGGATGGCCCCTTCCCCCAGGCCCCCGGCCCAGCTCCCCAAACCCCAAATTTTTAGAACTCTGAAAAGCCCTGCAGCTCTTCCCACGGCCCCAAGGGCGGTGATTGTGTTTGGGGCCCAATAAATCGCGAGCCGGATTTCTTGTAACTTGCGATATAATCTTGAGAAACATTTCACGGAGCGGAGCGGATGAAGGAGGGGCTGGCACGCTGGGTTTCTTTCACCCACGTTTTTCTGGATTGCGATGGGACACTAGTTCGAGTGGAAGGGATCGTGGAGCTCGCCCGCATGCGCGGCCTGGAGGCAGCCGTCGCCGCCCTCACCGAGGCCGCGATGACAGGACGGATGCCGCTGGAGGCCGTCTATGAGCGGCGCCTCGCGATGATCCGCCCCACCCGCGCGGAGATCCGCCGCCTCGTTCAGATCTACCGGGAGAACCTGATCCCGGATGTCCCCCTTGTCCTCCGCGCTTTGCACGCTTGCGGGATCGCGGTTCATCTCCTGAGCGGCGGGCTGGAGGAGGCCGTGCGAGGGTTGGGGCTCCTCCTGGGGATCCCCAGCCAACGGATCCACGCCGTCCGGGTTCGCTATGATCCCTTCGCCGGCGCCTGGTGGCGAGGGGAGGATGGGCCTGCAACCGGCGTGGAGCCTTCCCCGCTGCTCCACCAGGACGGGAAAGCCCGCGTCCTCGAGGGTTTCCGGGCGCCCGGTCGGCGCCTCATGCTGATCGGGGATGGGGCGACGGATCTCGCCGCCCGTCCGGCCGCCCATCTCTTCGTGGGTTTCGGTGGGGTGTTCCACCGATCCCTTATAGCGGAGGAGGCGGACGTGTATATCGCATGGGATCGGCTGGCGCCCATCCTCCCCCTCGCCCTTTCGCCGGAGCGGGCGCGCGCGTTGCGCGGCACGCCGGCGGAGGCCGTGCTTCGGGAAGGATTGCAGGCTTTCGAGTCCGGCAAGGCGCGCTTTCGGGATCCCGAACGCCATGAGCGGTTTCTGCAGGCTTGGCACACCTGGCAGCAGGAGGTCCGCTGATGGAAGACACGCCCATGCTGTTCATCCCTGGCCCCACCTATGTCCCTGAGGAGATCGCCCAGGCGCAGGCCCGGCCGATGATCGGCCACCGGAGCCGAGAGTTCACCGCGCTGTTCGAGCGCCTCCTCCCGCGCCTGCAGGCCATCTTCCGAACCCGTGGCCGCGTCTTTTTCGTCGCCGCCTCCGGCACCGGCTTATGGGAAGCCGCCATTCGCAACCTGGTGCGGCGGAAAGTCCTCTGCCTGATCAACGGCGCCTTCGGGGAACGCTGGCACCAGGTCGCCCTGGCCAACGGCAAGGAGGCGATCCCCATCTCCATCGAATGGGGCCGGGGCATCCGCCCCGAACAGGTGCTCGAAGCGCTGGAAGCCTATCCGGATGTTGAAGCGATCACCGTGGTGCACAACGAGACATCGACCGGGGTGATGAACCCGCTGCAAGAGATCGCCGCGGCGGTGCGCCGCCATTTCCCGGAAGTGCTGATCCTGGTGGATGCGGTCTCCTCCTTAGGGGGCGCCCCCTTGGAGACCGACGCGTGGGGCTTGGATTTCGTCCTCACTTCCTCCCAGAAATGCCTCGCGCTGCCCCCCGGCCTGGCCTTCTGCGCGGTCTCGGAGCGGGCGCTGGAGAAGGCGAAGGAAGTCCCCCACCGGGGCTACTATTTCGACCTGCTGACCCTGGCCCGCTATGCTGAGCGCGGGGAGACCCCAGCCACGCCCGCCATCTCCCTGCTCTACGCCGCCGACGTTCAGTTCGAACGGATCCTGCAGGAGGGGATGGAAGCGCGCTGGGAGCGCCACCGCCGGATGGCCGAACGTGTCCAGGCGTGGGCCGCGGAGCGGTTCGGCCTGTTCGCGGAGGAAAATTACCGCTCGTGGACCCTGACCTGTGTGGCGAACACCCGAGGGATCGACGTGGGGGCGTTGAACGAATTCCTACGGACTCGGGGGAAGATCATCTCCTCCGGATACGGCCCGCTGAAAGGGAAAACCTTCCGCATCGCCCATATGGGAGAGATCCAGCCTCACCACATCGAGGCGCTGCTGGCCGACATCGAGGCGTGGTTGGCTCTCCGTGGATGAGACGCGGATCCATCGGTGTAGGGGCAACCACAAGGGTTGCCCCTACACCGATGGTGCAGGTATCGTTGACAAGGGGAGGCAATATGCCTGCTTTTCAGCGATCGAGGAGGTGCGGGGATGACATGGCGGATCGGGCTGACGGACCCTCTAGATGAAGAAGGGCTCGCCCTCCTACGTGAGGACCCGGAGGTGGAGATCGTGGAGGCCCGCTCCCCCTCCCCGGAGGCGCTGCGGGAGCTGGTCCGAACGTGCGACGCCTTGATCGTGCGCAGCGGGGCGCGGTTGGACGCCGGGGTGCTGGAGCAGGCGGAGCGCCTGCGGGTGATCGCCCGCGCGGGCATCGGGGTGGATAACATCGATTTGGAGGCCGCCACCCGGCGGGGGATCCTGGTGATGAACACGCCGGGGGCCAGCACGATCGCCGTCGCCGAGCACACCTTCGCGCTCCTGCTCGCCCTCCTGCGGAAGATCCCGCCCGCTTGGCTCTCGCTGCGGGAAGGGCGCTGGGAGCGCGGACGGTTCGTCGGGGTGCAATTGGCCGGCAAAACGATGGGGCTGCTGGGGCTGGGGCGAATCGGAACGGAGGTGGCCCGCCGGGCCCGCGCGTTCGAGATGCACGTGATCGCCTTCGATCCTTACATCCCGGAGGAACGGGCCACGGCCTTGCAGATCGAGCTGGTCCCGGATCTGGATGAACTCTACGCGCGGGCCGATATCCTCAGCCTGCACGTCCCGCTCACCCGGGAGACCTATCATCTCATCGACCGCCGGGCTTTCGAGAAAATGAAGCCGGGGGTTTATCTGGTCAACACCGCCCGCGGGGCGGTGATCGATGAAGAGGCGCTGCTCGAGGCGCTGAACACGGGCCGGGTGGCGGGGGCCGCTTTGGACACCTTCAGCGAGGAGCCCCCCCGCTCGCCGATCCTGCAGGCTTTGATCGCCCACGAGCGGGTGGTGGCCGTGCCCCACTTGGGCGGCAGCACCCAGGAGGCCCAGCGCCTCATCAGCCGCCAGATCGTGCAGCAGCTTCTGGACGCCCTGCGGGGGCGGGATTTCCGGAACGTGGTGAACCTGCCTTTCCCGGAAGGAGTCGATTACCGAACCCTGGCGCCGTTCATGCGCCTTGCCGAGGTGATCGGCCGTCTGCAGATGCAGTTGATCCGCGGGCGCATCCACCGTGTGGAGATCGATGTGCGCGGGGAGGAGCTGCGGGCCGTTCTCCGCCCGTTGGGGGTGGCCCTCTTGAAAGGCTTGCTCACCCCCATCCTCGGGGATGAGGTCACCTTCGTCAACGCGCCCATGTTGGCCCAGGAGCGGGGCATCCAAATCGTGGAGGCCACCCAGCCGATCCTCGGCGCCTACGCGCAGGCCATCGCCTGTCGGGTCCTTTCCACCCGAGAGAACCGGTTGATGGTGGGCGCCTTGTTCGCTGGGGAGCCCCGTATCGTCCAAGTGGACGATTTCCCGATGGAGGCCCTGCCCCGGGGGGCAGTGCTGGTTATGCGCAGCCGGGATGTCCCTGGGGTGATCGGTCGGGTGGGGACGCTCCTGGGGCAGCACGGGATCAACATCGCCGAGTGGCGCCTGGGGCGCGATCGGCCGGGCGGCACTGCCCTCTCCTTCATCAACCTGGATGCCCCCGCCCCTTCAACGCTCCTGGACGCCCTGCGGTCGATGCCGGAGATCGAGGATGTGCGGCAAGCGTTCCTCCCCGAAACGCTCGCGTGATCCCGTATTCGCGATCCCGACCGGACCGAAGGAGAGCACCAAATGGTGAGCCCGGAGGATTACATCCTGATCACGGACCTTTACGAGCTGACCATGGCCCAGGCCTACTGGGCCCACGCGGTCACCGGCCAGGCGACCTTCAGCCTGTTCGTGCGGGAGCTCCCCCCCGAACGCGGGTTCCTGGTGGCCGCCGGGCTGGAGGATGTGCTCCGCTTTCTGGAAGGTTTCCGCTTCTCCCCGGAAGCCCTGGCCTATCTGGAATCCACCGGGATCTTCTCGCCATCCTTCCTGGATTACTTAGCTACCCTCCGCTTCACCGGAGAGGTCTGGGCGGTTCCCGAGGGAACGCTGGTGTTTGCCAACGAGCCCATCTTAGAGATCACCGCGCCGATCATCCAGGCCCAGATCGCCGAAACATACATTATCAACCAAATCCACCTGCAGACGATGATCGCCACCAAAGCGGCCCGCTGCCTGATCGCCGCCCGGGGACGGGGGGTGGTGGATTTCGCCCTGCGGCGCACCCACGGGATCGATGCGGGCCTCAAGGTCGCCCGCTGCTCGTATCTGGTCGGATTCCAGGCCACCAGCAACGTCCTGGCCGGCAAGCGCTATGGGATCCCGATCACCGGGACCATGGCCCATTCGTTCATTATGGCCTTCCCCAGCGAGGAGGAAGCCTTCCGCGCCTTCGCGGAGACCTTCCCGGAGCGTTCGATCTTCCTGATCGACACCTATGACACCTTGGAGGGCGCTCGACGGGCCGCACAAGTGGCCTTGGAGATGAAGCGCCAAGGCCGCCGCCTGATCGGCGTCCGGCTGGACAGCGGGGATCTGTTGGCGTTGAGCCGTGAGGTGCGTCGCATCCTGGATGAGGCGGGGCTTCCAGAAGTTCGAATCCTGGCCAGCGGGGGCCTGGATGAGTATCGCATCGATGAGCTAGTCCGCGCCGGCGCGCCCATCGACGCCTTCGGCGTGGGGACCCGGATGGGGGTTTCCGAGGACTGGCCGTGGCTGGATATGGCGTATAAGCTGGTGGCCTACGAGGATCGCCCGGCCCTGAAGCTCAGCCCCGGCAAGGCGTCCCTCCCCGGCCCGAAGCAGATCTTCCGGTTTTACGATGAAGCGGGCCAAATGCGCGAGGATGTCCTGGCCCTTCGGGGGGAGACTATCGAAGGCGGCGTCCCGCTTCTGGAGAAAGTGATGGAAGGAGGGCGCTTGCTGCGCCCCCATCCGAGCTTGGCGGAGCTCCGCAAGCGGTTCCAGGAGGAGTTCCAGCGGTTGCCCGAGCCCTACAAAGCGCTGCGGGACGCCCCTCGTTATCCCGTGCGCCTCAGCCCGGCCTTGGAAGACCTGGCCAACACCCTGGCTGTCAAACGAGGCGTCTTAGGGGAAAGTTAACCCTTTGAACCATTTGTAGGGGCAGGCCTTGGGCCTGCCCCAAAAGGGCGCCTCCATATCACGGTGCGAACGCCGATGGCAGGGGCAGGCCTTGGGCCTCCCCTAAAAGGGCGCCCACAAGGGGCGCCCCTACAGCATAACGCGGATGCCGCCGGTAGGGGCACCCCTTGTGGGTGCCCCTACAAAGGGTGCGAACGCCGATGGCAGGGGCAGGCCTCGTGCCTGCCCTAAAAGGGCGCCCACAACGGGCGCCCCTACGATGGGCGCACCTCGGTTTGTGCCCATTCCTCGAACAGCTGCACCAGGGCAGAATGATCCAGCTCCCCTTGGCCCCGGGTGACCAGCGCTCCCAACCATTCGTGGACCAACGCCGTGAGCGGCAAGCTCGCCCCCACCGCGCGGCCCAGCCCCAGCGCGATGCGGAGGTCTTTGTGATGCAGGCGGACTCGGAACCCGGGCTGGAAGTTCCGCTCCAGGATCCGCTGGCCGTGGACCTCCAGGACGCGGCTGCCCGCGAAGCCCCCCAACAGCGCCTCCCGCACCTTCGCGGGGTCCACCCCCGCCTTGGCCGCCAGGACCAATGCCTCGCTGATCGCCGCGATGGTGAGGGCCACCACCACCTGGTTGGCTGCCTTGGTCACCTGGCCAGCCCCCGGGCCGCCCATGTGGACGATGTTCCGGCCCATCGCCCGGAAGATCGGGAGACAGCGCTCAAAGGTCGCCGGATCCCCACCCACCATGATCGAGAGCGTCCCTTGGATCGCACCGATCTCCCCGCCCGAGACGGGAGCATCCAACATCGCGATGCCCCGCTCCGCCGCCTGGGCCGCCAGACGCCGGGCGGCTGTGGGATCGATGGTGCTCATGTCGATCACGATCAGCCCCGGCCGTCCGCCGGCGAAGACGCCGTCCGGCCCGGCCAGCACCTGCTCCACCTCCGGCGTGTCCGGGAGCATCGTGATCACCACATCGCTGCGCGCCGCCACCTCGCGCGGCGATCCGGCGGTCTCCGCCCCCTCCGCCGCCAGCTCCTCCATCGGCGGACGGCTGCGGTTGTAGACCACTAGGGGATAACCGGCCTTCATCAGGTTACGGGCCATGGGCTTCCCCATCACCCCCAGGCCGATGAAGCCAATCCGTTCCATGTTGAGTCCTCCTCTGAGGGATATGTGGAGGGGGAACGCCTTCCCCGCGGCCTTTTGAGCTCCGGATTTTTAAGGCCGAGCCGCGCGCCAAAGGCGTGCCGCTCAGCCCTTAAAACCCCCAGGAGCAAACCCGTGAACGCCCATATCCCAGGGGTCGCCCTGGGGGATCGGGAAGCATTCGCCCAGACGCGGGAGATCTTCCAAGGATGAAAAGCCGGAGGGAAAGTAGAACGCCTGCCCTCCGACTGGCGGATCCGGGATCCAGCCGGTTAAAGGCGGAGGTCCGCAACGGTGGCCTGCTGCCGCTTCTCCGGCGGCAGCCACCGCAAGGATTCCTCCGTCCCACCCAGCGGCACATATTCCAGCCCAATATACCCTTCATACCCTAGAGCCTCCAACGCCCCCAGCACGCGAGCCCACGCGATCTCCCCTGTGCCCGGTTGATGGCGGCCAGGAGGATCTGCGATCTGCACATGGCCGAGATAGGGGAAGATCTCCCGGAGGGTGGCGACGAGGTTCCCCTCGCTGCGCTGCATATGGTAGATGTCATACTGGATCTTCAGGTTGGGTGGGAACCCCAACGCCCGCAACACGTGGAGGCTATCTGAAGTGCGGTGAAGCAAATAGCGTGGGTTCTCGATAGGGTTCAGGGCCTCGAGCGTGAGGATCACGTTCGCTTCCCGCGCCCGCGGCAGCGCCCAGCGGAGGTTCTCCAAAACCACCGCCCACTGGAGCTCACGGGGCACATCCGGCAGCGCGTTCCCCACCAGGCAATTGATCCGCGGGCACTCCAAACGTTGGGCCAGGCGCAGCGCCTCCACGAACCGCTCCCGCCACTCCTCTTGACGGGCAGGGTCGTTGGCGTAGCCCCGCTCGCCCGCCGCCATATCCCCGGCGTCCATGTTGTGGAGAACCACCTGGAGACCGCTCCCCCGGGCCGCCTCCACCACCGCCTGGAGGTCTTCCCCCCGGGGCCAGTGGAACTCCACCGCCGCAAATCCGGCCTCCCGCGCCCGGGCGAAGCGCTCCAAGAAGGGAACTTCCCGCCAAAGCATCGAGAGATTCGCTGCGAAGCGAAGCATTTAAACCCCCCGAACGGTTGTAGGGGCACCCCTCGTGGGTGCCCATCCAATGGTAGGAACAGGCCTTGTGCCTGCCCCAGAGCGCCCACAGGGGGCGCCCCTCCATCACGGTGCAAACACCAGCTATAGGGCCTGCATCCCGCGGGCCCAGCGGGCGACCTGGGCCTGGGCCTCCTCCAGGGAAGGGTGCGGCACCACCTCCGCCGAGAGCCACCCGCGATAGTGGACCTCGCGAAGCGCCTTCAGGGCCGAATCGAAATCCAGCCGACCCCACCCAGGGGCCCGACGGTTGGAATCCGCGATATGAACATGGAAGAGCCGATCCCCCGCCCGAGCGATCGCAGCCTCCAGAGAGGCTTCCTCCAGGCTGGCATGGAAGGTATCCAGCAACACCCCCAGATTCGGATACCCCACACGGCGGATGATGAGGAGCGCTTCCTCGATCGTATTGACCAAATCCGTCTCCGAACGATTTAAAGGCTCCAGGACCAGCCGGATGCCGCGCGCGGCGGCCAGCTCGGCGAGGCGGGCCATGGCTTCGAGCAGCCAATCCATTGCCTGCGCTCGGCTCACCCCTTCCATTAAGCGGCCGCGGATCAACCCCACGATCACCATCGCCCCCCACTCCGCCGCGAGCGCCAGATGAGCCTCCAGCCGGGCGAGGGCTGCCTCCCGCACCGCGGGGTCCGGGTGGGTGAGCGATAGCCCTTCATCCACCCATGCCTGGCCTGTGCCGATCGCTGGGACCCGCAGCCCATACCGTTCGAAGAGCGCTCGCAGCCTTTGGACGGGAACGGCCGCTGGATCGCGCACAGCCAATTCCACCCCGGCGTAGCCCAGCGCCCGCAGCCGCTCCAGCGTCCGCTCCAGATCCTCGATCGCCGCCGCGGCCTCGAAGCGGGTGGGCTGCCATGAGAGCACAAAGGCGAGCGGCCATTCCATCTCTAAACCCCCGCGTACGCGTTGAACCCACCATCCACCGGCACCACGACTCCGGTGACGAAGGCGCTGGCCGGCGAGGCCAGCCAGATCACCGTCCCGATGAGGTCCTCAGGATCCCCGAACCGGCCCATCGGGGTGTGCTCGATGATCGCCCGCCCGCGAGGGGTCAGGTTCCCTTGCTCATCCAACAAAAGATATCGGTTCTGATGGGTGAGGAAGAACCCTGGGGCGATGGCGTTAACCCGGATCTTCGGGGAATACTCCTGGGCGAGGTGCACCGCCAACCACTGGGTGAAGTTGCTCACCGCCGCTTTCGCAGCGGCATAACCCACCACACGGGTCAGGGGGCGGAAGGCAGCCATCGAGGAGACGTTGATGATCACCCCTTCCCCCGTCTCCACCATCTGCCGGGCGAAGATCTGGCTTGGGAGGATCGCTCCCCCAAAGAGGTTCAAGGCCACCACTTTCTCCAGAGACTCCAAAGGGATATCGAAGAACGGCCGGTCCGGACCAACGGTGGCCTCCGGGATGTTCCCACCGGCCAGGTTAACCAGGATGCTCACCGGCCCCACCTCCCGTCGGACCCGCTCCGCCACCGCCTCGATCTCCCCTCGGTCCAGCACGTTCATCCGATAGCCACAGGCTTCCAGGCCCTCCGCTTGCAGCTCGGCGAGGCGTCCCTCCAGCGGGCCGATGTCGGTGATGACCAGACGGGCCCCCGCCCAGCCCAGGCCTTTCGCGATAGCCCCCGCCAGCACCCCTGCCCCGCCCGTCAGCAACGCGACCTTTCCTTTCAGCGAGAACAACCGTTCCAGGTGGCTCATGGTCTCTCCTCTAAAAGCTTGATTTACAACCTCTATCTCGAATTTATCAAGGGTTCTCCAAGTTCACCCCCAGCGGCCTTGGGCGACGTGGATGAGATCCGCCAAGATCCCAAAGGCGGTTTGGGCGGGCTCGGGCTCGTGCTCGATGAGGGTGAGCTGCTTCAGCGTGTCCGTGCGCAACGTGATGACCGAGGACGTCCCCCGGACGTGAGCCAGGAGGTCCTCGATGGGCACCGCCTCCGGGGCCACCCGGGCCCGTACACGTCCATCCTCCCCACGTTCGGCGGTGCACACCAGCTTGATCCGTCGCCCCTCCCGCCGCGCCGCCTCGATGTCCTCGGGCCGGATCTCCCGGATCCCTGCGCGCTCCACTTGATCCGGCCGGAGGTCCGCTTCCATCCACACGTTGGCCAGCACGCAGGTCTTTACGGCCGCATCCCATCCATCGATATCGTTCGATGGATCCGCCTCGGCGATGCCGATGGCCTGGGCCTGCCGCACAGCCTCCTCAAAGGGGACCCCCTCCTCCATCCGGGTGAGGATGAAGTTCGTGGTGCTGTTGAGGATGGCCCGGAAGCTCAGGATGTGGGTGGCTGGCAGCCCTTCGCGGACCAGGCTGAAGAGCGGGGCGCCGTCCATGACTGTGGACTCGAAGAGAAAGGCCCGGCCGAGGGAGTGGGCCAGCTCCCGAAGCTCCCGATAGGCGAAGGCCAGAGGGCCCTTGTTGGCGGTCACCACGTGCCGGCCGGACCGAAGCGCGGCCCGCACGTGATCGGTGGCCGGTTGGCCCGTGCGGGGATTCAGCACGGTGAGCTCCACCACCACGTCCGCCGGGCACCGCTCGATGAAGGCGATGGTCTCGGCCGGCGCGGGGGTTCGGCTCAACGCGCGCAGATCCCCACCGCCCTCCACCACCTGCAAGGCGGCGGCAAGATCGATGCCCTCGGGATCCCACGCCGCCCCTCGACGGGCGGTGATGATCCCCGTCACCCGGATGTCCAGCTCATAACGATGGCGGATCTCCTCATGCTTTCTCAGGAGCAAGCGGGCGAAGGCCCGCCCTACCGCCCCGAATCCGATTAAGGCCACTCGCTGAACGGATGGGCTCATGGCTGGATCCTCCTGAGATCGATGGATGAACCCACTGGAGAAACGATGCGCGATCATCGGCTCTCGTCGATGACCTGCTCGCCATGAGTATAGCGTCGGACGGCCTCGTAGACCGGCCGAGGTCGGAAATCCAAGTCCAAGAACGCATAGCCTTCGAGGATCGGGCTTTCCCGCCACGGGTAACGCAAGGCCCACATGGCGACCACTGGACACCATGGCCAATGTTGGCGCGCGTACTCATAGGCGCGGACCGTGTAATCCGCCCGCACTTCCGGCGGGAGCCCGTGGTCGTAAGCGGGGGACTCGTTCCAGCCTGTCTCTGTGATGTAGATGGGCCGCTCGTCGCCGTAAAGCCGCATGATCGCCCGCATCAGCTCCACCCGGCGGAAGTTCAGCCGCCGGGGGTCCGGCGGCTCCTCGGGGGGATTCCCAAACCCGTACGGGTGCATGGCCCATCCATCAAGATAAGAAGCGATCCCCCGGGCGTAGACCTCCCTCAAGAACCGCAGATCGTTCATCGCATGGAGCGAATCCTCCAGGGTCGGCGCCGGCCCTCCGGCGAGCACGGGCAGTTCGGGGGCCACCTGCTTGACCGCTGGATACACCGCCTTCATCAGGGCGACAAAGCCCCCCGGATCCGGTGGCCGCTCCCCCCACTCGATGTAAAGATTGGGCTCGTTCCAGATCACCAGGGCAGCGATCTCATCCCGATAGCGGGCGGCGAAAGCAGCGACGAAACGGGCGAAGGGGAACACCGCCTCCGGCCCCAGGTAGGTTGCCGGGGCGCGCCACGGACGGGCCCAGGCCGGCACCATCCCCATCCGCGCGATGACCTTCAACCCCTCCCGGCGGGCCAGGAAGATCCGGAGGTCGCTGTGGGACCAAGCGTATCGGCCGGGCTCCGGCTCCAGATAAGGCCAGGGGAAGAACTCCACCACCCACGCCGCTCCCATCGCCCGGGCCATCTCGAACGTGCGGTAGATCCGTGAGGGATCCACCTCATCGGTCACCCGCGTGTGAACCCCGACCACCGGGTTCACGGTCTCTGGGGCGCGAGGTGGATGAAGGGTCAGCGCCAACGGCCCTCTGCTGGAAGACTGGAAGATCAAGGAAATCAGCGTTAGGAACCAACCAACGGCTTGGAGCCGAGCGCTCCCTGGATCTCTCGAGCGGGAACGGTTCATCCTTCTCCTTCACGACGAAAGGAATAGAACAAACACCAAAGCGCCCTATCGCTGCGAAATCCGGGAGGGGATATCCATTCGAAGCGGGACTGGTGATATCGGGCCATTTGATAGATGATGAAGCCTAAGGGAAGCCTCGAAGGTTCCTCCAGGCGTCCAGCAGAGCCCAGCGCTCCATCCACCTGATGGCGTCTGAGAGATTTTACCCCTCATCCAACGCCAAAGGGAACCGGTGCGCCGAAAGGGAGAAAGGGGGTGAGGCCATCCACTTCCCCCACGGCATCAGCGTGGAATGTCTGGACTCATTTGTTAAATTTCATAAGCGCCCTACTACGAACAGGGCTTTGTTTAAAGAACCGGGATCGATGTTCGTTTGAATTGAGGGGAGAAGATGGGAGGATCCGAGAGGGTTTCATGAATGCGGACCCCCACCCCTTGGGTGCTCCTACTTTGTCCCACGGCCACTCTCACCGATGGGAAAATCCTTGACAGCCATCCTGCGCCTCGAATCTTTAGGCCCGGTCCAAGAGAGGATGAAGGCCCAGATCGGCCATGAGCGCCCGGAACTGGGCAGTATCGGGCACAGCGAACAGGTGCGTTGGACACCGGCAATCGCTGCTGCCGAACCTGGGGATCGCAAGGGGCAACCGCTGGGCCAGCGCGCGGGCCATCCGGCATTCCATGGAGGGATCCTTTGTCTCCAACACGAAAACCCCCCGCAGCGCTCCAGCGCCTAACAGGAAATCGATATGCCAGCGGCGGGTAGGGTTCCGGCCCTCGGCCACCTCCCGATGTCG
>DATMAC010000238.1:0-5679 GCA_035573655.1 Thermoflexus sp.
GCCCCCGGCCCAGCCCCAGAAAAAATTTTCTCCCCCCTCCCCGCAGCCCTTCGGGCCGCGGGGAGGGGGGAGAAAGGGGGGAGGGACCATCCCCGGCTTCACCGTCGTGCCGTCTTTGTTAGAGCTTTGAAAAGCCATGCCGACAGGAGATCCCCAATGGCAAAAGAAACCGTTCAAACCAGCGTGCGAAGGCGTGTGATCCGTCGGACCATGCCGGCGGACCTGTGGACGCCTATCCGCCTGTATCAAGCGCTGCGTCCTCAGGGCCCTTCCTTCCTCTTCGAAAGCGTGGAGGGTGGCGCCTACCTGGCTCGGTATTCGTTCATCGGCTTGATGCCTCGGGTCCTCTATCGAGTGGACGGGGATCGGATGGAGGAGTTGGGGCCCCAGGGATGCCGCGTCTATGACCTGCGCCGGACGCATCCCTTCGTCGTTTGGCGGGAGGCGCTGGCCACGATGACCCCGGAGCCGGACGCTGATCCTCTGCCGCGCTTCATCGGGGGGCTGGCCGGCTACATCGGCTACGAGATGGCCGCGTTCTTCGATCGGGTGCCCCGGGCCTCTCCCGCAGGCCTCGCCTTCCCAGATGCCATCCTGATGCAGGTGGAGACCCTGTTGGTCTTCGACCATGTGACCCAGACGCTCTCCCTCATCGGCCTGGCGGAGCCGGGGGCGGAGCAGGCGGTCGAGGACCGGTTGATGGACCTCTGGAGGAGTCTGCACAATCCCCCTCCCCAGGAACCGCTTCCCGCGCCCGCCTCCGCCACGTCCGTTCCCTGGCGAGCCCACACGGATGCAGAGCGCTTTTGCGCCATGGTGCGGGCTGCGAAGGAGTACATCGCCGCAGGGGACGCTTTCCAGATCGTCCTCGCCCGGCGCTGGAGCCGGCCGATCGCCGTTTCTCCCTTCGCCATCTATCGAACCTTGCGTCGCTTGAACCCTTCCCCGTATCTCTTTTTCCTCCATTTGCCGGGCCTGGGGCGGGACGGAGAGGATCTGGCGTTGATCGGCGCGTCGCCGGAGATGCTCATCCGCGTGGAGGAGGGTGAGGCGACGATCCGGCCGATCGCCGGGACGCGACCCCGGGGGCGAGGGCCGGAGGAGGACCGGGCGCTGGAGGCGGAGCTGCGAGCGGACCCCAAAGAGCAGGCCGAACACGTGATGTTGGTGGACCTCGGCCGCAACGACCTGGGGCGGGTGTGTGTCTATGGCACGGTGAGGGTGGACGAGTTCATGGTGGTGGAACGCTATTCCCACGTGATGCACCTGGTCTCCACAGTCCGCGGACGGCTGCGCCCGGAGTGCGATGCCTTCGATGCCCTGGCGGCCGCCTTCCCCGCTGGGACCGTCTCCGGGGCCCCCAAGGTGCGGGCGATGGAGATCATCGCCGAGCTGGAGGGGGAAGTCCGCGGGCCTTACGCGGGGGGCGTGGGGTATTTCGATCCGCGGGGGAACGCCGATTGGTGCATCACGATCCGCACGGTAATGGTGCAGGGAAACACCGCCATCGTGCAGGCGGGGGCAGGGATCGTGGCCGACTCGATCCCCGAGCGTGAGGAGGAGGAGACCCGCAACAAGGCCCGGGCGATGCAGCTGGCTGTCGACCAAAGCCATGAGAGCTAAGGAGGCGTGAGATGCTTCTGGTGATCGATAACTACGACTCGTTCACCTACAACCTGGTTCAGATCCTGGGGCACTTGTTGCAAGAAGCTGGGCACGAAGACGTTCCCCTTCGAGTGGTCCGAAACGATGCGGCGGATGTCGAGGAGATCATCGAGATGCAGCCGGCGGCGATCGTGATCTCGCCGGGGCCGGGGCGGCCGGAGGACGCGGGCATCACGATGCCGGTGATCCGCGCCCTAAGCGGGCGCGTCCCCATCCTCGGGGTCTGCCTGGGGCATCAAGCCATCGCCGCCGCCTTCGGCGGCCGGGTGGTGCGGGCGGGACGGTTGATGCACGGCAAGGCCTCGCCCATCCTCCACAACGGCCGGGACCTGTTCGCCGGGCTGCCGAGCCCGTTGATGGCCGGACGCTATCACTCTCTGCTGGTGGCGGAGCCCCTGCCCGAAGCGCTGGAGGTCACCGCCCGAACGCCGGAGGGCGAGATCATGGCCCTGCGACACCGGACCCATCCCACCTTCGGGGTGCAGTTCCATCCGGAATCCGTCCTCACCCCTGAAGGGGTCGGCCTGCTACGGAACTTTCTGGCGATCAGCGACATCCGGTAGGGGCACCCACAAGGGGATGGAGTTTCCTTCTGGACTTTGGGGGCTGAGCCGCGCGCCGAAGGCGTGCGGCTCAGCCCCCAAAAAGCTTTTGATCCCCCCTCCTCACGGCCCTTTGGCCCGTGGGGAGGGGGGATCCAGGGGGGTGGGGTCCTTCCCCACTTACAGGTCGAATTCCAAGTTCCTGAGCAGGAGGTTGGGAATGATACGGGAAGCCATCGCCAAGCTGGTCAAGCGGGAGGATCTGACGGTCGAGGAGGCGGAGGCGGCGATGGGGGCGATCATGGCGGGGGAAGCCACCCCGGCCCAAATCGGCGCCTTCCTGACCGCCTTGCGGATGAAGGGAGAGACGATCCCGGAGATCATCGGGTGCGCCCGGGCGATGCGCCGCGCGATGCAGCGCGTGCCCTATGAAGGCGTGGCGGTGGACACCTGCGGCACGGGCGGGGATGGAGCGCGCACCTTCAACCTCTCCACGGCGGCGGCCTTCGTGGTGGCAGGGGCCGGTGTGCCGGTGGCCAAACACGGCAACCGAGCGGTCTCCAGCCCCAGCGGCAGCGCCGATCTCCTGGCTGCCCTGGGGGCCGAGCTCACCCTTACCCCGGAGCAGGCCGCGCGGGCGCTCCGAGAGATCCGGTTCGCGTTCCTGTTCGCCCCGGCTTTCCACCCGGCGATGAAGCATGCCATCGGCCCCCGGCGGGAGATCGGCATCCGCACGATCTTCAACATCCTGGGCCCCCTGTGCAACCCTGCGGAGGTGCCCTACCAGGTGATGGGGGTGTTCGATCCGAACCTGGCCGAGCCGTTGGCGGAAGTCCTCGGCGCCCTGGGCAGCCGGCACGCCTTCGTGGTGTGCGGGGTGGGCAACGTCGATGAGATCACGCCGGCTGGCCCGACGCGGGTGGCGGAATACGTCGACGGGCGGGTGCGCACATGGGTCTTCGATCCCGCCGATTACGGCATCCCCCGGGCGCCGCTCGAGGCGCTCCGCGGCGCTACCCCGGAGGAGAACGCGCAACGGCTGCGGGCGTTGTTCCAGGGGAAGGAGAACGGCCCGCTCCGGGCAGCGGTCGTGCTCAACGCCGCCTTCGCGCTACGGGCCGCCGAGCAGGTCGAGGATCTGCGGGAGGGCCTAGAGCGAGCGGAGCAGGCTCTAACCCATGGGGCGGCCCTGGCCGTCCTGCAGGAATATGTCTCGTATACCCGGACGCTGGCCCAGGGGAGCTGAGATGTCCGAGCTGGCGAAGATCCTCGCCTGGAAGCGGGAAGAGGTGGCCGCACGGATGGGGAAGCGCCCGCTGACCGTGGTGCGGGCGGAGGCGGAGGCCGCGCCGCCGGCCCTGGATTTCGCCGCCGCGCTTGCCCGACAGGGGGATCGGCCCGCCCTGATCGCCGAGATCAAGCGGGCTTCCCCCTCCCGGGGACCGATCGCCCCCACCGTCGATCCGATCGCGCTGGCCCAGGTGTATGTCCAGGCCGGGGCCTCCGCCCTCTCCGTGCTCACCGAGGAGCGGTTCTTCCTGGGGGACCTGGCCCACCTGCAGGGAATCCGCCAGGCTTTCCCCAGAACGCCGATCCTGCGTAAGGATTTCATTCTGGATCCTTATCAAGTCTACGAGGCCCGAGCCGCCGGAGCCGACGCGGTGCTGTTTATCGCGGCGATCCTGGATCCCCACTGTCTGGCTGATCTAATCGCCCTGGCGGACACCCTGGGGATGACCTCCTTGGTGGAGGTTCATCGGGAGGAGGAACTGGAGCAGGCCCTCCAAGCGGGGGCGCGGGTGATCGGCGTCAACCACCGCGACCTGCGCACCCTGCGGGTGGATCGGACGGTGTCCGCCCGGTTGCGGCCTCGGATCCCTGACGGAATCCGGACGGTCGCGGAGAGCGGGTTGCGGTCCCGGGAGGATGTTCGGGAGATGGCTGCCCTCGGCTACGATGCGGTGCTGATCGGCGAGGCGCTCGTGGAAGCGGGGAGCCGCCCGGACGGTTTCGATCTCGAGGCGGTGGCCCAGCGGGTGCGGAGCCTGATCGGATGAAGGGAGCCTCGACATGGGGTTCGTGAAGATCTGTGGGATCACCGATCTGGAAGACGCGCGGGTGGCGGTGGCGGCGGGGGCGGATGCGCTGGGTTTTGTGCTCTACCCGAAAAGCCCCCGCTTCGTCTCTCCGGAGTGGGCGGCCGCGATCGCCGCCGCGATCCGTCAGGAAGCCCCCCACGTCCGGTTGGTGGGCGTGTTCGTGAACGAGCCGGCGTCCCAGGTGCGCGCGCTCATGGCGCGCATCGGCCTGGACTGGGCCCAGCTCCACGGAGAGGAACCCCCTGAGGTCCTGACCTCCCTGGCCGATTGCGCCTATAAAGTGCTGCGCCTCAGCGCTCCAGGTTCTACCGAGTCGCGGGGGGAGCTTCCCGATCCAGAGCGCTACCGGGGACGCCTGTCGGAGGGGCCGACGCTGGGGGTGGATGCGTGGCATCCGACGGCCTATGGGGGAACCGGTCAACGGGCCGACTGGGCGATCGCGGCGATGTGGGCTCGAACCCATCGGCTGTTGCTCAGCGGGGGCTTGACCCCCGAGAACGTCGCGGAGGCCATCCTTCAAGTCCGGCCATGGGGAGTGGATGTGTCGTCCGGTGTGGAGCGGGCGCCCGGCCGAAAGGATCCGGGGAAAGTGCAGGCCTTTGTGGCGCGCGCGCGTCGGGCGTTCGAACGCCTCGAAGCGAGTTCCTTCTTGTTGACCCGAAGTTCGGACACGAGTTAGGACATTGAGCGGGTGAGGTCCCCACCTCGCCTCCAGGGTGGCGTTGCGATCTAAGGCTGATTTGGGGGTTTCTGGGGCTGGGCCGGGGGCCGAAGGCCCCCGGCCCAGCCCCAGAAAAAATTTGGGGGAGGGGCCATCCCGCTCTTCACCGATAAAGGATGAGGCACCCCTTGTCCCAACTTATGTCCGAACCTCAGCTTGTTGACTGCTTGACTGCAGTTTTCATGCTTGAGCGGGGGCATTGAGAAGCCCTGACCTTCCGGGAGGCGAAATGCTTCGATGGATCCTTCCACCCGTTCAGGAGCGCCCAGGTTACTTTGGGCCCTACGGCGGGCGATACGTTCCAGAGACCCTGATCCCTGCCTTGGAGGAGCTGGAGGCCGCATTCTATGAGGCCATCGCGGATCCAGAATTCCTAAGGGAATTCGAAAACCTCCTGCGCACGTATGTGGGCCGGCCTACGCCGTTGACGGAGGCCCAGCGGTTGGGGGAATCGGTAGGGGCGCGGATCTTCCTCAAGCGCGAGGATCTGGCCCATACGGGGGCCCACAAGATCAACAACGCCCTGGGCCAGGGGCTCCTGGCGCAGCGCATGGGCAAGCGGCGCATCATTGCGGAGACCGGGGCGGGCCAGCACGGGGTCGCCACGGCGACGGTGTGCGCCATGCTGGGCCTGGAGTGCGTCGTCTACATG
>DATMAC010000239.1:0-8894 GCA_035573655.1 Thermoflexus sp.
CTGGGGCATCCCCCAGCCGCACCCCGCAAAGGGGTGGAAGATGATTAGGCTGTCCGCCGCGTTGACCCGAGGACAGATCGGAATCCTTCGATTTGCCCGAACCCGCAGGCTTCGTATGTGGCTCTGGGCCTATGGATTCATGGCCCCAAGCCTCATCTTGTTTTCCGCAATCGTTCTCTACCCATCGTTTGAGGCTTTTCGGCTCAGCCTTTATCAGTGGAGCCTGTTCGGCGAAAAGCAGTTCGTGGGCCTCGCCAATTATCGGCGCATGATCCGCGATCCGCTGTTCTGGCAATCGTTAAAGGTCACTCTGATCTGGACCATAGGGGTAGTTCCGTGCGTGATGGTGCTGGGCCTGGCGACGGCCATCGCCTTGAATCAATACTGGTTGCGAGGGCGGGGGATCTTCCGCACCATCTATTTTGTCCCCGTGATGACCTCCGTGGTGGCCTCCGCCTTCGTCTGGCGTTGGCTGTTCGAACCCACGTTTGGGGTCGTGAATTGGATCTTGCGCCAGATAGGGATCGCCGATCCGCCTGGCTGGCTGGCCAGCACCACATGGGCATTGCCGGCCTTGATGACCGCAGGGATCTGGAAACAGGTCGGCTATGCCATGGTTCTTTTCCTGGCCGGTCTCCAAACCATTCCCCGTGAGCTGAAGGAGGCAGCGGAGATCGATGGGGCGAATCCGTGGCAGGCTTTCCGGTATATCACCTTGCCGCTCTTAAACCCTACCGTGGTTTTCGTCGCGGTGATCTTAGTCATCAATGCCTTCCGGGTGTTCAGCATCCCGTATGTGATGACTTCGGGAGGCTTTACTTATTTAACTCCAGGGGGCCCCTTGAACAGCACCCGGGTTTTCGTCTTACACATTTACGATCTGGCCTGGAAACAATTCGATTTCGGTTATGGAGCTGCCAACGCAATCGTGCTGCTTTTCATGATCATGACCGTGACGCTTATACAACTTCGGATTTTGCAACGCCCATTTGAATATTAATTTGTGCGTAAATATTTAGAGATTGATCCTTGGAGGGAAAATATCCATGCCGTGGCGCTGGATCGGTCGTGTGACAGTTTATCTAGTCCTCCTGACCGGATCATTGGTCATGCTACTGCCTCTGGTGTGGATGACCTCTTCAGCTTTTAAGCCTTTGCATGAAGTGATGCGTATTCCGCCAACTTGGATCCCCGAGGAACCCACTCTGGATAACTTCCATGCGGTTTTCGCACAGTTCCCATTCGGGCGCTATTTCCTGAACAGCTTGATCACTTCCTCTCTGGTGACACTGAGTGTGCTGTTGACAAGCGCCATGGCGGGGTATGCTTTGGCCAAGTTTCGTTTCCCAGGTCGGGATTTGGTTTTCATTCTGATCCTCTCCAGCCTGATGGTTCCGTTCCAGACCCGCATGATCCCGCTCTATCAACTGGCGATTTCCCTTCGTTTGCAGGACACATTGTTAGGGGTAATGTTTCCTTGGCTGGTGGACGCGTTCGGGATCTTCTTGATGCGCCAGTTTATGTTGACCATCCCGAGCGATCTCATCGATGCGGCGCGCATCGATGGGGCATCCGAGTGGCGGATTTTCTGGACGATCATGCTTCCATTGGTGAGGCCGGCTTTGGCCGCCCTGGCGATCTTTACGTTCCTGGGCTCCTGGGAGGAGTTCCTCTGGCCGCTCATCATCACCAGCTCGGACGCCAGCCGGACCATTCCGGTGGGCCTGCAGTTCTTTTCGGAGCAGTATGGCACGAATATCCACTGGCAGATGGCGGGTGCCTTGATCGCTGCCATGCCGATGCTGATCGTTTTCTTCCTACTTCAGCGCCAGATCATTGAGGGCATCGCCCTGACCGGGATGCGGGGATGAGCAAAGAATCCCTGATGACGCGGGCACCGATCCTGGAAGAGCCGCCGGTGTTCCTCCCTACAGGGAACTTGTGGCTTTCCGTCCCCTTGATCGATCAACGGGATGGATGTGTGTATCGTCTGGGTGCCCTTCACGAGCACCTCAACGGCCTGATCGAAGCGGAGGGGGATCCTCTCATTCGCCCGGTTTTATTTGTGGAGGGCCAGCCGGTGGCCTGGACCGGGCGTCTGAGTTGGAGACGGGAAGGGTTCTGGATACCGGTTTGGCGCTTCCGCGAAGGGAACCTGGAGGTGGAAGGCCGCCTCTGGGCTCCGATTGAAGAGCGCGGGCTGGTGTATCAACTTCGCCTCTCGCTCCACGCGGGTCCGCCTCGGACCATTTCCATGGGCTTCGAAGGACGATGGGCACGCACGCTCCTCTCCCGGTTCGCTTCCCGGCCGCTGCACGGAAGCTGGATGGTTGGGCAAGATCCCTGGACCGGCAGCGGGTTCGCGGAGTTTCATACCGGCTTGCCGTTGCTCGCCTTGGGTCTACAGGTGGAGCCTCCGCTTCGTTTAGAGCTCCTCTCTCAGGATCTCCTCATTTATCGAGGTCTTCTTCATCACCTGCTTCATCCTGGGGAAGTGATATCGGCCACCCTGTACCTGGCGGTGGCTCCCGATGCGGATGGAGCACGGACGGGGGCGTTGCACTTGCGTCGCTGTGGTGCGGACGGGCTTCTGGAGGAGACGCGGCGCTGGCTGGAAGCTCGCGCGCGCCGTCTGGAGGATCCGGTGCTCACCGCCCGCCTGAACGAGAACCTGTTTTTTGCTTACTTCTTCAGTCAAGGGGATTGCTTGGACACCGGCGCTCCCGTGATGGTGACCTCGCGCAGCCCCTTGTATTATGTCAGCGGCGCCTTCTGGAGCCGGGATGCTTTCCTCTGGTCGTTTCCGGCGATCCTGCTGGTGGATCCGGAGCGAGCCCGTTTCCTGTTGCGAGACGCTCTGCCGCGCTATCTTCCCCATATCGCCGATCACGCACTTTACCTGAATGGGGTCCCTCTCTATCCAGGCTTCGAGTTGGATCAGGCCGCGGCCCCCCTCCTGGCGATCTGGCGCTATGTTCGCGAAACCGGAGACCTCCATTTATTGCAGGAACCCGTGATCGCCGAGGCGATCCCTGCGTTGTTGCGGCGCATTGAGCAGCAGCGGGACGCAGAGACGGGGCTCTATCGGACTTTCCTGTTGCCGACCGATGACCCGACGGAGTATCCGTTGGTCATTTACGATAACGTTCTGGTTTGGGCGGCCTTCCGGGTCTCTGGAGAACTGTTCCGGCTTCTAGGAAAAGAGAGCGAAGCGTCGCACTGGGAGTTGGAGGCCGAACGGCTGGCGGCGGCGATCCGCCGCTATGGCATCGTGGAGGGGCCGGAGGGACCGATGTGGGCTTGGGCTCGGGATCAAACGGGCCGCATCGAATTGCGGGAGGAGCCACCGGGAAGTTTGCGGCTTTTGGCTTATTATGGGTTTTGCGACCCTGAGGATCCAGCGTACCAGAACACGGTGCGGTGGCTATCTTCCCCGGCCAACCCGTACTTTTTCCCTGGCCCCTTCGGCGGCCCGGGCTCTCCCCATTTCCCTTTTCCGGGCGTTTTCGATCTCGCCAATCGCTTGCTGACCGATCCGGACCCAGCGGTTTTAGAGCTCGTGCGGGAAGCGCCTATGGATAACGGGCTGGCCTGCGAGTCCATCGATCCACAAACTGGCGTGGTGCGCACAGGAGCCGCGATGGCCAGCCTGGCGGGATTCCTGGCCTGGGCCTTATGGGCGCGAGCGAGGGGGCATCGCAACTTCTTTGAGCGCCTCAGCTAAATGGGGTTATTTGCTTCCCCCAGAGTTTTTGAGGGCGGATTGGGCAATTGCATGCATAAGGAAATGAGCGCGGGGCTGTCTGCGACAATCAGGCATGAAAAAAGAGATAGGGCGCTTGAGGGGGATGCCGGAAGGTGAAGCCACCCGTTGGGCAAACGCTTTGATTCGAATAGCTCAGAATTGGAAACGCAGGATATTGCAGAGCACGAAGACCACCAGGAAGATCGCAATGGCGAGGAAATCAACAGGCCTCATTCGAAGCGTCTCGATCTCGGTGGGCCGTCCGGGGGATCCGAACCCCTTGGTCTCCAGGGCGATCTGGAAATCGTTCGCTTTGCGGAAGAGAAGAAGGATGAGAGGCGTGATGATAGGCACATAGGCTTTGCGCAGACGTGTGATCGGATCCATGCGATCGATATCGAAGGCCCGGAGCTTCTGAGCATCCACAATGTTATTCCACATCTCGAAAATTAATGAGGTGAAGGAGAGGGCGCTTACGAACATGAAAGTCACTACCTTGGGTAGGCGAAGCTGGCTCATAGCGGCCATGAGCTCGGCGTTCGAGGTGGTCATTACCAGCAGCGGCAGCGACGAGGCGGCTGTGAGGATACGCACCGATAGCATAAACCCCAGCTGAACGCCTTCCAGCGTCAGTTCTCCCATATTGGAGCCACCGAAATGGAGATCCCCAAACTTGATCAGAACCGTCTTCCCATGCCGGTAGGTGAATCCCTGGGCTAGCATCAAGAAGAGGAAAGTGCCGGCCAGGATCTTTAATAAGGCGGCGAACCGCCCCAGCTCGATGCGCGCCGCTACCCATAACATGGCCGAGAGGCTCAGCCAGATCAGCAGAACTGGGAGATGGCGGATGTCATAGAGCGGGACCAGGATAAGCAACAGGGTGAGCAGCACGTAAATCATTTTGGTGAACGGATGTAAACGATGGACAATGGTCTGGCGCTGGATGTAACGGAACGGGGCGTTCATGACAATCCTCCCAGCACAGTCAACAGATCATGAGTTGTCAGTACCCTGGATGGGATTCCAAAGGGGGCGAGCTGCTGAGCGATCTCATAAGCAATGGGTGCGCGCAAAAAGCTTCGATGCAATAACTCGGTCTGGCCGAACACCTCCTCCGGCGTTCCGTCCGTTAGGATTTGTCCATCCCACATCACGATCACCCGCTCGGCATAGCGAGCGATCAGCTCCATATCGTGTGTGATCATGATCACGGTTCGCCCTTTCTCCTCTCGGAAGCGCCGGGCGAGCTCGGCCAGTTGATAACGGCCTCGATGATCCTGGGCCGTCGTCGGTTCGTCGAGGATCAAGATCTGCGGGTCCATGGCCAGCGTGGCGGCCACCGCCAGCTTCCGCCGATCACCGAACGAGAGCCGGAAGGGAAAGGTCTCCGCTTCCGACTCCAGCCCTACCCAGCGCAAGGCTTCTTGAACTCGGGCCTCGGCCTCTTCCTTGGGGATGCCCAGGTTGCGGAGGCCGAACAGGATTTCCTCCTTGGAGGAGATTGTGAAGAGCTGGTAATCGGGGTTCTGAAGAACGAGACCAACCCGTCGGGCCAGCTGGCCCACGGAGAGCCGACGTACATCCTCACCGAGCACCCGCACTTGGCCAGCCGTAGGCCGGAGCAGACCCACGATACATTTCACTAAAGTGCTTTTCCCCGAGCCGTTCTGTCCGATAATTCCAACAAATTCCCCCTCCCGAACGGTAAGGTTAATTCCTTTCAAGGCGATCACCGGGGGATAACCCGGATAGCGGTAAACCAAATCCTGTACCTCAATCACCGCCGGGCGCATCGGTGATGATGGTCGACTGGAATCCGGGAGCGGATGCGGCGAGATCCAGCCCTGACGGAGCAAGTTTGCCGCTCGCTCGGCAACCCGGGCGATGCTTAGGTCACGTAATCGTTGACCATTGAGATCCGCTGGCTCTCCGCTCTTACGGGCGAGATGAATCCAGATGTGAGCTAAGGCTGGAGGTTTCACCCCTGCCGCCTCTAACCGCTCCGGTTGCGTGAAAACCTCCTCCGGCGTCCCCGTTAGGATACATCGGCCTTCTTCCAACACCCATACCTGGTCCGCCAGATCCATCACCTCATCGGTTTCATGAGTGGTCAGGATGATCGTGATCTCCTGGGCTGCCTTCAACCGATGGAGAGCCTGTACGACTTCCCAACGCCCCAGGGGATCCAGCTGAGAAGTGGGCTCATCCAGCACAAGCACCTGGGGGCGCATGGCCAACACAGCCGCCAAGGCGACTCGCTGCTTCTGTCCCCCGGAAAGTTCCCGCGGGTTGCGATCCTCCAGGCCCTCTAGTCGAACCAGGGCCAGGACTTCCGCCACCCGGCGTTCGATCTCTGCTCGGGGCACCCGGAGGTTGGCTGGTCCAAAGGCCACCTCGGTTCGCACCGTGGGCATGAAGAGCTGGACTTCGGGATCCTGAAGGAGCACCCCACAGCGCTGGGCGGTAATGTGAATTGGATCATCCCAGGGATCCCGGCCGACAACCTGAACTTCCCCAGCGCGCTGTCCGCCATAGATATGGGGGATGATCCCGCTGAGCAAATAACAAAGCGTGGATTTCCCTGCCCCATTGGCGCCCAGGACAACGATGAACTCCCCGCGCCGGGCACTCATGTTCAGGCTGCGCAGGGCCACAACACCCCCTTCATAAGTGAAGGTGACCTCTTGGAGTTTCACTGTTACATCCCGGTTTTTCATGCCTATTCGTCCTGCATATAGTGTTTTGTCCACCTGAATTTTAAGGGTACTCGGTGGAAGGGCGGAGAGCCCCTCCTTGCAGTCCGAAGCCGCAGGGAGGGGCCATCCGCCCTTCCACCGTATATCCTCAAAACAAAGCATCCGTGCAGCGGCCCCCCTCACAAGCTGATGTCCGTAAGAGCTTTGTTGTAAAGATGAAAGGACCCCCGAAGGGGCGGGCCGCGCCAGCAGCCCGCCCCTCATAGAAATCCTGAGGATCGAAAGATCGACACTGCGAATCTGGGGGACTCCCCCTGTTTGGAATGGAGCACCCCTAAGAGATTATCCGATCATCGGGGCCGAGGAGATGGCCGATGGGAGCCTCCCCGGCTTCCAAAAGCCACCTGACAACGAGAGGGGGACGGAAGATGGAATCGTCACCATAGCGCGTCGGGGATCTTGGGCAAGCCGCTCCGGGATAAAGCTTCCAAGAGAGGAATGGTGATAATGGTGGTCACTGCTGCAAAGGCAGGGATCCACCATGTGTATCCAATGTACGTGGCGATTCCCAGCGCAACCTCGTATTTGAAGACATACCAGTAAGGGAGGGACCATGGGAGGAACCAGAGCAGCATGCCGACATAATAGCTGAAGAAGATCCCCAGGTAGCGAAGCCGTCGATCGTTGGATCGGGCCCAGGAAGGAAAGAGACGGCGGCCCAGCGGTGTGGCCAGCACAATGAGGGGGATGATCCAGTAATAACCAGCGAGAAGAAACTGGGTTGGCTGGGGCGGATAACTGAATCCTGCGGCAGGACCTGGCACGTAGAATGGAAACAAGGTGCCGAAGATCCCCACCAGCACTGCCAGCGGGATGGAATACTTCCACCAGCGATCATTGTGGATGACCAGGGCGACGAACAAGGCAGGTAAGGCACCGGTGAGGATTACGTCCACGAGCTGGAGGGGGAAGGCTGCCGGGGCAATGAACATGCCGATCAATCCGCCTAGCACTGCGGCCACAAATCCCCCGAGAGGGCCTAGCAATAGCGGGGCCATAGCGGAGAATACGTTCTGAAGAGGCACGTAACCCCCTCCACCGACATAGGGAAAAATCGGAACCAGCGCGGTCACTCCGCAGAGGGCGCCGTAGAGCACGATCCAGGCGATCGAGGCCCCCGCAATCCGCATACCTCCTCGTGCTTCTTTCATCGCTTGCCTCCAAGAGCAAAGGAATAAACAAACCGGTCCTGATTGCTTTATATTGCTTTATAGTAAATCATACATAAATTTGGTTTGCTGTCAAACGAAATAACGCTAATGGTTTTAATAAAAAGATCCTGCAATCTGTTGCAATAACAATCTGCAGTATTTGGCTGCTTTGGAATGTTTCAGAAAATACGAAAACACGATGGACAAGTTGTTTAAGATGTGTTAACATGAAAGTGCACAAGCTGTACAAATCGTAACAAGGGGGAGGCGTTGAGTATCGCTGGAGGGGCTGGGAGCCGATCGGATCAGTTCTCAGCTGTGGCCTCCCGTCCCGGGAAGATTGTGTTATTTGGCTCTGGAGAGATCGCGCCAGCAGGGCGACGGGGGCATGCGGCGGCGATGAAAGACTTCAAGCCGCCGGTGAAGGTGGCGATCCTGGAGACCCCCGCGGGCTTCGAATTGAACTCCGCGCGGGTAGCGGGGCGGGTGGCCGATTTCATTCGTGAACGCTTGGGGGAGTTCCAACCTCGCGTCCTGGTGATCCCGGCCCGTAAGCGCGGAACCCCCTTCAGTCCTGATGACCCCTACCTGGTGGCGCCCCTCTTGGAAGCAGACTACATTTTCATGGGCCCGGGGAGCCCCACGTATGCGATCCGGCAGTTGATGGGAAGCGTCGCCTGGCGTTATCTCCTGGCCCGCCACCGCCAGGGGGCCGCTTTGGGGCTGGCCAGCGCAGCAGCCATCGCGGTCAGCACATGGGCGTTGCCGGTTTATGAAATTTACAAAGCTGGCCACGATCCCCACTGGGTGCGCGGATTGGATCTGTTCGGGGACTTCGGCCTTCAGCTGGCGATTGTTTCCCACTGGAACAATCAGGAAGGCGGAGAGGAAGTGGATACAAGCCGGTGCTTTATGGGGCGCGAGCGATTCGAAGCAATGCGACGTTTCCTTCCCCCCGAGGTGGTGATCTTGGGGATCGACGAGCATACAATAGCGGTCTTCGATTTCCTCCAGGGAACCGTGGAAGTGTTGGGTCGGGGGCGAGTGACAATCTGGCAAGCGGACAGGATCCGGGAGGTCGAGGCAGGCGAGGTGTTCCCCATAACATGGTTAGGTGAGGTCCGAATCCCGCCACCGATTGAGGTATCACGCCCCCCAGGAGCGCCTGGTTTCCCCCAGCCGATTTTGCCCCCTGAAGTCGCCGCGTTGATCCGGGAGCGGGAGACGGCTCGCCAGCGGCGG
>DATMAC010000240.1:0-3468 GCA_035573655.1 Thermoflexus sp.
GGCTCCGCCCCAAAAAAAATTTCTCCCCCCTCCCCACGGCCCTTTGGGCCGTGGGGAGGGGGGAGAAAGGGGGTGGGGCTCTTTCCCACTTACAGGGTAGGTAGTTACCCAGAGCAAGTTCTCAGACACTCTTTAAAGAGAGGGCGATCGACGCCATCCCGAGAGAAAAATTCTTCAGGGGGTTGGGGTCGCTGAAGGAGGCCCCCAACCCCTCGAAGATCTTCAAAGTCTATGAGCTGATCAATCTTATGGGAGGCCAATCGCGATGATCTACGGCCTGGGCATCCTCAAAGGTCTTGGTGTGACCCTCAAACATTTCATTTACTCCTACATTGAGGATATCCGTTATCTGTTCGAGGGCGGGCGCTACCGGCCTCAACATCTCCCTGCGCGACAGGGACCACGGGCCCGGGGCGTGTTCACCGTTCAGTATCCCAAAGAGAAGCTGCCGTTGCCGGAGAACTTTCGGTACATTCCTTTCCTGGTTTACGACACCCAAGAGGATAAGATCAAGTGCACCTCCTGTGGGATCTGCGCCAAGGTCTGTCCGCCCCAGTGCATCTGGATCGTGCGCGGGACGGACCCGACCACCGGTCGCCCGAAGCCGGAGCCGGAGGCTTTCTACATCGACGCCACGATCTGTATGTCCTGCGGCTTCTGTGCGGAGTTCTGCCCGTTCGATGCGATCAAGATGGATCACGATTACGAGCTCTCGTCCTATGAGCGCTATGAGTCCTTGGTGTTCGATCTTCCGCGCCTGCTGAAACCCGACACTTATCACGCGCAAATCCATCCTTCGGATTGGGCCCGGGAGCAGGCAGAGAAGGAAGCCGAAAAGGCCAAGAAGGGCGAGAAGGCAGCGGCTCGCTCTTCTGCGTAAGTTGACAATGGGGCAGTTGCAGGGTAGGCCCCGATGGGTGCTCTGAAAGGGAGAAAATGGAGGCCTCAATGACCACACGGGAACAGGTTCTGAACGCGCTTCGCGGAGTTCGGGATCCGGAACTGGGACGGGATATCGTGTCGCTGGGGATGGTGCGCGAGGTGGTGGTGGAGGGGGATCGGGTGGCCCTGACCGTGGCCTTGACCACCCCCGCTTGCCCGCTGAGCGAGCGCATCGAGGCTGACATCCGGGCGGCCCTTCGAGCCCTGCCCGGGGTGCGGGAGGTGGAGCTGCGGATGACGGCCGAGGTGCCCGCCCACGCCCGGTTGCAGACAATTGAGGGGTTAAGGATCAAGAACATCCTGGCGGTGGGCAGCGGGAAGGGTGGGGTCGGCAAGAGCACGGTGGCCGCCAACCTGGCGGTGGCTTTGGCGGGGATGGGGGCGATGGTGGGGTTGATGGACGCCGACGTCTATGGGCCCAACATCCCCGAGATGCTGGGCGTGAAACGGATCCCGGCGCCGCAGGGGGACAAGATCCTGCCCGCGGTGGCCTATGGAGTGCGGGTGATGTCGCTAGGGTTCCTACTGCCGCCGGATCAGCCGGTGATCTGGCGGGGGCCGATGTTGCACAGCGCGGTGCGGCAGTTCCTCACCGATGTCGATTGGGGGTTGTTGGACTATTTAGTGGTGGATCTGCCGCCGGGGACGGGGGATGTGGCCCTCTCCCTGGCCCAGCTGGCCCCGGTGACAGGGGCGGTGGTGGTGACCACGCCCCAAGGGGTTTCGTTAAGCGATGTGGGGCGGGCGGTGCGGATGTTTGAGCGGCTGGAGGTGCCGGTGTTAGGGGTGGTGGAGAACATGAGCGGCTTTGTGTGCCCTCACTGCGGAACCGTGACCGCCATCTTCGGACAGGATGGAGGGCGGCAGCTGGCGGAGCGGATGGGGGTGCCGTTTTTGGGGCGCATCCCGCTCGATCCGCGGGTGGTGGAGAGCGGAGAGGCGGGGCGTCCGGTGGTGATCACCTACCCCGATAGCCCGGCGGCCCAGGCCCTGCGGGACATCGCTCGTCAGATCGCCGCCCGCGTCAGCGTCCTCAACCTCAGCGAGCCCGTGCCCCAGGCCTCCCGCTCTTAGCGAGATCGAGAGGTCAAGGCATTAGGGCCTGGAGGCGCGTGGAAAGATTAGGTTCTTCCCCTTTCTCTTGGGGGTTTTGGGGGCCGAGCCGCGCGCCGAAGGCGCGCAGCTCGGCCCCCTTCATCCCCCCTCCCCGCGGCCCGAAGGGCCGTGGGGAGGGGGGATGAAGGGGGGTGGGGTCATTCCGCCTCTTTACAAGCGCTCCCAACCGAACAGGACCAGCCTGAATCGTTACATCCCGGTTATTCATATCGCAGCGCGACGATGGGATCCAAGCGGGCGGCTCGCCAGGCCGGGTAAAGGCCAAAGAAGATGCCGACCGCCGAGCTGATCCCTACCGCCAGCAGGACGGCCCCAGGGGTCACGATGGCCTGGAACACCCCTCCGGCCAGCGCAGAGATCAGTTGAGCGGTGAGGATCCCCAACAAGACCCCCAGCGCGCCCCCGATCAGCGAAAGGAGCACCGTCTCAATCAGAAACTGAACCATGATATCCCGCCGTCGGGCTCCCACCGCCTTGCGCAGGCCGATCTCCCGGGTCCGCTCCCGCACAGAAACCAGGCTGATATTCATGATCCCGATCCCTCCCACCAAGAGCGAGATCCCCGCGATGGCCGAGAGGAAGGCGGTGAGGATCGTCGTGAGGTTGCCGAAAAGGCTTAAGATCTCCTCTTGGGAGACCACCGTGAAGTCCTCGTCTTCCCGGAATTGGATCCCGTGACGCTCCCGCAGGATCGCGGCAGCCTGCTCTTGGGCCGCCCGGATTCGTTCATGGGAACGCGCCACCAGCACGATGGCGCTGAGGCCCGGCTCTCCCC
Source organism: Thermoflexus sp. (assembly GCA_035573655.1). Classification (GTDB taxonomy): domain Bacteria; phylum Chloroflexota; class Anaerolineae; order Thermoflexales; family Thermoflexaceae; genus Thermoflexus. The sequence continues at coordinate 2,834 of DATMAC010000240.1, forward strand.
CCCGCCCACGCAGGCTGTAAAGGTACTGGTGCATGGTGCTTAAGGGGATCAATACCACTTCATCCTCATTGCCGAAAGAAGTCCCCCCCTTGGGGCTCAGCACACCGATCACCCGGAAGGGGACGTCCCGGATGCGAATCAGTTGCCCCACGGGGTCCCGTTCGCCGAAGAGCGTGCGGGCGGTCTCGGCCCCCAGGAGGGCAACCCGGGCGCGGGTCCGTTCATCTTCCGGCTCGATGAATCGTCCCCGATCCACCCGCCAGTTCCGGGCGATCCGATATTCCGGCGTCACCCCGCGCACGGTGGTGATGGCTCGCTCTTTCTCCGACGCCACCGGAAGGGTTTGGGCCACGATAGGGGCCACCATGGCGATATCCGGCGCCCGAAGGGGATCCTGCAGCGCCCGGGCGTCCCCCAGCGTCAAGGCCGGTCGCATCAGGCCGGATTGCTGGGCCGCTGCCCGCGTGAGCCCCGTCTGGGAGAACCCCCCGGGGAACACGAACAGGACGTTCGGCCCGATCGCCTGAACTTGGCGTTGGATGTAGTCCTGGACGCCCTGGCCGGCGGCCAGCAGGGCGACCACCGCGCCCACCCCGATGAGGATGCCCAGCAGGCTCAGGATCGTTCGCAGCTTA
>DATMAC010000241.1:0-5155 GCA_035573655.1 Thermoflexus sp.
CTCTCCTCCCCATGGCCCAAAGGGCCGTGGGGAGGAGAGATAAAGGGGAGTGGGGCTCTCCCACTTCTCCTATTGGGCTCCGAACAGCGTAGCTTCGATATCTGCACGCAGCTCCGCTCATGAAGCCTCCCGGAGAAAACCAACTACGGAACTCCGACCCGCATTGCGAGCCTCCACGCCGATGCCCCCGGAGAGGATCGAACTACCCCTTGTCCAAGCAGTGTTTCCAGCAACAGATCCGGCGCTGCATCGAGTGAGTGGAAGCATTTCGAGTAGCCCTTCAGATTGTAAAAAGATGGATTTTCCGTCCTGGCCGGCTATAATCGAACAGAGACTTTATGGGGGGAACGCAACGATGGCGCGAGCGCTGGATTTCCCCACGCGGATCGAGATGGTGCGGGCGCGGGAGATCTTGGACTCCCGGGGCAATCCGACCGTGGAGGTGGAGGTGCATCTGGCCGACGGCACCGTCGGTCAGGCGGCCGTGCCCTCGGGGGCCAGCACCGGCGCCCACGAAGCCTGGGAGCTCCGGGATGAGGACCCTTCCCGTTATCTGGGAAAGGGGGTCCTCAAGGCCGTGGAGAACGTGAACACCCGCATCGCCGAGGAGCTGGTGGGCTGGGACGCCCTGGATCAAGTCGGGATCGATGAGGCGCTGATCAGCCTGGACGGCACTGAGAACAAGCGGGAGCTGGGGGCCAACGCCATCCTGGGCGTCAGCCTGGCGGTGGCGGTCGCGGCCGCGCGCTCCTTGGGCCTTCCCCTCTATCGCTATCTGGGGGGTGTGGAGGCCCGGGTGCTGCCGGTTCCCATGATGAATATCCTCAACGGCGGCAAGCACGCCGACGACTCGGCGGATCTCCAGGAGTTCCTCATCCTCCCAGTGGGCGCCCCATCGTTCGCTGAGGCCCTGCGTTGGGGAGCGGAGGTCTATCATCACCTCAAGAAGGTCCTTAAGAAGCGGGGCTACAGCACCAACGTGGGGGATGAGGGAGGCTTCGCCCCGAACCTGCGGTCGAACCAGGAGGCCATCGAGCTGATCCTGGAGGCGATCCAGGCGGCGGGATATACGCCGGGGGAGCAGATCGCCCTGGGGTTGGATGCGGCGGCCAGCGAGCTCTATCAGGATGGAGTGTACGTGCTGCGCAAAGAGGGGCGGTCCCTGCGGGCGCCGGAGCTGGCGGAGCTCTACGCCCGCTGGGTCGAGCAGTATCCCATCCTCTCCATCGAGGATGGGATGGCGGAGGACGATTGGGAGGGATGGCGACATCTCTCCGAGCGGCTGGGGGACCGGATCCAACTGGTGGGGGATGACCTCCTGGTGACCAACGTGAGCCGCATCCGCCGGGCCATCGCCGAGCGGGCGTGCAACGCGCTGCTATGCAAGGTGAACCAAATCGGGACGCTGACGGAGGCCATCCAGGCGGCGCGGCTGGCCCAGCGGGCGGGGTGGGGGCTGATCATCTCCCACCGGAGCGGCGAGACGGAGGACACCTTCATCGCGGACCTGGCGGTGGCCCTGAACGCCGGGCAGATCAAGACGGGGGCGCCGTGCCGGAGCGACCGAGTGGCCAAATACAACCGGCTGTTGCGCATCGAGGAGGAGCTGGGGGAGAGCGCCCAGTTCGCCGGCCGCTCGGCCTTTCCAGGCTGGATGAAGGATATGGAACTGGGAAGCCTGCTCAGGCGTTAAGGTCCCTCTCGCTTTGATCTTCTATAGAGCGGCCGGGAAATGGCACATGGGGCGGCCTGCTGCACAGCCCGCCCCATGTGCCGTTCAGGAGGATTTTCCACAAGGGGCGGGCTACAGCAACGGCCCGCCCCTTGCAGATGATCTTTCTGGAGGGAGATCGACCATGAGCGCCGAGGTGGTTGGGAAAATCCGTCAGGCTGTGGAAGCGCGCCGCGAGGAGCTCCTTCGCTTCTTCTTCGATATCGTAGCCATCCCCAGCTATGACGCCCAGATCCGGGCCGTGGGGGAACGGGTGGCCGAGGAGATGGGCCGCCTGGGGTTCGAGGACATCCGCTTCGACGTGATGGGGAACATCCGGGGTCGAATCGGCCACGGCCCCCGCGTGCTGGTCTACGACAGCCACCTGGATACCGTCGGCGTCGGGGACCCCGAGCAATGGGCCTGGGATCCGTTTCGAGGGCGTCTGGAGGGCGACCTCTTCTACGCCCGCGGCGCATGCGATGAGAAAGGATCCACCCCCGGCATGATCTACGGCCTGGCCATCGCCCGTGACCTGGGGCTGCTGGAAGGATGGACGGTTTACTATTTCGGCAACATGGAGGAGTGGTGTGACGGGCTGGCCCCGAATATCTTCGTCGAGGTCGACCCGAAGATCCGGCCCGACGCGGTGGTGATCGGGGAGCCCACCGGCTTGCGCGTCTATCGCGGGCACCGGGGGCGGGTGGAGCTGAAGGTGGTGGCCAAGGGGCGGAGCGCCCACGCGGCCTCGAACTGGCTCGGCGACAACGCCATCTACAAGATGCTCCCGGTGATCGCCGCGATCCGGGACCTGGATCCTCAGCTGAAATCCCACGAGTTCCTCGGCCGGGGAACCATCACGGTCACGATGATCGAAAGCCGCACCCCATCCATCAACGCCGTCCCCGATGAGTGCACCATCTACATCGACCGCCGGCTGACCTTCGGGGAGACCCAGGAGGAGGCCCTGGCCCAGGTGGAAGCGTGCATCCCGCCGGAGCATCGGAGGGCGATGCGGGTGGAGGTCTTGCGTTACGAGGACCCCAGTTACACCGGCTTCCGGTATCCGGTCGAGAAATACTTCCCGGCCTGGGCGCTGGAGGAATCCCACCCGCTGGTCCAGGCAGGCCAGGCGACGATCCAGGCCCTCTGGGGGGAGCGACGGCCCACCGGGAAATGGGATTTCTCGACCAACGGCACCTACTGGGCGGGGAAGGCCGGCATCCCCAGCATCGGCTTCGGGCCTGGGGATGAGACCTACGCCCATCGGGTCGATGAACACATCTCCCTGAGCGAGGTGGTTGAAGCCACCGCCTTCTATGCGCTCTTTCCTTCCATACTCCGGGGTTATCTCCCCTTATAATCAAAGGGGAAGTCCCTTTCGGTGGCCTTCCCCTTCAATCGGTGAGGGGCGAGCCGTGAAAACGACCGCCCCTCACCGAAATTCCACGGAGCGTTCACATTCCAACCCAGGAGGCCTCCCATGCAAACCAACCTGCGCGGCCGCGACGTCATCAGCGACCTGGACCTGTCCGTGGAGGAAGTTCAGACGGTGCTGGATGTGGCCTTCGATCTGAAGATGAAGCAGGCCATGGGAATCCCCCATCGCTATCTGGAGGGCAAGACCATGGCCATGCTGTTCTTCTACAGCAGCACCCGCACGCGGGCCTCGTTCGAGGCCGGCCTGGCCCAGCTCGGAGGGCATCCAGCGTTCATCGAGTCGAAGACCACCCAGATCGCCCACGGCGACACGGCCAAGGAGATCGGGGAGATCTACGGCCGCTACTTCGACGCCATCGCCATCCGCCACGTGGATTGGGGGGTGGGAAACAAATACATCACGGAAGTCGCCCGCTATAGCCGGGCGCCGGTCCTGAACATGCAGTGCGATATCTATCATCCCTTCCAGATCCTGGCGGACCTCATGACCCTGGTGGAGAAGAAGGGGCGGGATCTGCGGGGGAAGAAGATCGCGGTCACTTGGGCCTACGCCGCCAGCTACCAGAAGCCCCTCTCTGTCCCGCAGTCCTTAATCCTGCAGCTGACCCGCTTCGGCATGCGCGTGGTGCTGGCGCATCCTCCGGAGTTCCGGCTGATGCCCGATATCGTGGAGCAAGCGAAGGAGAACGCCCGCCGCTACGGCGGCGCCTTCGAGATCACCGACAGCATGGATGAAGCCTTCCGGGATGCGGACGCGGTCTACCCCAAGAGTTGGGGGTGTTGGCTGACCACCACGGATCCCGAGGAGAGCGCCCGCATCGCCCGCAAATACCAGGACTGGATCGCCGACGAGCGGCGGATGCAGCTGGCCCGGCCCGACGCCATCTACATGCACTGCCTGCCGGCCGACCGCGGCCTGGAGGTGACCGATGCGGTGATCGACGGGCCCCAATCGGTGGTCTACGACCAGGCCGAGAACCGGCTGCATGTGCAGAAGGCCGTGATGGCGCTGGTGATGCGTTGATCCTTACCTTTGGAGGCTAGCATGCGTCTGGAGCCCGGACTGGCCGTCGTCGCCGTCGGCGGCAACTCGTTGATCAAAGGCCCAGATCGAATGACCGTCCCAGATCAATACGAGGCCGCCCGCGAGACTATGGTGCACATCGCCGAGATGATCGCCCAGGGCTGGCGGGTGGTCATCACCCACGGCAATGGCCCCCAGGTGGGCTTCATCCTCCGCCGCAGCGAGCTCGCCCTCCACGAATTGCATCCGGTCCCCCTCGACGCCGCCGACGCGGACACCCAGGGGGCGATCGGCTACATGTTCCAGAAGGCGCTCTACAACGAGTTCCGACGGCGGGGGATGAACCAGCTGGCCGTGACCGTGGTCACTCAGGTGCTGGTGGATCGGAACGACCCGGCTTTTCAGAACCCGACCAAGCCCATCGGCTCCTGGATGGATGAGGAGACCGCCCGGCGGCGGGCGGCCGAACAGGGATGGGTGGTGCGGGAGGATGCGGGGCGGGGATGGCGGCGGGTGGTTCCCTCCCCCCGCCCTCAACGGATTATCGAGCTGCCGGCTATCCGGGCGTTGTTGCAGGATGGATTCGTGGTGATCGCGGTGGGCGGTGGAGGGATTCCCGTGGTGGAGGATGAGGAAGGAAACCTGGTCGGGGTGGAGGCGGTCATCGATAAAGACCTGGCCAGCGCCCTGCTGGCCATCGAGCTGCACGCCGATCTTTTCCTGATCTCGACCGCCGTGGAGAAGGTGGCGTTGAACTATGGAAAGCCGAACCAACGTTGGTTGGATCGGCTGACGGCCTCGGAAGCCCGCCGCTATCTGGCGGAAGGCCATTTCCCCCCCGGCTCTATGGGGCCCAAGATCGAGGCGATCCTTCAGTACCTGGAGCATGGAGGGAAAGCGGCTTTGATCACAGACCCGCCCCACATCCCGGCGGCGCTGCGCGGCGAGACCGGCACCTGGTTCATCCCGGAGAATATGTC
>DATMAC010000242.1:0-7319 GCA_035573655.1 Thermoflexus sp.
CTTCACCTTCATCGCCTGGCTTCGCAATTACAAGAGTTGCGCCAACAAGTGGTGGCTTTCCTGGACCAGTTCAAAAACGGCTCCCAAGCCTTGCTGCGCTACGTCGGGTTATGGTCAGAATAATTTGTTAAAGTGCAATAGTGCCCGTCCCAAGCGTCAGACAAAGAGTAGCTCTCCACCCGCCAAGTAGTGCGTAAAAGGTCATTCTTGGCATCGCACGCCAATGGGAATCAGATACCCGTGACCAATGCTCACAGGAAGAAAACGGGCGCTCAAGCGCCCTGCTACGAGCAAAAATCCCACCGAGGGGTTCATACACGATGGGCGTGATCAGGCCGCACCGCACCCCGATTCGGGCGCTGGGGACGACCCTGGCACTGGCTGCTCTATTGATCGTGGCTCTTCATTTGCGGACGATTGGGCTGAACTGGGATGAGAACCAGCACTTGCATCCCGATGAGCGCTTCCTCACGATGGTCACTGAGGCTTTGGCGTGGCCCCGCAGCTGGGCTGAATACTTCGATTCGGCCCGCTCCCCCCTCAACCCCTACAACCGCGGCTACGGGTTCTTCGTTTATGGGGATCTCCCCATCACCCTGACCCGCGGCGTGGGGGAGCTCCTCACCGGCCTCTGCCGCCGCATACCGGATCGCTGCCCGTTCGACACCGGCACCGCCCTCGGCTACAACGAGATCACTTTGGTGGGCCGGGCCCTCTCGGCCTTGTTGGACACCATGGTCGTCCTCCTCACTTTCCTGATCGGGCAGGAGCTGATGGGGACAGGGGGTGCGTTGCTGGCCGCCGCGCTGATCGCTTTCAGCGTGATGCACATCCAACAGGCCCACTTCTACACCACCGACACATGGGCGACGGCTTTCAGCACCGCCGCCCTCCTGGGGCTGGTGCGGATGATCCATCGAACGGCGGAGGGAGAGACCCAGGGCAGGCATCCGGCCTCCCTCTACCTCACCGCGGTCTTCACAGGGGCGATGGCCGGGGCCGCGATGGCCTCCCGGATCAATCTCTGGCCTCTCCTCCCCCTCATGGCCTTGGCCGCCCTAATCAGTTCGCGAGCGGAGCCCCGGCGCTGGGGACCGTGGATCGTCGCCGGGCTTACGGCGGCCCTCGCCTTCCGGATCGGCATGCCCTACGCCTTCGCTGGGTGGCTGACCCCTGACCCCCGTTGGCTGGCGAACATGCGTGAGATCCAGGGGCTGATCAGCGGGGAGATCGATTACCCGCCCGGCCATCAGTGGACGGACCGCGCGCCGATCCTCTTCCCCCTCAAAAACATGGTGCTGTGGGGAATGGGCCTCCTCTTCGGCGCCGTCGCGTGGATCGCATGGCTGGGCCGAGGATGGGCGCTCCGACGTCGGCTGCAGGCACGGGACGGCCCTCTTCCGGTAGACCCCGTGGCGGTGGGATGGCTGGTGATCTGGCTTTGGACCGGCGGCTATTTCCTGTATATGGGGACACAGTGGGTGAAATCTATGCGTTACTTCCTCCCGATTTACCCGACGCTGGCCCTGACCGCCGCATGGGGTCTCCTCCAGCTTCGGGGGATCCGAGGCCCGGCCGGCCGCTGGCTCGCCGCGATCGGGATCGCTGGGACGTTGCTGGGCACGGCCCTCTGGGCGTGGGCCTTCGTCGAGATCTACCGACAGCCGGTCTCCCGCGTGGCCGCCTCCCGCTGGCTCTACGCCCACGTCCCCAGCGCGGTGACACTGCTGCAGCCGGATCCCAACCGTCCACAGTATCCGCTCCCGCTGGCCAATCGGATCCAAGTGGAGCGCGAGCTGGCGCTGCCGGTCGATTCCATCCCCTCATTAACTGTCATCGGGGTCGAGATCCCTCACCTGCGCGCCCTGGGCGATCCCCCCGGCGCGCTCTATGTATCGCTCGAGACCCCGGAAGGCGAGCGGCGGCTTGAGGTCCGCGTGATCCCTCCAGCGAACCCCCGCCATCCGGACGGGGATCCCGTTCGCGTCTCCTTGCCGGAGCCCGTCTCGCTGCCTCCTGGATCTTATATCGTGCGCCTGCGCGCGGAGGGCGCACCGGTCCTTCTCGCTTCCTCCGTGATCGCCAACGAGCATTGGGATGATGGCCTGCCGCTGCGGTTGGAGGGACGGGACGCCTTCTGGATGTATCAAGGCCTGGAGATGGCCTGGTATGACGAGGACACCGAGGAGAAACGGGCGCGGGCGCTGGAGTGGCTGGCGCGCGCCGACTGGATCGTCCTCTCCAGCCAACGCCTGGTCTGGTCGATCCCCCGTCTCCCCCTGCGCTACCCGATGACCACCGCTTATTACCGCGCCCTCTTCGAGGGCCGGCTGGGCTTCGAGCTTGCGGCGGCCTTCCACGTCAAGCCCCGCCTCGGGCCGCTGGAGATCGACGACATCGGCGGCCGGATCGGCTTCAACCTCCCGCCCTTGGGGTTCGAAGAGCCCTTCTGGGGCGCGGAGGAGGCCTTCAGCGTTTACGACCACCCGCCGGTCTGGATCTTCCGCAAGCGTCCCGATTTCTCCCTCGAGCAGGCCCGTTCGGTCTTGGAGGCGGTGGATCTCCGCCAGGTGATCCGACAGACGCCGCGCGAGTACACCCAAGCCCGCCGCCTCCTGATGCTGGACCCCGCCGTATGGGCGCGCCAGCAGACGGCTTCCACCTACCGGGCGATCTTCCCGCCGGAGAACCCCCTGAACCGCTGGCCGCTCCTGGGGGTCGTGGTGTGGCTGCTCTTCTTCCTGCTGCTCGGAGGATGGGCCTGGCCCCTCACGGCATGGGCGTTCCCCGCGCTGGCCGATCGAGGCTACGCCCTGGCCCAACTCCTCGGCCCGCTGTTATTCGCCTTCGTCCCCTGGCTGCTGGCCAGCGTCGGGATGATGGACTTCACACGCTCATCGATGGCCCTCACGCTGCTCCTCGGCCTGGTCATCGATGCCCTGCTGTGGCCCCGCGTCCGGTCGACGATCCGCGAGGCCTTGCGCCATCCCCTCGGGTGGGTTGAGGTGGGGGTGTTCCTGGGGACTTTCGCCCTCTGGCTGTTGATCCGCCTGGGGCATCCGGATCTGTGGCATCCGGTGATGGGCGGCGAGAAGCCGATGAACCTCTCCTACCTGCTGGCGACCATCCGCTCGCTGCGCTTTCCCCCTTATGACCCATGGTTTTCCGGGGGCTACATCAACTACTACTACTTCGGCTATGTGATCATCGGCGCGCCGATGAAGCTGCTCGGCTTCGATGTCCGCTACGCCTACAACGCGGCGATCCCCACCCTCGCCGCCCTCACCGCCATGGGCGCCTTCGCCGTCGGCGCCCATCTCGCCGCGGCGCGGTGGCCCCGCCATGGGAAAAAGGCGATCGCCGCCGGCCTGCTGGCCGCTTTGTTCGCGGTGGGAGTGGGGAACTTAGGGGAGGCGAAACTCCTGCTGGATCTCTTCGGCGAGGTGGGCGCACAGGCCGCCGGCGCCAGCACCCCTTCCCCCCAGGATACCCTCCGGGGGATGTGGAAGGTCCTCACCGGAGAGGCGGATCTCCCCGCCCGCATCGAGTGGTGGTATTGGAACCCGACCCGCATGATCCCTGATCGGGACGTCACGCCGATCACCGAGTTCCCCTATTTCACGTTCCTGTACGCCGACCTCCACGCCCATATGTTGGCCTTCCCCCTCCAGCTGGCCGCCCTGTTGATTGGGCTGGCGTGGCTCCGCCGGTCGCGATGGGGAGAGCCCTCGGGGATCCTGGCTCTCACCCTGGGAGCCTTGCTCGTGGGCGCCCTGCGGCCCACCAACACCTGGGATTATCCCACCCACCTGCTCCTGGGCCTCGCCGCCCTCACCCTGAACGCATGGGGACGAGGAGACTTCCGGTCGTGGCGCGGGATGGAGGGATGGATCGCCCGGTGCGCCGCCTTCGTGGGCCTGGGTGTCCTGTTCTTCCTTCCCTATTTGGCTCACTACGCCACCGCCTACACGTCCTTTGAGTGGTGGAAGGGGGATCGCACGCCGCTGGACACGTATTTGTTGTTACACGGCCTGTTCTTAGTGCCAATCGGCGTGCTCCTCCTGCGGGAGGCCCGACGGCTGCTCCGGTGGATCGGTGCGGGATGGCGGGCGGATCCCATGGGGACGATGGGATGGATCCTCGCGGCCGCTCTGGGCGCGGGCCTTTGGCTCTTCGGAGGGCGGCTGGCCCCGGTCGCCTGGGCGGCCGTCCCGATGATGCTGATCAGCGTCGCCCTCCTCCTGCGTCCGTACCAGATCCCGGAGCGCCGGATGCTCTGGCTGTGGATCGCGGGGGCGGCCGCCCTCACCTTAGGGGTGGAGCTCCTCGTGCTCCGGGGGGACATCGGCCGGATGAACACGGTCTTCAAGTTCTACCTCCAGGTGTGGTTCCTCTGGGCGGTCGCCGCCGCGGTGGCGGTCGTGGAGATCGAAGAGGCAGCCCGGCGGTGGGCCCCATCCCTCCGGGCCTTCTGGCACGGCCTCTTCGGCGCCCTGCTCGGCGTTGCCTTGCTCTACCCCATCTTGGCCACCCACGCCCGGCTGTATGACCGATGGGAGGTCTCCGTAGGCCCCACCTTGGACGGCTTCGCTTTTATGGAAAAAGCCATCGCCGACGAGATGGGAGTTCGCTACCCGGTGCGTCAGGAATGGGAGGCGATCGAGTTCCTGCGGGCCCACAGCGAGGGGACCCCCGTGGTGATCGAATCCGTGCGCGCCCCGGCCTATCGGGGGCTGCGCAGCCGGGCAGCGATGTTCGCTGGGCTCCCCGTGGTCTTCGGCTGGAGCTGGCACCAGCGGCAGCAGCGGACCGTCGTTCCGGAGTCGGTGATCCAGCGCCGCGAGGCCGACGTCGACCGGTTCTACGAAACCACGGATCCCGACGAGGCCATGGGCATCCTGCGCCGCTACGGCGTGCGCTACGTGATGGACGGCTACGCCGAGCGCCTGTATTATCCGCCCCAAGGGTTCGAGAAGTTCGGGATCCTGATCACGCGCGGGGATCTCCGGCTGGCCTTCGCCAACGAGGGGGTGCGGATTTACGAGGTGGCGCGCTGAGCCCGCTGGGGGAAGATCCGAACCGGCCTCGCAGCGCTTGGGCCCATCGGCGGCCTCAACCCTTAAGCGGATGAGGCCGCCTGCTGATCGATCAGGATCCGCTGATAGCTCTCATAGCGCCGCCGGCTGATCTTCCCCCGGGCGACGGCGCGGCGGATGGCGCAGCCGGGCTCCTCGAGGTGAAGGCAATCGGAGAACTCGCAACGGCCGATATAGGGGCGCATCTCCGGGAAACACGCCGCGAGGTCCTCCGGCCGGATCCCCCACACCCCGATGTCCCGCAGGCCCGGGGTGTCGGCCAGATATCCGCCGTCGAAGGGGATCAGCTCGCTGCGGGTCGTGGTGTGGCGCCCGGCCCCGGTCCGCGGGTTGATGGCCCCGACCTTGAGGGCCAGCCCCGGCTGGAGGGCGTTCAGCAGGCTGGATTTGCCGACCCCGGAAGGGCCGATGAAGGCGGTGATCTTCCCCTGAAGCCGTTCCCGCAATGCATCGAGGCCCGCCCCCGTCACGGCGCTGGTGAATAACACGGGATACCCCAAGGCCTCATATTCCTTGAATGATTCCTGGAAAGATGAAAGATCCTCCACCAGATCGATCTTGTTCAGGCAAAGGATCGCCGAGAGGCCGTTGGCCTCCGCCACCGCCAGATAGCGATCGATTTGGAACCGATCCGGCTCCGGGACCACGGCGAACACCGCCACGATCTGATCCAAATTCGCGGCGATGACATGGGCTTTCTCTGGGTCCAGCGGCTCCCGGCGCACCAAGGCCGTGCGCCGGGGGAGGATCTCCACAATGGCCCCTTCCCGCGGGGAGACCCGCTCGAAGGCCACGCGATCGCCGATCACCGGGCGCTGCGGGCCATCCGCCCGGTGGCGCAACCGTCCCCGCAACACACAGCGCACCACCCCATCCGGTCCCTGCACATCGTAGGCCGCCCCCAAGACCCGGATCACCAATCCTTCCTCCCGCATCCCCATCCAGCCTCACCTCCTCAGAATCGGATCTCCGGAACGTCCCTCCCGTCCTCCGGCTGGGCGAATCCCAACCCAGGGCGCCCTCGGAGGGACAGGAGGATGGCTTCAGTTTTTTCCTCTTATAATCTTACTGAAGCCTTGACGAATGAGCGCTTTTATGTTGGGTTTCGGGATATGCCATTGAGAGACCAATGGCCTCTCTCCCTTTCTCCTCTCTGTGGCCCTGCAAGCTGTGCGAAAGGAGACGCAAGGGGTTGGGCAGTCAACGAGATGGCAACAACGAGGAGAACGACTAAGTCTTGGCCGGATGGAGGATCACCATGTGGGACTTATATCGTGAGGTGCTCCGGGCCTACGAAGAGAGCCGTCCGGTGGCTTTGTGCACCGTGATCCGGGCGCGGGGTTCGGTGCCCCGCCATGAGGCCGCCAAGATGCTGGTGTACCCGGATGGTCAGATCCGGGGGACGATCGGCGGGGGGGAGATGGAAGCGCGGGTGATCCGCGAGGCCCTGGAGGCGCTGCAGGAGGGTCATCCCCGACTGGTTCGCTACACGCTCTCGGATCCAAAGCAGGGCGACCCCGGCGTCTGCGGCGGGGAGATGGAGATCTTCATCGAGCCGCTGCTCCCGCCGCCCACGCTGCTGATCATCGGGGCGGGGCACGTCGGGCGGGCCTTGGCCCACCTCGCTAAATGGTTGGGCTTCCGCGTCCTGGTCAGCGACGACCGGCCGGAGTTCTGCACGCCGGAATGGATCCCCGATGCGGATGGCTTCCTGGCCGGCCCGCCGGAGGAGGTGCTTCCCGGAGCCCCCATCCACGCCCAGACCTACATCGTCCTCACCACCCGCAACCACCCTCTGGATGTGCGGATCCTCCCACTGATCCTCGACACCCCGGCCCCCTACATCGGCGTGATCGGCTCGAGGCGCCGCTGGCTGCTCACGGCCAAGGTCCTGCACGAAAAGGGAATTCCGCTGGAGCGCTTGGCCCGGGTCCGATCGCCGGTGGGGCTCGAGCTCAACGCGGAGACGCCCGAGGAGATCGCCGTCTCGATCATGGCGGAGATCATCGCCATCCGCCGCGGGGGAAGCGGCGGGCCTATGACGGTGGATCTCCACCAGGCGCTCCGGGAGGTCGTGGCTTGATCCGTAACCCGTGGTGGGGGATTGCATAATGTATGGACACCCCTTGTGGGTGCCCCATCGGGCAGGCCCAAGGCCTGCCCCTACAAAGGGCATTCACATCCAGATGTAGGGGCGCCCCTTGTGGGTGCCCCATCGGGGCG
>DATMAC010000243.1:0-7319 GCA_035573655.1 Thermoflexus sp.
AAATCCACAAAATAGACAAAGCACCAGTATGTGACCGGAGGTGGATTGTGGAGCGGAACGCACGGGGGATCCTACAGGCCTGGGGAGGACGGCTGGATGCGTTTACGCTTCTCCTTCGGCAATCGGTGCAGAGCGGCGCCCTGTGGGTTCCCATCCTGGCGGTCTTTACAGCCCTGGTGATCGGGGGAATCGTGGTCGCTCTGGCCACCCGCCAGCCTCTTCTGGCCCTTTTAGCCTACCAAGGGCTCTGGGAGGGAGCCTTCGGTTCTCCCAAAGCCCTCAGCGAGACGCTCGTCCAGATGACCCCCTATCTTTTTGCCGGCCTGGGGATCGCCCTGGCGTTCCACGGGGGTCTCTTCAACATCGGCGCGGAAGGCCAGCTGGCCCTCGGGGCGATCGTCGCGGCGTGGATCGGATATGCCCTTCCTTCATTAGTTGGTGGAACAATCCCCGTCTTCATCCATCTACCCCTGGCCATCCTCGGCGGCGCGCTGGCCGGGGCCCTCTGGGCGGCGATCCCGGGTTGGTTGAAGGCGCGCACGGGCGGGCATGAGGTGATCAACACGATCATGATGAACTACATCGCGCTGCTGATGGCCAGCTATCTTCTGAACGGCCCGATGCGCGACCCCAGCCCGACGAACGTGGTCGCGCGGACGCCCCGGATCGCGGAGACCGCCCGGCTGCCCCGGCTGTTCGCGGATCCTGATCTGCGCCTTCACGCCGGCTTCCTCATCGCCTTGGCGATGGCCCTGCTGGTGGCCTGGCTGCTGTGGCGAACCACCCTGGGGTTTGAAATCCGCACCGTCGGACTGAACCCCCACGCGGCCCGCTATGCCGGCATCCCGATCGTCCGGATCACCGTTCTCACCATGGCGATGAGCGGCTTCCTGGCGGGCTTGGCCGGCGCGGTGCAGGTGACCGGGTTGAATTATCGTCATGAGCTGAGCTTCAACTTGGGGTATGGTTTCGACGCCATCGCCATCGCCCTTTTGGGCAAGGTCCACCCGCTGGGGGTCGTGCTGGCGGCCTTCCTGTTCGGTGCGTTGCGCAACGGAGCCAGCCGGATGCAGTTCCTCACCCAGGTCCCGGTAGATCTCATCTCGGTGATCCAGGCGTTGATTTTGATGTTCGTCGCCGCGGAGGCGATCGTCCGGGCCTTGTATCGACCCCTCTTCCGGCGGGCGGCCGAGGCCGAACGGATGGTGTTGACCCGGGGATGGGGGGAGCTGTGAGTTCGCCATCCGGGTGAAGCGCTACGAGGAAGGTTGGATGATGAGCATAGTTCGAGCTTTGTCCAGAGAGGGTCTGGAATGGACGCGCGACGGTTCGGTTTCGTCATCGGCGTGATCGCCCTCATTTTCGGGATCGCGGTGGCGCTGGGCTATGGACGCTATCCGGCGGCCGTGATCGTCGTCAGCATGTTGGCCACCACCATCCGGGTTTCCACCCCGCTGGTGCTGGGCGCCCTCTCCGGTATCTTCTGCGAGCGAAGCGGGGTGGTGAACATCGCCATCGAAGGCATGATGTTGACGGCGGCGTTCACCGGCTTCACCGCCTCGCTCTATATCTATGATGCCGGCGCCCCGGGCCTCCTGGCCCTGATTCTCGGCGTAGCCATTGCCGTTCTCACGGGCGCCCTTCTGGGCCTGCTCCACGCAGTCCTTTCGGTGACCTATAAGACCGATCAGATCATCAGCGGAACAGTGATCAACATCCTGGCCGTTGGGATCACCGGCTATCTGAACCGTCAGCTCTTCTTCGGGGGTCAGATGCCGCATTCCCCCGGAGTGCTCCCTCGTATCTCGCTGCCCCTCCTTTCCGACCTCCCTCTGGTGGGCAGCATCTTCAGCCAACAACCGATCACCTGGCTGGCCCCGCTCTTGGTGATCTTGGTCCATATCCTCTTGTTCCGAACCGTATGGGGTCTGCGGACCCGCGCGGTGGGCGAGCACCCCCGCGCGGCCGACACGCTGGGGATCGATGTGATCCGCCTCCGCTATGTGAACGTGATCCTTGGGGGAGCCATCGCGGGCCTGGCCGGCGCTTACTTCACTCTGGAATCCGTGCCAGCCTTCGAGCCCCTGATGACCAGCGGCCGGGGCTTCATCTCCCTCGCGGCGATGATCTTCGGGAACTGGACGCCTTTCGGCGCTTGGGCGGCCACATTGCTGTTCGGGGCGGCTCAGGCCCTTCAAGCCAACGCCCAGCAATTCGAGTTCCCCGCCCCTTCCCAGTTCGTCGGCATGGTCCCGTATATTATGACGATGCTGGTGCTGACCGGCATCGTGGGCCGGACCATCCCTCCGGCTGCGGATGGGCAGCCCTACGAGAAAGAAGCTTTGCCCCCTCGACGTCGAGCCACCCATCCGGCTCCTCCGCCCCCCTCCCGAGACGGCGATCTGCTGCAGGCTGTGGGGATCGTCAAGCGCTTCCCCGGAGTGATCGCGAACGATCATGTGAATTTCTCCCTGCGTCAAGGGGAGATCCACGCCATCCTCGGGGAGAACGGAGCGGGGAAAACCACGCTGATGAACATCCTTTATGGCCTTTACCACCCGGATGAGGGGGAGATCTATATTCGGGGACAGCCGGTGGAGATCCGCAGCCCCAGCGATGCCATCCGCCTGGGCATCGGGATGGTCCATCAACATTTCATGTTGGTGCCGGTGTTCACGGTGGCCGAGAACATCATCCTGGGCCAGGAGATCCGCCGCGGGCCTTTCTTGGATCTGCGGCGGGCAGTGGAAGAGGTCCGGTCTCTTTCTCAGCGCTATGGCCTGGAGGTGGATCCGGAGGCGTTGGTAAAGGATCTCCCCGTCGGGGTCCAACAGCGGGTGGAGATCCTCAAAGCACTTTACCGGAAGGCCAATCTTCTGATCCTGGACGAGCCGACCGCGGTGCTGACGCCCCAGGAAACCGAAGAGCTGTTCCGGGTGATGCGTCACCTGCAACAGCAGGGCGTTTCCATCATCTTCATCACCCACAAACTGAAGGAAGTGATGGCAGTCGCCGATCGCATCACGGTGCTTCGCAACGGCCGGGTGGTGGGCACGTTAACACCTCAGGAGGCAGACGAGGCGCACCTGGCCGCGATGATGGTGGGACGCGAGGTGATGCTGACGGTGGAGAAGGCCCCTGCCCAGCCCGGCCCGGAGGTCCTACGGGTAGAGGATCTGTGGGTCCGTGATGATCGGGGCGCGATGGTGGTCAACGGGGTTAGCTTCTCCGTGCGGGCCGGCGAGATCCTGGGGATCGCCGGGGTACAGGGCAATGGCCAGACCGAGCTGATCGAGGCGTTGGTGGGGTTGCGGCCGGCGGTGAGCGGCCGAGTTTTCCTCCTTGGAGAGGAGATCACTATTCAGTCCCCACGCTCTCGAACCGAGCGGGGCATGGCGCATATCCCCGAGGACCGCCATAAGCATGGCCTGGTGTTGCCCTACTCCGTTGCGGATAACTTGGTTCTGAACACTTATTATCAGCCCCCGTTCGCCCGGGGCATCCAGCGGCAGCCTCAGACCGTTCTTCAGCATGCGCGCCAGCTGATCGCCCTTTACGATATCCGGACCCCCACTCCTCATACGCCGGTGCGAAGTCTGTCCGGCGGGAACCAACAGAAGGTGATCGCCGCCCGGGAGCTCTCCCGCCCCATCCGTCTGCTGGTCGCCAACCAGCCCACGCGAGGCCTGGACGTCGGGGCGACGGAGTATATTCATCGTAAGATTGTGGAGATGCGGGATCAAGGCGTAGCGGTGCTCCTGGTTTCGACGGAGCTGGATGAGATCTTCTCCTTAGCGGATCGGATCGCGGTGATGTATCGGGGGCGCATCGTAGCGATGGCCGATCGAACGGAGGCCTCGCTACAACAGGTGGGGTTATGGATGGCGGGTGTGATCCCGACCGAGGCGCTGCCGATCGGGGAACCCTCGGAGAGGGTGTAAGGGAATTTCGGGAGATGGGGTCGGCGAAGACGGCCCCACCCATCCCACCTGGGGAGGTTATGAATGAAACGGATTTGTGTGATCGGCGCTGGCTATGTCGGGCTTACCACGGCGGCCTGCCTGGCCGATCTGGGCAACCGCGTGGCGTGCGTGGATATTAACGAAGAGAAGATCGCCATGCTCCAGGAGGGCCGCCTCCCCATCTTCGAGCCGGGGCTCGAGGAGATCGTCCGCCGCAACATGAAGGCCGGGCGGCTCTCCTTCACCCTCTCGTATGAGGAAGGCATCAACAGCCTGCCGGCGGAGTTCGTGTTCATCGCCGTGGGGACCCCTGAGGGGGTGGATGGGGAGGCGGATCTGCGCTATGTGCGCATGGCGGCCGAGCGCATCGGCGAGGTGATGGATCATCCCCTGATCATCGTCAATAAGAGCACGGTGCCCGTAGGCACCGGCGACTGGGTGGCGGACATCGTGCGGAGCCGCCAGCGCCGGCCCATCCCGTTCTGGGTGGTCTCCAATCCGGAGTTCCTCCGGGAGGGATCAGCGGTTTACGACTTTATGAACCCGGATCGCATCGTGCTGGGGTCCCTGGACCGGGAGGCGGCGGAGAAGGTGGCGCAGCTGTACCTCCCCTTGCGCAGCACGATTATGATCACCGACCTGCGCACCGCCGAGATGATCAAGTACGCTTCTAATGCTTTCTTGGCCACCAAGATCTCTTTCATCAACGAGATCGCGAACATCTGCGAGGCCCTGGGCGCGGACGTCAAGGAGGTGGCCGCCGGTATGGGCTTCGATAAACGCATCGGCCGCGCCTTCCTGGATGCGGGGGTAGGATGGGGAGGTTCGTGCTTCCCGAAAGATGTGAAGGCTCTCATTCATATGGCGATCGTCCACGGGTGTCACCCGCAGTTGCTTCAAGCGGTGGTGGAGATCAACCGAGATCAGCGACGGCGTGTGGTGCAGAAGCTGAAGGAGATCCTGGAGGATCTGAGCGGCATGGTGATCGGCCTGCTGGGATTGGCCTTTAAGCCGAACACGGATGACATCCGGGAGGCCCCGGCGTTGGAGATCGCCGGCTATCTGCTGCAGGAAGGCGCCATCGTCCGCGCCTATGATCCGGTGGCCATGCCGAACGCCGCCCGCGTTCTGCCCCAGCTCATGATGTGCTCCGATCCCTACGAGCTGGCGCAGGGAGCCGATGCCCTGGTGGTGGTGACGGACTGGAACGAGTTCAAGCATCTGGATCTCGCGCGGATCAAGCAGCTCATGCGCCGCCCTGTGATCATCGACGGTCGCAATATCTATGAGCCTGAGATGATGCGGGAGCTGGGGTTCATTTACCGGGGGATCGGTCGGGGATACAACCACCCGAACTCAGGGCCCCACACCCGTTGATCGGACGAACAGGCTCCCCAAATCGAGATGAAATTCTGGGAGGGGTGGGCCGCTTCCGCGGCCCACCCCTCCCAGAAATGCGCTAATCCCCATAGCACGCCAGCCCTAATCCTCCCGGGCCCGCGTGGGTGGCCACGGCAGGCCCTGCCTCGGCGATGAAGATCTCTGTTGGCTGCAGCTCCTCCTGAAGGGAGCGGGCGATCTCTTCGGCTACACCGGGAAGTCGGGTGTGCATCACGCCGATCCGGAGGTTTCGCCGCCCCTGGGCGTATTCCCGAATCAGCTCCTGCAACCGAGCCCGAGCCCGTTGAGTGGTCCGCACCCGCTCGTGCGCTTCGATCCGTCCTTCCTGGAGCTTCAGGATCGGCTTTAATTGAAGCAGGTTTCCCATCAGCGCCTGGAGGTGGCTCACGCGCCCGCTCTTGAGCAGGTATTCCAATGTGTCCAGTACGAAATAGAACACCGTGCGCATCTTCATGAACTCCAGGCGTTCGACGATCTCCCGCGCCGTCGCGCCCGCGCGGACCATACGGGCCGCCTCGAGCACCAGGATCCCCTGGGGCACGGAGATCAGATGGGTGTCCACCACGTGGATCTCCGCCTCCGGCAGCATTTCTCGAGCCGCCACCGCCGACGCGTAGGTTCCGCTTAAAAGGGAGGAAAGATGGATCGAAATGATGGTATGTCCGTCCTCGCTCAGCCGGCGATAGGTCTCATAAAACCGGCCCACCGGGGGCTGAGAAGTCGTGGGGAGCGTAGGGGATGTCCGCATATATTGATAGAAGGCCTCCAAATCGAGGTCCTCTCCCTCATAGTAAGTCCGCCCGCCCATATTCACCACCAGCGGGACGACCGTGATGTCGTATTCGCGAAACAGTTCGGGCGGGAGATGAGCGCCGCTATCCGTAACGATCCGAATCATAGGGCCTCCTGAAATCGTCTAAGAGAGTATCTGGAAATTTGCTCTGACTGTAAGCGGGGAAGGGCCCCACCCCCCTACCCCCCTTTCTCCCCCCTCCCCACGGCCCTTTGGGCCGTGGGGAGGGGGGAGACAAAATCTTTTGGGGGCCGAGCCGTTCCATGCCCTCGCTTATCCGCCATAATACCAGCCGGTGTCCCACATCACCAAGGGCTTCGCCTCGGGATCCCGCAGGCCGGCCTCGATCACCTCGGCCACGAACACCGTGTGATCCCCGCGATACACCGCGTCGGTCACCCGGGCCTCAAACCAAGCCGGCAGGTCCAGCAGGAGAGGCGCCCCGGTTTGCGGACCTCGCTCGAAGGGGTAGCCGTTTAATCGCCCATCGGACACCTGGGTGGGGCGGAAGAAGGCGGCAGCGATCTCCTTCTGGCCCGCGCCCAGGATGTTGATGGCGAATCGGCCGGTTCGCTCGATCAGGGCGTGGAGATGGCTGTCCCGCTTGATCCCCACCATCACCAAGGGCGGTTGGAACGAGGCCTGGGAGAGCCAGTTGATGGTCCCGGCGGCGATCTCCTCGCCATCCGCCGCGGTCAGCACGTAAAGGCCGTAAGTGATCAACCTCAGGGTGCGTTTGCGGATCTCAGGATCCATGGCTTGTCCCTCCGATAGGAGTTTCCCAGCAGGCCATCCTTGTAGGGGCGCCTACAAGGGATAGAAGTGCTCACATAAAAAATTAATCCAGATTTTCCATAACCAATTTGGGATTTGCAAACCCTTGCGGTGAATTCGAAATGCCGAAGGCCAGTGGGGGGAATTTTGGGGTGGGTGGGGCCGCCTTCGGCGGCCCCACCCACCCCAAAATCATTCAACTTTCCCCCTCCCCGCGGCCCTTTGGGCCGCGGGGAGGGGCTTGCTCCGCACGAGGGCTGCAAACGAAGCCTACGATCTGGTTCGCATCGAATTTACAGCACGCGTGTGCAAGGGATGCGAAAGCGCCCAGCCCTCAACCACCCTCCGCACCGACCAGGGGTCCGGCATCACGGAGCTGAGATGGAAAC
>DATMAC010000244.1:0-8452 GCA_035573655.1 Thermoflexus sp.
TTGTTCGCATCTGTCGACGGGAGGTAAGGGAATGGCCGCGCGGCGCGCGCTTTCGTTCCAGGAGATCATCCTTCGGCTGCAGGAGTTCTGGGCGGAACAGGGATGTCTGATCTGGCAGCCGTACAGCGAGAAGGTGGGGGCCGGGACCATGAACCCGGCCACGGTGCTGCGGGTGCTGGGTCCCGAGCCCTGGCGGGTGGCCTATGTGGAGCCTTCGTACCGGCCGGCGGACGGGCGCTACGCGGAGAACCCGAACCGGATGCAGCTGCACCACCAGTTCCAGGTGATCCTCAAGCCCGACCCCGGCAACCCCCAGGAGCTCTACCTGGAAAGCCTCCGGGCCCTGGGGATCGACTTCCGCCGCCACGACATCCGCTTCGTCGAAGATAACTGGGAATCCCCAGCTCTGGGGGCTTGGGGACTGGGTTGGGAGGTCTGGCTCGACGGGATGGAGATCACCCAGTTCACCTACTTCCAGCAGGCCGGCGGCCTCCCTCTGGACCCCGTGGCGGTGGAGATCACCTACGGGCTGGAGCGGATCGCCCTCTACCTCCAGGGGGTTCCCTCCGTCTGGGAGCTGAGTTGGGATGGGGTCCATACGTACGGGGAGATCTTAAAGCCGTCCGAGATCGAGCACTGTGTGTATAACTTCGAGCTGGCCGACATCGAGCGGCTCCGGGAGCTCTATCAACACTACGAGGCGGAGGCTCGGGCTTGCATCGAGCGCGGTTTGGTGATCCCGGCCCACGATTACGTGCTCCGCTGCTCCCACACCTTCAACCTGCTGGACGCCCGGGGGGCGATCGGGGTGACCGAGCGCGCCCGCTACTTCGCCCGCATGCGCGACCTGGCGCGCCAGGTGGCGATGCTCTACTTGCAGCAGCGGGAGCGCTTGAACTACCCGTTCCTAAAGAAAGCCCCGCCTGCGCCGGCGCCCGCGCCAACGCCCCCGCTTCCCATCGTGGAGACAGCGGCGGATTTCCTGTTGGAGATCGGGACGGAGGAGCTGCCGGCGCGGGATCTGGAGGCCGCCCTCGCCCAGCTCTCCGAGAACGCCCCGGCCATGTTCGCCGAGGCCCACCTGGAGTACGAGGCCCTCGAGGTCTACGGCACCCCCCGCCGGCTCGTGGTCTACGTCCGCCGGTTGCAACCCCGCACGCGGCCGGTGGAGACTTGGGTGAAAGGCCCCCCGGCCCACGTGGCCTTCGACGCCGAAGGCCGGCCGACCCCTGCCGCTCTCGGCTTCGCTCGCGCCCAGGGAGTGCCTGTGGAGGCCCTCACGGTGCGGGATCTGCCGGAGGGGCGCTACGTCGGGGCGCTCAAGCGGACGGAGGGACAGCCAACGGTCCCGGTCCTCGCCGGCCTCCTCCCCCGCCTGATCGCCAGCCTGAAGTTCGAGCTGAGCATGCGGTGGAACGGCAGCGGCGTGGCCTTCTCCCGACCCATCCGCTGGATCGTCGCCCTCTACGGCCGCGAGGTCATTCCCTTCACTTACGCCGGGGTCTCCAGCGGGCGGGAGACCCGGGGGTCCCGTCCCCGGGGTTCGCCGGTGATCCGCCTGCAACAGGCGGCCGATTACTTCCCCGCCATGCGTCGGGCCCGGATCGTGCTCTCCCCGGAGGAACGCCGCGCGCGGATCCGGAGGCAGCTCCAGCGGCTGGCCGCGGAGGTGGGAGGGACCGTGCCGGAGGATCCGGAGCTGCTCCGGGAGGTGGCCAACCTGGTGGAAACGCCCACGGTGTTGCGAGGGCGTTTCGATGAAGAAGCCCTCCGCCTCCCCCGCGAGGTCCTGATCACGGTCATGCGCAAGCACCAGCGCTACTTCCCGGTGGTCGGTCCGGACGGCCGGCTGCTCCCTTATTTCCTGGCGGTCCGCAACGGCGGACGGCGGGGGCTGGAGATCGTGCGCGAGGGGAATGAGGCGGTGTTGCGGGCGCGCTTCGCCGACGCCGCGTATTTCTACGAGCACGACATGCGGCAGCCCCTGGAGGCCTTCCTCCCCCGCCTGGCCACCCTCACCTTCCAGGAGCAGCTCGGCTCCATGCTCGACAAGGCGCGCCGTCTGGAGGCTCTGGCCCCGGCGATCGGGGCGATGCTGGGCCTCAATGAGGAAGAGATGCGCGTCCTGGCCCGGGCGGCTCACCTGTGCAAGGCAGACCTCGCCACCCAGATGGTGATCGAGTTCACCGAGCTTCAAGGCGTAATGGGGCAGGAATACGCCCGGAAGTGCGGTGAGCCAGAGGCTGTGGCCGTCGCGATCTTCGAGCATTATCTCCCACGCTTCGCCGGGGACGCCCTGCCGCAAACCCGGCCGGGGATCGCCCTGGGGATCGCCGATCGTTTGGATTCCCTGGTGGGCCTGTTCGCCGTCGGGCTGGCACCCACAGGCTCGGCGGACCCCTACGGCCTGCGCCGGGCGGCCGCCGGCCTGGTCCAGATCCTCACCGCCCATCGTCTGTCGTTCTCCCTCGCGAAAGCCATCGCCGCGGCGGCCGCCGTCCAGCCGGTTCCGGTGAGCTCGGAAACGGTGGAGGAGGTTCGCGCGTTCTTGATCGGCCGGCAACGGGCAGCCCTTCAGGAGGCGGGATATCGCTACGACGTGGTCGAGGCGGCCCTCGCCGCCCGGGGCGACAATCCCGCTCAGGCAGCGGAGACGGCCGCAGCGCTTCAACAGGCCGTGCAACGGCCGGATTGGGCGCGGCTGCTC
Organism: Thermoflexus sp.; assembly: GCA_035573655.1. Classification (GTDB taxonomy): domain Bacteria; phylum Chloroflexota; class Anaerolineae; order Thermoflexales; family Thermoflexaceae; genus Thermoflexus. The sequence continues at coordinate 2,708 of DATMAC010000244.1, forward strand.
GCTTCCTACAGCCGGTGCGTGCGGATCCTGCGCAAGGCCGAAAGCGAGGGAAGCTTTCCCGCCCCGGAGGTAGATCCAACGCGCTTCCAGACCGAGGCGGAGCGGACCCTGTGGAAGGCCGTGCAAGAGGTCCGGGATCGGGTGCGACCGGATCGCCCGGTGGAAGACCTCGTGTCAGCGCTGGAGCGCCTGGCGCCGGTGATCGATCGGTTCTTCGAGGAGGTGCTGGTGATGCATGAAGAGGAAGCGATCCGCCGCAACCGTCTGGCCCTCCTCCGCGCCGTCGCGGATCTCGCGAACGGAATCGCTGACCTCAGTCGACTCGAGGGATTCTAATGCGGTTCATCACCTAACCTATGGGGTTTCGGGGGCTGGGCCGGGGACCTTTGGCCCTCGGCCCAGCCCCCGAAAGTTTTTTCTCCCCGCGGCCCTTCGGGCCGTGGGGAGAGGTCATCCGCTCCCTCCGCCGCATATTCGGAGTAAAAGCCGTTCCGCGTTAATACGCCCCTTTCCCTGTGACGATTAAGGGAATGGTGCGGAGCATGATCTCCAGATCCAACAGCGGCGACCAGTTCTCGATGTAATAGATGTCCAGCAGGCACATCTCATCGAAGGTGAGATCACTGCGCCCGGAGATCTGCCACAGCCCGGTCATGCCGGGGACTGCGGCCAAGCGCTGGCGCTGCCAAGGCTTGTAGGCCTCCACCTCCGAGGGAACCGGCGGGCGCGGCCCGACCAGGCTCATCTCCCCTTTCAGCACATTGAACAGCTGGGGCAGCTCGTCCAAGCTCAGCCGGCGCAGGATCCGACCGACCCGCGTGACCCGCGGATCGTTCCGGATCTTAAAGAGCGGGCCGCTGGCCTCGTTCAACGCCCGTAACCGCTCCTGTTCCTGCTCCGCGCCCACTCGCATGGTCCGGAATTTATACATCGTGAACAATCGTCCGTCCTTTCCCACCCGCGTCTGCCGAAAGATGACCGGGCCGGGGGAGTCCAGCTTGATCGCCAGGGCGATGAGGGCCATCAGCGGCGCCGAAACCAGAAGCAACAGCGAGGCCAAGATCAAATCCATCGCCCGCTTGATGCGGAACTGCCCCGGGGAGAACCGCACCTCCCGCACCCCGATCAACGGGATCCCATCCAGATCCTGCACGTCGAGGCGGCTCAGGGTGAGCTGGAAAGGATCCGGGACAATCCGCACAGAGACCCCACGCGCTTCGCAATGCTGGACGGCCTCTTGGATCCGATCATAGAAAACCATCGGCAGGGTGATGATGACTTCATCCACCGGGGTTTCCCGCAGAACCCTGGGCAAATCGTCCAGGGTGCCGTGGGCGCGAAACGGGCCGATGTCGGTGTGGGCCTTCTCCGGATCGTCGTCCACAAAGCCGATGATTCGATATCCCAGCTCCGGCCGGGCCAGGGCCGCCCGCATCACCGCTCTTCCTAAATCCCCCGCCCCCACGATCAAGGCCCGCACCACCCCGATGCCCCGCCGGCGCAGCATCCGCTCCGCCCGGCTCTCCAGGAAGCGCAGAACCCCCAGCAACAAGACCACCAGCAGAGCGGCCTCGAGGAACATCAACCGGGAATAGAAGAGAGACTGGGAGAAGAACACCACGGCCATCAGCACCAGGGTGCTCTTGGCCACCGCGTTGAGGATGCGATACATCTCCTCCAGCCACGGCGCCCCCATCCGCGGGGGATACACCCGGTCCAGGCGGAACAACAGCAGGAGGAGGATGGTCCAGGCGATCTGGAAGGGGATATAAGCGGAAAACGGAGCATCGAAAGTGATTTCGCGGAACCATTCCCACCGGTAGCGCATCAGATAAGCCAACACGAAGGCGGCCTGGATCACGACCAGATCCAGGCCGATGCGAAGCCACCGCCACCACCATGGGATCCTTCGGTCCATCATGGATACGGAATCCCTTCGATCAGGGCATGGATGCCCTTGGTGTAGGGGCAGGCCTTGTACCTGCCCCTCAAGGCGCCCATAAGGGATGTCCCCACAACAGGATGTGAATGCCTTGAATAGAGGCCGACCTCGCGGCTGTCCCTGAGGCACCCACAAGGGGTGCCCCTACAACAGGGCATGGATGCCTTTTGTAGGGGCAGGCCTTGTGCCTGCCCTTTCAGGCACCCACAGGGGTGCCCCTACAACCGTCGCGTGATTTTATTATAAAGCGCCACCGTGGCCTCTGCGGTGGCTTCCCAAGTGAATTGACGGGCGCGTGCTAACCCCCGGGCCCGCAGCGTTTCCCGAAGCTCCGCATCGCGCAATAGGGAACGGATCCCCTCCACCCAGCCTTCGACATCTCCAGGATCGATCAGCAGACCCGCCTCCCCAACGACTTCCGGAAGGGAGGACGCCCGGGCGGCGATCACGGGAGTCCCACAGGCCATCGCCTCCAGCGGAGGCATCCCGAACCCTTCATACCGAGAGGGATAGACGAAAAGGGTGGCCGCATTATACCACAGCGGAAGCTCGGCATCCGGTACGAATCCGATCCAGCGCGCCCGACCCTCCCGCTCCAGGTCCCACAACCGCGGGAGGAAGGCGGGCTTCCAACCCTTCCCCCCCACGAGGATCAGCGGCACCGGCGGGGTCAAACGGGCGACGGCCTCCAGCAGGACCTCCAGGTTCTTCCGCGGCTCCAGCGTTCCTACGTAGAGGATAAACGGATCCGGCAGGCCATAGCGGGCCCGGAACGCGGCCACCTCCTCCAACGGCAGCGGGCGGAAGCGGGGATCGACCCCGGGATAGGCCACCGCCACCCGTTCCGGAGGAAGCCCCCAGAGGCGGATCAAATCCTCCCGGGCCGCTTGGGAGATCGTCAGGATCCCCGCCGCGCGCTGGCAGGTGAGGCGGGTGAACAAGCGCAGATAGGCCCGGTTCCCCAGCCGAAAGGCTTGCGGATATCGAACGAAGCTTAAATCATATACGGTGACCACCACCGGCAGGCGGAGGGCCAGCGGTGCCACAAAGGCCATGGCATGAAGCAGATCCCAATCCCCCCGGGCGAGGAGAAGCGGGAAGGCCAGCTGTTCCCACAGGATACGGATCAGCGGCTGATGGGTTGGCCAGCGCGTGCGAACCCAGCGGATCCCCGGCGCATCCGGAGGAGAGGAACGCGGTCCAATGAACGCTGTGAAAGCGATCCATGGCGCTCGCTGGGGCAAGCGCCGCAGGACCTCATAGATATAGCGATGGATCCCGGCGCTCCGATAAGACGCCTCGCCGGCCAGCAACTGCGCGTTCAGGGCGATTCGAACCCGAGCGGCATCCGAGCGCACGCGATGGGCTCCTCAACCAGGATCGCTTGCTTCATAATCATAAAGTTTACGGCAACGATTCGGCCATTCTCACGCAACGCCCATACGGATATACGGGGTTTCCTCCTGGGGGCTTTGGAGGCCGAGCCGCGCGCCTTCGGCGCGCGGCCCAGCCCCAAGATATCTTTTCTCCCCCTTTTCACGGCCCGAAAGGCCGTGGGAAGGGGGATATAGGAGGTGGGGACCCTTCCGCCTTCCCTCGCGAGCCCTGAACGGCGTAACTCCTAAGAGGGTGTCTGAAAAATATGCAGGAAGCCATGTAACCATTCCGCCCTTCTCACACCACGCCCATACCGGGTATCCGGGGTTTCCTTCTGGAGGCTTTTGGGGCCGGGGCGCGCCTTCGGCGCGCGCCCCGGCCCCAAAAATATGTTTTTCTCCTCCCTCCCCACGGCCCTTTGGGCCGTGGGGAGGGAGGAGAAAGGGGGGTGGGGCCCTTCCCCACTTACAGCCAGAGTAAATTTTCAGACACTCTCTAAGTTTTAATTTCAGCAATGGAGGCCCTGAAATGCCGATCTTGCTGCGCGAAGACGATGTGCGCGCGTTGCTATCGATCTCCGACGCCATCGAGGCGCTGGAGCGAGCCTTCCGCCTGAGCGCGGAAGGCCGGGTCGCCAATGTGGCCCGCTCACGCGTCCGCTGGCCCCGCGGGGCTCTCCACGTGATGGCTGCCGGAGGCCCCGGGGTTGGCTACGTGGGCCTGAAAGCGTACACCACGGTCAGCGGACAGACCCGCTTTGTTGTGTTGCTGTTTGACAGCGAAAGCGGGGAGCTGGTGGCTCTGCTGGAGGCCGATATGCTCGGCCGTCTGCGGACAGGGGCGGCCACCGGCTTGGCCACCCGCTATCTCGCCCGCTCGGATGCCCGAATCGTTGGGATGTATGGGACAGGGCGTCAGGCCGCGACCCAGTTGATGGCGGTATGTGCCGTCCGCGCCGTCGAGGAGGTCCGGGTTTATAGTCCCACTCAGGAGCATCGAGAGGCGTTCGCCCGCCGTATGACGGAAGCCCTCGGCATCCCGGTACGGGCCGTGGATCAACCGGAGGCTGCGGCCGAGGGGGCTGATATCCTGATCACCATCACCTCCGCGCGGGAGCCGGTTCTCCGAGGTGCTTGGCTGCGCCCGGGGGTGCACATCAACGCCGCCGGCTCCAACGCACTGATCCGCCGGGAGCTGGACGAGGAAGCTGTGGCCCGGGCGGATCTGATCGTGATCGACGATCGGGACCAAGGGAGAATCGAGGCGGGGGACTTCCTGGAGCCGCTGGAGCGGGGGCGGCTCCAATGGGGGCGAATCTACGAGTTGAAAGACGTGGTGGCCGGTCGTGTTCGCCGCCTCCACGCGGACCAGATCACTCTGTTCAAGTCCCTGGGGATCGCCCTGGAGGATATCGCTGTCGCGGCTTTGGTGTATGAACGGGCCAAGGCTCAAGGGATCGGAGAGCCCATCCGGTTCCTGAAGGATCTGCTGCAGGAGTAGGAGCGGACGATGCCGGAGCTCCCCGAAGTCGAGACGTTGGTTCGAGAGCTGCGGCCCCATCTGGCGGGCCGCCGGATCGAACGGGTGACGCTGCACTGGCCGGGAAGCGTCGCCACGCCCTCCCCCCGCGCGTTCATCCAGCGGATGAGGGGGCGAACGATCCAGGAGATCCGCCGGCGCGGGAAATTCCTCTGGTTCGTCCTGGACGAGGGCGCATGGCTGGTCCATCTCAAAATGACCGGCCGCCTCTTCCTGCTTCCGACCCCGGAGCCGGATCCTCACGCGCGGGCCGATTTCGTTCTGGACGACGGCCGGATCCTGCGGTTCCATGACCTTCGGAAGTTCGGCCGCCTGTATTGGGTGGCGGATCCTGAGGGAATCTTCCGGAACCTGGGCCCGGAGCCGCTGGATCCCCAATTCCGCCCCCGGGATCTCGCCCAACAGCTCGCCGGCCGCCGGGGGCGTTTAAAGGCCTTACTTCTGGACCAATCGATCATCGCCGGGATCGGGAACATTTACGCTGACGAGGCGCTCTGGCGGGCGCGTCTGCATCCGCTGCGATCGGCGGCCTCCCTCACCGAGGGAGAGATCCGGCGCTTGTGGAAAGGCATCCGGGATGCCCTCCTCGCCGGCCTGCGCCATCATGGGACCACCATCCAGTGGTATCGCCGGCCGGAAGGAGGAAGCGGGGAACATCAGCGTTACCTACGGGTCTACGGGCGAGCAGGCCGGCCCTGCTTCCGGTGTGGGACACCGATCGCCCGTCAGGTCCTTCAGGGCCGCAGCGCCTACTTCTGTCCGTTCTGTCAGCGCTGAGAGAGTGTCTGAAAAATATGCACGTAACGATTCCGCCCTTCTCACGCCACGCCCATACGGGTATCTGGGGTTTCCTTCTGGGGGCTTTGGGGGCCGAGCCGCGCGCCTTC